>CAZUYE010000054.1:0-11579 GCA_964624925.1 uncultured Oscillospiraceae bacterium | reverse complement strand
ACGCCCAGCACCAGCTTCCCCGTGCGCCGGATGTCCGGCGGCAACGTGCAGAAGGTGCTGGTGGGCCGCGAGATCGCCCAGCAGCCCTCCGTGCTGATGACCGCCTACGCCGTCCGCGGCCTGGACATCAACACCTCCTATACCATTTATAATCTGCTGACCGAGCAGAAGATGCAGGGCGTGGCCGTGGTGTATGTGGGCGAGGATCTGGACGTACTGCTGGAGCTGTGCGACCGGATCGTGGTTCTGTGCGGCGGCCAGGTCTCCGGCGTGGTGGACGCCCGCAGCACCGACAAGCGTCAGGTGGGCGCCCTGATGACGCTGGTGAAAGGAGAGAAAAAAGCGGATGAATAAGAAATCCCCCTTCTACATCGCCAAGCGCGATACCCTGCCGTGGTACACCAACGTAGCCATTCGCGGCGGCGCCATCCTGCTGGCTCTGGTGGTGTGCGCATTGCTGACCACCATCCTGACCGGCGAGAATCCCCTGCGCATTTACGCGACCATCCTGGAGGGTGCCTTTGGCACACCCCGCAAGATCTGGACCACCGGGCAGAACGTGGCCATTCTGCTGGGTATCTCCCTGGCCGTGACCCCCGCCTTTAAGATGCGCTTTTGGAACATCGGCGCGGAGGGCCAGGTGCTTATCGGCTGTCTGGCCACGGCCGCCTGCATGATCTGCCTGGGCGACAAGATGCCCAACGGCCTGCTGATCCCCATCATGATTGTGGCGGCCATCGCCGCCGGTGGCCTGTGGGGCTTCATCCCCGCTTTCTTCAAGGCCAAGTGGAACACCAACGAGACCCTGTTCACCTTGATGATGAACTATATCGCGACCCAGCTGGTGGCCTTCTTCATCATCGTGTGGGAGGTACCCAAGGGCTCCGGCAAGATCGGCATCATCAACCAGAGCACCGAGGCCGGCTGGCTGCCCCAGGTCGGCAACCAGCGCTATCTGCTGGCCATCCTGGTGGTGGCGCTGCTGACGGGCCTGATGTACATCTATATGAACTACAGCAAGCAGGGCTATGAGATCGCCGTGGTGGGCGAGAGCCAGCGCACCGCCAGCTATGCGGGCATCAAGGTGGAGCGGGTCATCATCCGCACCATGGCCATCTCCGGCGCGCTGTGCGGCCTGATGGGTCTGCTGCTGACGGCCAGCGTGGACCACACCCTGACCACCACCATCGTGGATGGCCGCGGCTTCACCGCCGTCATGGTGTCCTGGATGGCCAAGTTCAATCCCATCATCATGATCTTTGTCTCCCTGCTGCTGGTGGTCATGGGCCGCGGCGCCGGCGAGATCTCCACGGCCTTCGGCCTGAACCGCTCCTTCTCCGATATCCTGACGGGCGTTATCCTGTTCTTCATCATCGGCTGCGAGTTCTTCATCAACTACAAGATCCACCTGCGGAAATCCGGAAAGAAGGAGGCGTGAGCGTATGTTTGATATTGTATCCTTCATCCCCCGTGCGGTCATGCAGGGCATTCCCCTGCTCTATGGCAGCACCGGCGAGATCCTCACCGAAAAGTCCGGCAACCTGAACCTGGGTATCCCCGGCATCATGTATGTGGGCGGCATCTGCGGCGTAATCGGCGCGTTCTTCTATGAGCAGGCCGTGCCTGCCGACCAGATGGTGGGTGTGCTGGCCATCGGCATCCCCATGCTGTGCTCCCTGCTGGGCTCTCTGCTGATGGGCCTGCTGTACTGCTTCCTGACGGTGACCCTGCGGGCCAACCAGAACGTCACCGGTCTGACCATGACCACCTTCGGCGTGGGCATCGGCAACTTCTTCGGCGGCTCCCTCATCAAGCTCACCGGCAGCGAGGTGCCCTCCATCGCCCTGTCCGCCACCAGCAGCTACTTCAGCGCCTCCCTGCCCTTTGCCGATAAGCTGGGCTGGTTCGGCCAGATCTTCCTGAGCTATGGCTTCCTGGCCTATCTGGCCATTCTGCTGGCACTGCTGAGCTCCTACTTCCTCAAGCGCACCCGGCCGGGCCTGCACCTGCGCTCCGTGGGTGAAAGCTCCTCCACGGCGGACGCAGCCGGTATCAACGTCACCCGCTACAAGTATCTGGCCACCTGCGCAGGCAGCATGATCGCCGGTCTCGGCGGCCTGTACTACGTGATGGACTACGCCAGCGGCGTATGGTCCAACAACGCCTTCGGTGACCGCGGCTGGCTGGCCATCGCTCTGGTCATCTTCACCATTTGGCGGCCCAATGTCAGCGTGCTGGCCTCCATCCTCTTCGGCGGCCTGTACATCCTGTATCTGTACATCCCCACCGGCAGCCATATGGCGGTGAAGGAGCTGTACAAGATGCTGCCCTACATCGTCACCGTGGTGGTGCTGGTGTTCTCCAGCTTCCGCAACAACAAGGAAAAGCAGCCTCCTGCCAGTCTGGGCTTGAGCTACTTCCGAGAGGAACGGTAACTTTTCTCATTTGCTGACGTTTCCCGCTGCTTTTCCCCCGCGGCACAGCCGCGCACAAGCGTTTTGCGAAGCAAAACCTTGCCATGGGCGAATTCATTTCGACCATGGATCCATCCGATCCGGGCCCCCGGTTCGGCCCCGCCGAACTGGGCCCAAAGCAGTCTCCTGCCAGTCTGGGCTTGAGCTACTTCCGAGAGGAACGGTAACTTTTCTCTCACGAAAACGACAATCTCTCCGTAGTTTCCTTTTACAAGGAATCGGCGCAGACACATGGTGTCTGCGCCGATTCCGTTCGACAGAATACCAAATCAAAAGCGTCGCGGGTGCCATGCAGCCGCGACGCTTTGTTATATTCTTATTTTTTATTACGCTTCGTATTACGTCTCCGCTCACAGGCAGCGGACTGCCACGCGGCTCTGGCCGCCGGGGGTGCAAGTGAACAGCGTCAGCTCCCAGCCCGCATCCGTCATCTCCTCCACGGCGGTGGGCGGCAGCACTTCCACCGCCACCACCTGATAGGCAAAGCGGTTGCCGTCCATGTCCGTGAAGAACACATCGTCCCCGGGGCGCAGGTTCCGCAGCGGGCCGAAATGGGCGGGGTAGTTGTGTCCGGCGATGACGAAGCCGCTACGATAGGCCGTGCCCTGATAGCGACAGGGCGCCTGGCGCAGGGCCGGATAGCTCCAGCGATCCAGCACCGGCAGCTCCAGGCCCAGGGCGGGCAGCTCCAGCAGGCCCACATAGTCCAGACCCTCCACCGTTACCACCGGCAGCTCCAGTTCCGGGTACTGTTGCCACTGGGACAGCTCGGGCACCGCCTCCGGCAGCTTTTGCTCCAGCGCCTGAACCGCCGCGGCGGCGCGGCGCTGGGCCCGGCTGCCCTCCAGCAGGTTATAGCCCGTTAAGAAAAGGGCCGCTGCCAGCAGCAGCAGCCCCAAAGCAATGCAAATGCGTCCTTTTTTCATCACGCACCTCTGCGCCGCAGCAGGCCCACCGCCAGCAGTGCCAATCCAGCGCACAGCAACAGCGGCACCGGCCACCAAAGCTGGCCCGTTTGGGGCAGCTCCGGCGGCTCCGGCTCCTGGGCCCCATCGCAAGTGTTGGTGATGAGGAAGGTGTTCCCCTCCCGCCGGATGTCCGGCTCTTGATAGCCCTCCACGCGGGTCTCCGTCACCGTCCAGTGGTGGTTCACCGGCAGGTCTGTCCAGGTGTGCTGCCAGCGGCCATCCTCCGGCAGGGTCACGGGCTCGCCATAGGGCTCGCCGTCGCACAGCAACTGCACCGTAATGCTCCCCGGCCGGCGGTCGGGATGGCACGCGTCCTCCCACAGCTTCAGCACGGTGAAGTCCCGCAGCACCTCGCCCTGCTCCGGCTTGGCCTGGGCCAGCACGTCATAGTTCCAGACATTGCTGCCAGGCTCCTGCTCCGGCAGCAGCGCAAAGAAGGGCAGCGTGGTATAGACCCAGCCGTCCCGCTCCACACTGTGGCCCCGCACCAGATACAGCCCCAAGGCCATCTCCGCGAAGCGGGCCACGCCGCTCTCATCCGTCACGGCGCTGCGGCTGGGCTTCACCCCGCCGTCCAGCACCAGCTCCCGCTCCAGGGACAGGGCCAGCTCCTGCCAGGCCGTGTCGTTCTGGCCGCGGATATCCAGCGCGTCGGCCCAGTCCTGATAGCGCGCCAGGGGCGTGAGCTCGCCGCTGGCATCCACGGTGGAGATCAGGTATGCATCAAACTGCATCCCGGCGATGGCCGCGCCCTGATGGGCGGCGGTGATGGTCAGGCTGGCCGGGTGGCTCAGCTCCACGGCCCCGGCGGCATAGCTGCGCAGCGGCGCAAGGCACAGCAGCGTCAGCAGCAGGCACAGCAGTCGTCTATATACTTTCATCCGGCTCACCTCCATTCTTTCCGCGCCGCTTCGGCAGCAGCACGAGTATCAGCAGTATCAGCAGCATCGGCAGCGCCACCACGGGCGCTACCAGCAGCGGGTCGATCTGAATGGCATCCGCCGTGATGCGGATGCTCTGGGCCATGTCGCTGTTTTCCACCCGGTGCCCACGCACCAGCAGCCGATGGCTGTTGATGCCATAGGGCGTGCAGGTCACCAGCGTGCACAGATCCTGTCCCTCCTGCAACTGCAGGCGGGACACATCCTGGGGCTCCACAATGGAGATCTGATCCACCTCATAGGTCAGCACCTCGTCCAGCACCCGCAGCAGGAAGATATCCCCCACCTCCAGCTGGTCGAGGTTGGTAAACAGCTTTGCGCTGGGCAGGCCCCGGTGCCCGGATAGCACGCAGTGGCTCCCCTGGCCGCCCACCGGCAGGCTGGACCACTCCAGGTGTCCGATGGCCACCTGCAGCTCTGCCTCGTCGGTGCCGTGGTAGATGGGCAGGGTGCACTTGATCTCCGGGATCTCGATGTAGCCCATGATGCCCTGGCCGGTCACATCCAGCACGGCCTCATAGTCGGCCCGCTCCCGGTCGGACAGGGCATAGTGCACGCCCCGGGCCGCCAGATCCCGGTTATAGCGCCAGGCCTCCTCCCACAGCTGGTCATAGGCCCCCTCGTCCAGCTTGGCCACGTTCTCCACATAGCCGGAGATGGCCTGGGTCTGGTGGAAGGAGTTCCAATAGTCACTGACTGTGGGGTACAGCAGCAGGGACAAGCCTGCAAGAAGCAGCGCCACCAGCAGCAGGGTGGTCAGATGGCTTTTTTTCTTCATGCAGGTCTCTCCTTGCCGCTGCAGGCCGGGGGAGGGACGCTCCCCCGGCCATGGCAGTTACACACACAGTGAAAGGTTTTGCTTATGTTTGCGCTCAGTCCTTCTGGCCCATGCGCTTGCGGGTAATCAGCAGCACCGCCGCGCCCAGAACCAGCGCGCCGCCCAGGATGTAGAAGATGGTGGTGCCCACGCCGCCGGTGGAGGGCAGCTGGGTGCCGGCCTTGTTCACCACTTCCAGCTTGTACAGGTGATCGGTATCGGCAGTCAGCGTGACATCCTTATCTTCCGTCTCACCCTTCACCTTCACGGTCCAGGTGCAGCTGTCCTTGCCTTCAACAGCCGTGATCACCACGGTGATAGAATCCTTCAGCAGGTTGTAGCCATCGGGGGCCACCAGCTCCTTGATGATGTAGGTACCCTCGCCCAGGCCCTCGAAGGTCAGCACGCCGTTTTCATCCACATAGCCCTCGGCCACGAAGTCCTCAATCACGGTATCCTTCGTCACCACGGTGACCTTCTCATACTTGGTGGTCGTGGAATCGTACTGAGCCTCGGTCTCAGTAGTGGGAGCAGTCTCCGTATAGGTGCCGTCCTTGAGCATATAGTAAGTGCCGGTCTCGGACACCTTATAGATCTCCTCATTCACCAGCACGACCTTCATGGACTGGCCGCTGATGCTGAACTTGGCGCCGGTCAGGGTCTTGCCCTGGCTGTCCACCTTGACCAGCTTCAGGCCGGTAACAAAGGTGTTGACCTTGCTCTCCGGGGTGGTGCCGGTGAGGGCATCCTTATCATCATCGGCGCCAGGCTTATCCTCGCCCTTGCCCGTCAGGTTGGGGTTGTTGGAATAGGTCAGCTTCACGGTGTTGGGGTTGCCAATGCTGGGATCCAGCTCGGCATCCTGGTTCACAGTGGCGGAGTAGGTCACGACGATGTCCTTGTCTGCCTGCGCCTTATACTGAACAAAGTTCTTGAACACGATCTCCACGGTGGTGGTGCCATCCTGATTGGTGGTGGAAGTCACGGTGTATTTATCCGCAGCCAGGGTCGTGCCGTCGATGGTGATGGCCACATCGTTGTTGAAGGTCAGGCCCTTGCTCATGGTATCGGTCAGATAGAAGTAATACTGGGTGTAGCCCTTCATGTTGGGCACCTGGGAGGTAACCTTGTAGTTCACGGTATCACCGATGCTGGCGGTGTTGGCATCCACGGTGGTGGTGCCTTCCACGATCTTCTTCTCCACGGAGGGCACGTCGGCCTTCACGGTGATCTCGGCGGTGGGCTTGGCGGTGGTCAGGGCGCAGGCCGCGGTCACGGTCTGACTATCGGGTGCAGTACCGGTGCCGGTGACCAGGTAATAGCCAGGGGCCTTCAGGTCGATAACAGCCTGCTCGGTGGCAGCAGTGGCCGTACCGTCAGCAGTAATCTCCTTCGTCTCGATATAGGCCAGCGCCGCCTTGGCAAAGGCATCCAGGGCGTCGGCATTATCCGCCAAACCCTGCAGGTACTGGATCAGGGTCTCGCCCTGATAGGTCTTATCGTCTACCGCGTAGGTAAAGTCCTCAAAGTCCTTATCCACCGTGTAGGCCACGTTGGTGCCGCTGTAGGTTGCGTCAAAGATCTTATAGGCGGAATAGGTGCAGCCGTTGATGGTGTAACTTGTGTTCGTGTTCTTCACGGTGATGCTGTAGGCAGGGTCAGCCGCAAAGGCGGTGGTGCTCAGGCCCAGGACCAGCACCAGGGCCAGCAGCAGGCTGGCCAGCTTTTTCGTCAGTTTCATCATTTTATCCCTTTCCTAAAAATAAAATACAACATGATCGGTAAGCGCCGGGTCATCAGGTGGAGGTAGCGCCTCCCTTCCTGCGTTGCTTATACAGAAGGAGTACGCCCGCTGCCAGCAGCAGCGTCCCTCCCAGGGTATACAGCCAGGTGCCCGGGCCGCCGGTCTTTGGCAGCTCAAAGCCCGCCGTGTTCACCGCCGTGATGACGGTGTTCTCCGTCAGCGTAACGGTGCAGCTTCCATCCGGGTTGAGCGTGGGCGTGCTGCCCGTGCCGGTGAAGCCCAGGGAAAAGCCATCGTGGCTGGGCTCGCGGATGGTGATCACCGTCCCCACAGGGAGTGTCAGCATATGCTCGCCATTGTGGGCCAGCTCCACTGTTTCGGTTACGGGCTCGCCGTTGAGGGTGTAGCTGATCTCAAAGGTGAACTTCTGATCTGTCGTGATGCCCTGCACCTCTTTTATCAGGGTCAGGGTATTGTGCTGGCGGACGTTGACAAACGCCGCGACGTTCTCGTCAGCCTGGATGGTACCATCCGCCGTCCGGTTCTCTTCTATCGTGCCGTTGATCTCAACGGCGTAGCCCGCAGCCGAGTCTGCCAGCTCGCAGACCCTGTATTGAAGTCCCACCGGCAGGTTGTCGACAACAATATACTCCCCGGCCTTCAGCGCAAACTGGGTGCCCTCGTGGAGCACCAGATCCTCCTCCACGATGTTCCCGTCCTTGTCATAGCGGGTATAGGCGTAATCGTCCGGAACCGGATTGCCATCGGCATCGGTGAAGTAGATATCGAAGCCGAATGTCGGGTCTCCCACGACGCCCGTCTCGCTCTGAAGCTCCTTGGACACCTTCAGATTGCCGGTCTTCTGCTCCAGATTCACTCCGCTGACAGAGGGCAGGGTGAAGTTCATATAGCAGGTGGAGCCGGAGGCGCCGCGCTCGGTATAGAAGAAGGTCAAGGTATGGGTCTCGCTCTCCGTTCTGCCATCTTTCTGCAGATAGTCCCAGAGGTTCACATACTCGCCCACGGATGAGTGAACGCCGCCGATGTCGCAGACCAGCTGCTCATCCAGGAACACCCACATATCATCGTCGCCGAAGAAGTAGTATTCCAGGGGGCCCATATAGTCCTTCGTCAGGGTGAACTCCACGGCGTAGGTCATGCCGAAGAAGCTGTTGTGCTCGTGTCCATCGTCGCTGACGGGGAACTCCCCATTTTCATTTGTCCAGTTTCCGCTGATATTGTCGGCGCTTTCATACCCCTGGAAGGGCACGTCGTTATTATACTCTCCAAACAGGGGATCCGTTCGGTTACTCTCCGGCGCAGAATCCAGCGGCCAGAAGTTGTTGGTGAAAATCAGCTTCGATTTGGTATTCTTTGAACTGTAATTGCCATCATAGATCAGGCCCTTGTAGGTTGATGGATTGAAGAATTGCTGCAGATTCTCCACACTTCCCAGGCGGGTGCCGTTCTCCCACAGCTCCGCAGAGGACAGAGTATAGGTGTCACCCACACGGGTGAAGTTCAGCTTGCTGCCCTCATAGCTGTGTTTGCCCACTGCCGTGCCCTCGTTGAACAGATCGGGTGTCACCAGCCATTCGTTATAAATGATCTGTCCCGTGGTTGTATTCAGGCTCTTGGCCAGGCCGAAGGTGCAGCCGTACTGCTCCGGAACACCCGTCATTCCCGTTGTACTGTACTTATTCAGGTAACGGTTGGCAAACTTTGAATTACCCATACCAGTGCCGCAGTTGACGTTGCCGAAGGCCAATACGTTATTATAGGTGCTCCAGGTCTGTCCGTTGGCACTGGTGCCGTAATTCTTCTCGCTGTTGATGCCGGTGGTGCCGCTCTTCCAGCGGCTGCTGGCGCTCAGTCCGCTGGTAATATCATAGTCATAGAAGTTGGCCGGGGCCGTGAACGATGCATCCTGCGTGTTGTATATCAGGCGGATGACCGTTCCCTCTTTGATGTGCACATAGCCGGGGATTTCCCGGTTGGTGAAGTGCACCTCCGACGGATTGTATACCGCCCAGTCGTTTTTATCCGTGCTCGTGGGGGAACTTCCGTCCTTCAGCACCCACACCTGGCTGATCTCATAGCTGTTGTTGTCCATCAGCTTGTCCACATAGGAGGTGTTGGGGGCCTTGTAATACTGATATGTATTGTCGGTATAGATCTGCGTCAGCTCTATCTCCGTATTGACCGTGTACAAGTAGGAGTCGTCGCCGTTGTTCTGGTCGGTCTTCTGATCTGTTTTGTTCAGCCCGACTTTTTTTGTTTTGAGCGTGCTGTTGTTCTGCGGCAGATTCTTCCCGCTGGTATCGATCACCGTCAGCGAGAAGCTGCCGTTTTCGGTAAAGCGGGGGATGTTTGCGTAATACTGCACGGTGTAGGACGGGTTGGGGGTGCCAGATGCCCGGAGGGCCAGGAGGCCATCCTGTACCGTGAATTCCATGGGCTCCGCCGTCTCGTCCGCCGCCACCAGCTGCTCCGTCATTTGCCGCAGGCCCAGCTCGTCGTCCAGCTGATACAGACCCAGCTCGATGCCCATCTCCGCCTCCGGCGCGGCCTCCGCGGTGTCCAGCTCCGCCATCAGCGCCGCCAGCGCCTCCGGCTTCACCTGCACCCGGGCGGTCATGCGGTAGTTCTCGCCGCTGAGCACCTCGCCGCCGGACAACAGCGCCAGCTGACGCAGGAACCACTGTCCCTCCTGCTGCTCCTCCTCGCCGGACAGCAGCAGCGCCGGCTCCGGCGTCTCCACCACCAGGCTCAGCTCCTCCGGCAGGGGCTCGTCGCTCTCCACCGTTACGGTGATGCGCAGCTCCGCGTCCTCATAGCTCAGCTCCCGGCTGGCCACGCGGCAGCTGTCCGTGTGGCTGTGCTCCGCCAGGCCACAGCTCAGCGCGCCCTGCTCATCGAAGCACGCCTCGCCGTGGGTATGTGCCTCCAGGCCACAGGCCCAGTTCATGGTAATGGCCGGCAGGATCAGGGCATAGGTGGTGCAAAATACCACCACCGCCGCCAGACAGGCCAGTACGCTGTGCCAATGCCGCCGGCGATGCCGCCGCTGTGTGTACTTTTCTGCCTCCTGCAGGTTCATGGCGCTTCACCAGCCTCCCTAACTCTTGCAACTCTTACAGGGCCCCGATCAGGTTCAGGGGCCAAATGCGGAATACGATCCGCCCAACGATCTGTTCCTCGGATATGCAGCCCACGGAGTCGTGACGGGAATCCACCGACGTGGCCCGCTGGTCGCCCATGCAGAACCAGCGGCTCTCCGGCACCTGATAGGGCATCTCGATATTGCCGTCGCCCAGGGCCTTCTCTGTCAGATACGGCTCGTCCAGCAATTCGCCATCCACATATACGTTGCCGTCCCGGTCAATGTCCACCCACTGGCCCGGCCCGGCGATGCAGCGCTTTACCAGCACCTTGTTGCCCATGTAAAAGGCGACCAGCTCGCCGGGCTGAAAATCGGTGCCCTTTACCGACAGCACGATGTCCCCCTCCGTCAGCGTGGGGTTCATGGAGCTGCCATAGATCTGCAGCACCGGCATCCAGATGGTGGCCACCAGCACGGCCAGCGCCGCCACCACCACCAGACTGTAGATGGTGCTGCGCAGCACGCGTCCATAGCGCCGCCGGTAATTCACCCGCTTCAGCTCTGCCTCCAGCTGCGCCAGGGTCGGGCGCTCCGTCGGCTTAGTCATCGGCGCCTCGCTTGTGTGCGTTCATGGCGGCAGACAGCAGCTGCGTCAGCTCCTGACGCTGGGCGCAATAGGCCGCCAGCTTAGCCGACAGACTCTCCCAGGCGGACTGGGCCGCGTTCTGAGCCTGGCTCTCCGCCTCCTGGGCCCGGCGCTCCAGCTCCTGGCAGCGCGCCGTGGTCTCCCGCTCCATGGCCTGGCAGCGATCCGCCGTCTCGCGCTCCATGGCCTCCTTCCGCTGCTGGGCCTCCTGCAGCAGAGCCTGGGCCTTCTCCCGGCTCTCCCGCTCCATCTTGTCGCAGATCTCCTGCTGCCGGCCGCTGAGCTCGCGGATGTTCTCGGTGTATTGCTGGCAGGCCGCCTCCGCGGCGTCGAACACGCCGTTGAGCTGCAGTGCCGCCTCCGCGATGCTGCCGGAGCGGTCCATGGCGATCTCTCGGCGGCGCAGCGCCGTCTCCGTGCGCTCCAGCCGGGTACGCAGCTCCTCCAGCTCACGGCCCTGGGCCACCATCATCTGCAGCAGCTCGCTGCGGCTGAGATGCCTGAGTTCCTTGTCGGTCATGCTGCCTACCTCCTCCGAAACACGCCAATACAGGACAGCCCACGCACTTCGGGCCTGCCCCTCCATATCCCAGCCCCAAAATGGCCGGAATCTGTCTGTATTTATAGCATATTTGCCCTGTCAAGTCAAGATTTTTTCATATAAATCCAACAAAAATCAGGGACATATATTCCCCGTCAAGAATTTCTCTTGATGGGGATAAGTAGGGCTCTGTCCGTTTTGCCAAATTCATCCAGAAAACAGTTGGCTTTTTCGGAAAGTATAGTATGATAGAAATATCTCTTGTACCACTGCGAGAGAGAATCGTGTTACTACGATAAGGTAGAACACCTCGAAGCCCTACCCCGACCTTATCGGTCGGGGTAT
>CAZUYE010000053.1:0-11995 GCA_964624925.1 uncultured Oscillospiraceae bacterium | reverse complement strand
AGCGCCTGCTTCACACGCAGGAGGTCACTGGTTCGAGTCCAGCAGTCTCCACCAAGAAACACCCTTTGTCCTTCAGACAAGGGGTGTTTCAGCTTGTCAAAGAACCCCTGTTTTCGCATTGCGAAAACAGGGGTTCTTTGACAAGCGCAAAAAAGAACCGCCTCCCGGCGGTTCTTTTTTGCGCTTATTTCTGCTTTTATTTCCCGTAGTGCACGTGCAGCAGCTCGTGGCAGCGCTCCGGGCCGTACTCCTCCAGCAGACGGGTGACGATGGGGTTCTTCTCCGCCCGCTTGAACAGGGCCTTGGAGTCCGCCTCATACAGGCCCGCGCCGCGGCTCTTCTTCGCCGCCGTCAGGCCGTAGGGCTGTCCGGCACCACCCACGCAGCCGCCCTGGCAGGTCATGACCTCCACCAGGTGGTAGAAGCGCTTGCCGGCCTCCACGTCGGCAATGAGCTCCTTGGCGTGGATGAGTCCGTTGACCACGGCCAGCTTCAACTCCTGGCCGTCCACGTTCAGATTCACCTCGCGGATGGCACCGTCGCCCCGCAGGTCGGTGAAGCGGATGCTCTGCAACGCGCCGCTGCTCTTGTCGGGCAGGCAATAGCGCACCACGGCCTCCGCTACGCCGCCGCTGACGCCGTAGATCACCGCCGCGCCGCTGCCCAGGCCGAAGGGCAGATCCGGGGCCTCCGGCTCCAGCTCCGTCAGCTGGATGCCCGCCTCGCGGATCATGTCCACCAACTCACGGGTGGTAATGACCAGATCCACGTCCGGCTGGCCATCCTGCATGAACTCCTCCCGGGCCGCCTCCATCTTCTTGGCGGTGCAGGGCATGATGGCGATGTGATAGGTTCTCCGGCCGTCCGCCGCGTCCTTCTCGCGATACTTATCCCGCAGCACGGCGGCGAACATCTCCATGGGGGACTTGCAGGTGGAGATATTGTGCAGATACTTGGGATCGTTGAGCTCCAGATACTTCACCCAGGCGGGACAGCAGCTGGTGAACATGGGGAAGGGGCCGCCGTTCTTCAGCCGGGCCAGGAATTCCTCCGCCTCGCTGATGGTGGTCAGGTCGGCGGCAAAGTTGGTGTCGTACACCTCCGCCACGCCCATGATCTTCAGGGCCGTCACCAGCTTGTCGCGGATGTTCTCGCCGGCGGCCAGGCCGAACTCCTCGCCCAAGGCCACGCGAACCGCCGGGGCGATCTGCACCACCACCCGCTTTTTCGGGTCGTGGAGGGCAGCCCAGGCCTCACCGATCTGGCTCTTCACGGTGATGGCGCCGGTGGTGCACACGGCGGCGCACTGGCCGCAGCCCACACACTTGGTCTGCGACAGCTTCTTGTCAAAGGCGGGCATGACCTGCAGCTCACTGCCCCGGTGGGCATAGTTCAGGATGCCCTGGCCCTGCAGCTCCTCGCACACGCGCACGCAGTCGCCGCAGAGGATGCACTTGTTGGGGTCACGGAAGATGGCTTGGCTGCTGTAGTCCTTTTCATACTGGGGCCGGGTGTCCGGGAAGCGGACGTGGCTCACGCCAAAGCGCTGGGCCAGGGCCTGCAGGCGGCAGTTGCCGCTCTTGTTGCAGGTGGTGCAGCTGCAGTCGTGGCTGGCCAGCATCAGCTCCAGGATCATCCGCCGGTGCTTCAGCAACCTCGCGGTGTTGGTGCGGATCTCCAGGCCGTCCCGGGGCTCCATGGAGCAGGAGGCGTCGATCTTGCCGGTCTTCACGTTTTCCACCATGCACATCCGGCACGCGCCGTGCACGGACAGCTCCGAATAGTAGCAGAAGGTGGGCATATCGATACCCGCCTTGCGGATCACGGAGAGGACGTTCTTCTCCCCGTCAAACGGCACCCGCTGGCCGTCTACGATCATGATACCCTTAGCCATGGCTTAGCCCTCCTCCTCAATGGCGTCGATGGCGCCGAAGGGGCAGGCGCCCCAGCACGCGCCGCAGTGGATGCACTTGCTGTTGTCGATGGTATGGGGCACCCGGATCTGGCCGGTGATGGCCTCCATGGGACAGTTCTTGGCGCACTTGCCGCAGCCCTTGCACAGTTCGGGGATGATGCGCAGGGAGCGCTTGCGGCCATTGCAGATGGGACAGTGGTGATCCACCACATGGGCCAGATACTCGTCCCGGAAATAGCGCAGGGTGCTCTGCACGGGCTTGCAGGCGCTCTGGCCCAGGCCGCACAGGGCCGTCTCCGTGATGGTGTTGGACAGGCTCTCCAGCAGCTCCAGATCCTCCATGCTGCCCTCGTTGTTGATGATGCGGTTGAGGATCTCCAGCATCCGCTTGGTGCCCTCCCGGCAGGGAACGCACTTGCCGCAGCTCTCGTTCTGGGTAAAGCTCATGAAGAAGCGGGCGGTCTCCACCATGCAGGTATCCTCGTCCATGACCACCAGGCCGCCGGAGCCGATCATGGCCCCGATCTTCTTCAGGGAGTCGAAGTCCAGCGGCAGATCCAGGTGCTCGTCGCTGGCGCAGCAGCAGCCGCCGGAGGGGCCACCGATCTGCACGGCCTTGAACTTTTTCCCGTCGGGAATGCCGCCGCCGATGTCGAAGATGACCTCCCGCACGGTGGTGCCCATGGGCACCTCGATCAGACCCGTGTTTACCACGTTGCCCGTCAGGGCGAAGGCCTTGGTGCCCGGGCTCTTCTCTGTGCCGATGCCCCGGTACCAGTCCACGCCGTTGCGGATGATCAGGGGAACGTTGGCAAAGGTCTCCACGTTGTTCAGCACCGTGGGCTGGCCCCAGAGGCCGTGCTCAATGGTGCGGGGCGGCTTCACCCGGGGCATACCGCGCTTGCCCTCGATGGAGGAGGTCAGGGCGCTGCCCTCGCCGCAGACGAAAGCGCCAGCGCCGCGGTTGACATGGAGCCGGAAGGTAAAGCCACTGCCCAGGATGTTCTCACCCAGCAGACCCAGCTCCTCCGCCTTGGCAATGGCGGTCTTCAGCCGGGACACGGCCAGGGGATACTCGGCGCGGACGTAGATATAGCCCTCGTCGCTGCCGGCGGCCAGGCCCGCGATCATCATGCCCTCCAGCACGGAGTGGGGGTTGCCCTCCATGATGGAGCGGTCCATGAACGCGCCGGGGTCGCCCTCGTCGCCGTTGCAGACGATGTACTTCTTCTCTGCCTTCTGGCGGCGGGCGCCGTCCCACTTCTGTCCGGCGGGGAAACCGCCGCCGCCGCGGCCCCGAAGGCCGGAGGCGATGATGTCCTGACAGATCTGCTCGTCCGTCATCTCGAACAGGGCCTTTTCAAAGCCGGAGTAGCCGCCTTTGGCGATGTACTCCTCGATATCCTCCGCGTCGCTGGTGCCGCAGTTCTCCAGCACCACGCGCTTCTGCTTTTTGTAGAAGGGGATGTCCTCCTGCCGGGGATAGGCCACGCCGTTGAGCCGGTACACCAGCCGGTCGATGATCTCGCCGCCCAGCACCGTTTTCTCCAGGATCTCATGGCAGTCCTCGGGCTTGACGTGGATGTACATGATGCCCATGGGCTCGATGTGCACCAGGGGGCCCATCTCGCAGAAGCCGTGGCAGCCGCTCATCTTGACATGGAGGCTCTTCTCCTCCTCGCTGTCGTGCTTCAGGCCCACATACACCGGCAGGCCCCGGCTCTCGCACTCGCTGCGGAAATTCTCATAGATCTTCATGGCGCCGCCGGCGATGCAGCCGGTACCGGCGCAAATCAGCACGGAGGGGATCTCCTTGCTCTGGCGCAGGGCCCGCTGGGCCTGGCTGCGCAGCTCGCAGAACGCTTCACGGGTCAGCTTCATTCTTCCGCAGCCTCCTTCTTCCGGATGTCCTCCAGCAGCGCCAGGGCGCTGGTGGGCGTCATTTTGGCGTGTACCTCACCGTCCACGGTCATCACCGGGGCCAGACCGCAGGCACCCAGACAGGCCACCGTTTCCAGGGTGAACAGTCCGTCGTCGCTGGTCTTGCGCTTGCCACTCAGGCCCAGATACTCATAGATGGCGTCATAGATGGGGCCGGATTTGCGCACGTGGCAGGCCGTTCCGGCGCATACCTTGATGATGTGCCGCCCCTTGGCCTCCAGAGAGAAATTTTCATAAAAAGTCGCCACACTGTATACCTTGGACACGCTGATGCCCAACTTTTCCGCGACCAGGGTCAGGTTTGCCTCGCTGAGGTAGTTATACGCTGCCTGAATGTCCTGCAAAATGGCGATGAGATTTTCTGTCTTACAGCCATACTGCTCCACAATGGCGGCAGCCCTTTCCGTTTGGGAATTCATGCCGTTCCTCCTCTATCTTAATCTGTCCCCCACTTTGTTAAATGGTTCACTTAAACTGTACCATATATGCCGCCATTACGCAACAGGAAATTGAAGATTTTTTATCAATGTGATTATTCTTTATCATATATCAGCCGCCGGACGCATAGCTTTGGGACAGAAAGGAGAGGATGGACATGCGCTCATGTGCGGCGGCAGCCCTGGCGCTGCTGGTGCTGCTGTTCGGCGGGGTGTGGCTGACCGCCGGGGAGCAGCCAGATCCCATCCAGCCACAGGAGACGGCGGCAGCGGCGGACAGCGGCGTGTACCTGCAGGTATGGAACGGGGAGCAGGCGGTGGAAATGCGGCTGGACGAGTACCTGGCCGGGGTGGTTCGGGGCGAGATGCCCGCCGTGTTCGAGCAGCAGGCCCTGTGCGCCCAGGCGGCGGCGGAGCGCACCTATGTATACTACCGGATGCGCGGCGGCCGCAAGGCGACGCACCCGGAGGCGGACGTGTGCATGGACTACCGCTGCTGCAGTGCCTTCGTGTCCCGGGAGGACGCAGCGGCACGCTGGGGCGAAGATGCGGCGGAATACGAGGCCAAGGTGCAGCGGGCCGTGGCGGATACCGACGGGCAGGTGATCCTTTATGACGGCGCACCGATCCTGGCGGCCTTCCACTCATCCTCTGCCGGTGTCACCGCCAACTCCGGGGACGTGTGGGTGTCCACCCTGCCCTATCTGCACAGTGTCTCCAGCCCCGAGGGGCCGGACAGCGTGCCCAATTACTACAGCGTGGTGGAGCTCCCGGCGGCGGCGTTCCGGGAGACCTTCCTGGCGGCCCATCCGGAGGCGAACTTCTCCGGCCCAGTGGAGGGCTGGATCGACGGCCTGACGGAGAACGACTCCGGTCGGGTGGAGACGGCGGTGGTAGGCGGCGTGACGGTGGAGGGCACGGAGCTGCGCAGCCTCTATGGTCTGCGTTCCGCCTGCTTCACCGTGGAGACCACGGCGGAGCAGCTGACCTTTCACGTCACCGGCTATGGCCACGGCGTGGGCATGAGCCAGTACGGGGCCAACCTCCTGGCCTCCCAGGGCAAGACCTGGCGCGAGATCCTCCAGTGGTACTACAGCGGCGTGGAGGTCGGGACCTATGCGCTCCCTTCCTGAGCCCGCCGCATACGTCGTCCGCACCAAAAAAGCCCCCACTTTTCCCGGCAAATTTGTACACACCCACTCCGTGAAAACAGTTGTATTTTCCCAGGCAACATGGTATCATGGGTAGCTGTGTGAATACGACTGAGCGGAGGAATCGCAATGAGCAAGCAGAAGTTCTATATCGTGGCGGCGGAGGCCCTGCCGGAGGTTTTTGTCAAGGTCGCCGAGGCACGGCGTATGCTCCAGGTGGGTGAGGCCGCCACCGTGGGCGAGGCCGCCCGCATGGTGGGCATCAGCCGCAGCGCCTTTTATAAGTACAAGGACGCGGTGCAGCCCTTCCAGGACATGAAGGCTGGCCACATCATCACCTTCTATGCCCTGCTGAAGGACAACCCCGGCGTGCTGTCCAATTTCCTGTCCATTTTTGCCAATTCCGGCGCCAATATCCTGACCATCAACCAGACCATCCCCACCAATGGCTGCGCCGGCGTGACCATCTCCGCCGAGACCAGCGAGATGCGGGAGGAGCTGGAGGAGATGATGGCCCGTATCTCCGCCGCCGACGGCGTGCTGAAATTTGAGGTACAGGCCGCCTGAGCCAAGAGAATATGCGCTAACCGCCCGGTGTATCCCACCGGGCGGTTGATTTTCTCGAAATACTCCCTCCGCATATCCATCTCTCCGCCGGGACATACTACCCACGGACCACCTGCGTGGGACTATTTGAACCAGGGAGGAATCTTCCATGAGCAAGAATTGCACCAACGAGGGCTGCAGCTGCACCCCCAACCAGTCCATCAAGTGCTCCGTTACCAGCTGTGCCCACCACTGCCAGGACAGCAACAACTGCGGCCTCAGCAGCATCCAGATCGGCACCCACGAGGCACGTCCCGGCAAGGCCCCCTGCACCGACTGCCAGAGTTTCCGCCGCATCTGAGCCCCGGGCGGCGGCCATTCCGCCGCCCCTACATAGTCGAAAGGAGGTGTGCGCATGAAGATCCGTCTGCGGATCGCCGCCCTGCTGGCCGGGGCCGTCAACGGCCTGTTCGGCGGAGGCGGCGGTATGCTGCTGGCCCCGCTGCTGCAAAAGGGCTGCGGTCTGGAGGAAAAGCGGGCCCTGGCCACCTGCATTGCCCTGATCCTGCCCTGCTGTGTCCTCTCCGGCGGGATCTATCTGCTGCGGACGGAGCTGGACTGGCTGACGGCCCTGCCGTATCTTCTGGGCGGCCTGGCAGGCGGCTGCATCGGTGGACGGCTGATGCCCCGGATCCCCGCCGTCTGGCTGCGCCGGGGCCTGGCTGCCGTGCTGGCTTACGGTGGTGTGCGCTATCTGCTGTGAAGGCGTTTCTCCTGCCCGCCCTGGCCGGTCTGTGCTGCGGCGTGCTGTCGGCCTGGGGCGTGGGCGGCGGGACACTGCTGCTGCTGGTGATGACCCTGCTGCTGGGTGTGGAGCAGACCGCCGCCCAAGGCATCAACCTGCTGTACTTTTTGCCCACGGCGGCGGTGAGCCTGTACTGGCACCGGCAGAACGGTCTGCTGGATAGGGGGCTTCTGCGCCGAGGCATCCCCTGGGCCCTGGCCGCGGCGGCGGCCGGTGCCTTGGCCGCCACCTGGCTGGACGTGAGCCTGCTGCGCCGCCCCTTCGGTGTCTTTCTGTTGCTGTCCGCCGTTCTGACCCTGCGGAAGTGAAGTGTTCCGTTTGAGATTGTCAAAGAGGCAGCCGTCCACCGGGCGGCTGCCTCTTTATCCATCATAGCAAATCGAGTTCTCAATACCGTCGGATCACGGCGGCCACCTTGCCCAGGATCTGGGCCTGGCGGCCGTCGATGGGCTCATAGGCATCGTTCTCCGGCAGCAGCCACACCTGGCCGCTTTGCCGCCGCAGACGCTTCACCGTGGCTTCGTCACCCAGCAGGGCCACCACGATCTCACCGTTGTTGGCGCTGGGCTGCTGATGCACCACCACCAGATCGTCCGGCAGGATGCCCGCGCCCAGCATGGACTCGCCTCTCACCCGCAGGGCAAAATACTCCCCGTCCCGCCCCTGGGTGTCGAAGGTCAGGTAGTCCTCGATGCACTCCTGGGCCAGAATGGGCGATCCGGCGGCCACGGAGCCCACAATGGGCACCTGGTTGGCCGGGGGCTCCACCTCCGGCTGCTGCGCCGGGGCCGACGCCCGGGGCACAGACTCTCTCTGAGGCAGTTCCGTCAGCGTCAGGGCCCGGCCCTTGCCGGCCCGCTTGCCGATCACGCCCAACTCCTCCATGTGCTTGAGGTGGAAGTGTACCGTGGACGGGGACTTCAGTCCCACGGCCTCCCCGATCTCCCGCACGGAGGGCGGATAGCCCTGGGTCTGGATGGACTGGGCAATGTAGTCGTATATTTTCTGCTGCATCCGTGTCAGCTGTGCCATGCGCTCCGCTCCTTTTCACAGGGGTTTTCTGTATTATAGCACATTTGTTTCCGGTTTGCAACGTTTGTTCGATACTTTTTTGCGGCGCTGTATAGAAAATGCGGCAAAAAATCCTGCGTTTTCCCCTTGAAATCCGGCTCGTCTTGTGGTAATATG
Organism: uncultured Oscillospiraceae bacterium; assembly: GCA_964624925.1. Classification (GTDB taxonomy): domain Bacteria; phylum Bacillota; class Clostridia; order Oscillospirales; family Oscillospiraceae; genus Vescimonas. Next base: position 4,012 of record CAZUYE010000053.1, on the reverse strand, counting down.
GTGGTTACTATGAGAAAAGTGCCCCTGGAGGGCTCGAATACTTTGGAGGGAGTTCCATCATGCTTATTTTTGTCACCATTCTGCAGCTGCTGACCGCGCTGGTCATGATCCTCATTGTCCTGTTCCAGTCCGGCAAGAGCCGCGGCCTGTCCGGCACCATCGGCGGCATCGCGGATTCCTACATGAGCAAGTCCAAGGCCAAGAGCGTGGACGCCAAGCTGGCCCGTGCCACCAAGTGGGTGGGTGCCGTGTTCGTCGTGCTGACACTGGTGCTCAACTGCATGGTTGCCGCCGGTATGTAAGCTGTCATATGCCAAATAAAAAAACGAAGTCCGAAAGGACTTCGTTTTTCAGCTTGTCAAAAAAGCCTCGCAGAGTTTGAGGCCCGCAGGCCGCAAATGCATTTCAAACGTTTTTTCCGGCGGCGTGCACGTCGAAAAAAACACTTTGCGCGGAGTGAAGTGTCGAATTGGGACACCAAAGGTGTCCCAACCGAGGCGCGGAACGCAGCGAAGCCTATTGTCAAAAAAGGGCTATGGCCCTTTTTTGACAGTCTCAAAAACGAAGTCCGAAAGGACTTCGTTTTTTGTTCAGATCCCCCTGCGGTGGAAAAAATCACCGCAGGGGGACTGATTTTATGCCTTTGTCATATACCACAGGGCCGCGGCGGCCAGCAGCTGCAGCAGCAGGATGGCCGGGATGCCCCAGCGGAAATACCAGTGCCGGGTCTTGTGCCGGAACAGACGCATCCCCAGCAGGGCCCCCGCGCTGCCGCCCAGCAGGGGCAGCACGAACAGTGTCTTCTCGCTAATCCGCCAGCTTCCCCGGCGGGCACGGTGCTTATCTACTCCATAGAGCAGCAGCGTCAACAGGTTGATCCCCAGCAGATACAGCAGCAGCCAGGCGATGGGGCGATGCAGCAGCTCCACCGCGCTCAGTTCAGGGCGCTGAGGGCCACGGCGGTCTTGGCGGCCAGACGGGCGTTGTTATACACCAGCTGGATGTTGCTCTCCAGGCTGTCGCCGCCGGTGAGATCCTTCACCCGGGCCAGCAGGAAGGGGGTGGTCTCCTTGCCGTGGATGCCCTGCTCCTTGGCCTCGGCCACGGCCTGCTCGATGGCGGCGGTGATGACGGCGTGATCCATGGCGTACTCCTCGGGGATGGGGTTGGTGACCAGCATACCGCTCTTCATGTTCAACTCACGGGCCACATGGAAGGCCTTGGCCAGCTCCTCGGGGCTGTCGATCTCATAATCCACACCGAAGCCGGACTTGCGGGTATAGAAGGCAGGCAGCTCCTTGGTGCCGTAGCCGATGACGGGTACGCCCTTGGTTTCCAGATACTCCAGGGTCAGGCCCAGATCCAGGATGGACTTGGCACCGGCGCACACCACCATCACGGGGGTCTGAGCCAGCTCCTCCAGGTCGGCGGAGATGTCCATGGTGGTCTCGGCGCCGCGGTGCACGCCGCCGATGCCGCCGGTGGCGAAGATCCGGATGCCGGCCATGTGGGCGATCATCATGGTGGTGGTCACGGTGGTGGCGCCGTCGCGGCCCTCGGCCACCAGGATGGGCAGGTCACGGCGGCTGGCCTTGGTAACGGCGTGGCCGCTCTTGCCCAGATAGTCGATCTCCTCGGCGCTGAGGCCGGCCTTCAGGCGGCCGCCGATGATGGCGATGGTGGCGGGCACGGCGCCCTGCTCACGGATCAGCTGCTCCACGTTCAGGGCCGTCTCCACGTTCTGGGGATAGGGCATACCGTGGGAAATGATGGTGCTCTCCAGGGCCACAACGGGACGGCCCTCTGCCAGAGCCTGCTGCACCTCGGGCTTGATATCCAGATAACGATTCATAGTAAGTACCTCCTGTTTTACTTTCTGTTCAATAGTTCCTCAATGTTCTCCCAGCTCATGCCGGGGTGAATGGTGCTGTCTGCCTCGCAGGCCAGTGCTCCTGCGCCGGTGGCCCAGCGGGCCGTGTCCTCCAGGCTGTCGCCCAGAACCATCCGGGCGGCCAGGGCGGCCGCCACGGCATCGCCGCCGCCGGTGGCGCTGCGTACCCGGGCCCTGACGCAAGGGGTCAGGGCGCTGTGCCCCGCCTGGTCTGCGGCGTAGATACCGTCGGAGCCCAGGGAGATGTACACCGCGCCCAGACCGGTTTCCAGCAGCTTTTCCGCCGCCCGGGCCGCGTCCTTCGGGCTGTGGATGGCCACGCCGCTGAGCAGCTCCGCCTCCAGGCGGTTGGGCTTCAGGGCGGCCAGCTTACCCAGCACGGGCCGCAGCTTTTCGGCCTTGATGGTGGAGACGGCGTCGGCCAGAATGGGGGCCCGGCAGTTGTCACACAGCCAGCGGATGCTCTCCTCCGGCAGGTTCGTCTCCAGTACCACCAGCTCCGCGCTGTTGATGAAGTCCATCCTCTGGCGCAGGAAGTCCGGCGTCAGCTCCTGGTAGATGCCCATGTCGTTGACGGCCAGGGCCATGTCGCCGTCGGGCCCGGCGATGTAGAGGTAGGTACCGGTGCGGCGGCCCGGCAGCACTGCCGCTGCGGACAGATCCAGGCCGATGTCCCGGGCGTTCTCCTGAACCCGCTGACCGAAGTCGTCGTCGCCCAGCACCGTCACCATGGCGGTGCGCTGGCCCAGCAGACACAGGTTGTGGGCGATGTTCCGGCCCACGCCGCCCAGGGAGGTGGTCACATGGCCGGGGTTGGAGTCCCGGGCCACCAGCGCCCCGGCGGACACCGCGCCGATGTCCACGTTGGCCCCGCCAATGACCACCACATAGGGGGCCGTGCGGACGATGTAGCCCTTGCCGGCGATGCAGCCTTTTTTCATCAGGTTGGAAATGTGTACCGCCACGCTGGAGCGGGTGATCCCCGCCTTGTCCGCCAGCTCCTGCTGGGAGATGGTGGGGTTCTCCCGGATCCACTCCAGCAGCTGACGCTCTCGCTGGGTCACGGGCTCACCTCCTAAGTAAAAGTTTATTTTCTAATCTGGTGCTTATTATATACACGGACAGCTCCCTTGTCAAGCCCTCTTTTTGCCAAATTCAGGAGCGCAGCAGTCCGGTTGACACCGGCGGCAAAAAAATCCCGGCGAAAAGTGCCCAAAGGCCTTGCAATTGCGGTCTCCTGGCCATATAATATAAGTTCAGTGCGGCTTCTTCGGGCCCCACGAAACAACAACGACATAAGGAGTGTGAGACAATGACCGAGGAAAGAAAGGCCCCTCTGACGGAGGAGAGTGCCGAGAGCAAAAACTTTATTTTGAACTTTATCGACGAGGACATCGCAGAGGGTGGTCAGTTCCAGGGACAGACCGTTCACACCCGTTTCCCGCCGGAGCCCAACGGCTATCTGCACATCGGCCACTGCAAGGCCCTGTGCATCGACTTCGGCACCGCCGAGCGCTATGGCGGCCTGTGCAACCTCCGCATGGACGACACCAACCCCGCCAAGGAGGACACCGAGTATGTGGAGGCCATCCAGCAGGACATCCACTGGCTGGGCTTCGACTGGGGCGACCGCTTCTTCTATGGTTCCGACTACTTCGAGAAGGACTATGAATACGCGGTGGAGCTGATCAAAAAGGGCCTGGCCTATGTCTGCGAGCTGACGCCGGAGGAGTTCCGGGCCAACCGCGGCGACATTGGCGTGCCCGCCACCTCCCCCTACCGGGATCGGCCCATTGAGGAGAACCTGCGTCTGTTCGAGAAGATGAAGAACGGTGAGGTGGAGGAGGGCAAGATGACCCTGCGGGCCAAGATCGACCTGGCCAGCGGCAACTTCAATATGCGCGACCCGGTCATCTACCGCATCCGCTATATCAACCACCACCGCCAGGGCACCAAGTGGTGCATCTTCCCCATGTACGACTTTGCCCACCCCATCCAGGACGCCCTGGAGGGTATCACCCACAGTCTGTGCTCCCTGGAGTATGAGGAGCACCGGCCTCTGTACGACTGGGTGGTGAACAACGTGTCCATCCCCTATCACAAGCCCCGGCAGATCGAGTT
>CAZUYE010000052.1:2148-12096 GCA_964624925.1 uncultured Oscillospiraceae bacterium | reverse complement strand
GGAGATGGGCGTGCTGACGGTGGGCGTGGTCACCAAGCCCTTCAAGTTCGAGGGGCGCCGCCGGATGCAGCAGGCCGAGCAGGGCATCGAGGAGCTGCGCAGCCGGGTGGACTCCCTGGTCATCATCCCCAATGAGCGGCTGAAATACGCCACCGATCAGAAGATCACCTTTGCCAACGGCTTCCAGATCGCGGACGACGTGCTGCGCCAGGCGGTGCAGTCCATCTCCGATCTGATCCGCGACACGGGCTTTATCAACCTGGACTTTGCCGATGTCACCGCCGTGATGAAGGACGCGGGCCTGGCCCACATGGGCGTTGGCCGCGCCGCCGGCAAGAACAAGGCCGAGGAGGCCGCCCGCATGGCCATCTCCAGCCCGCTGCTGGAGACCTCCATCAACGGGGCCCACGGCATCCTCATCAACATCGCCGGTTCCACGCAGCTGGGGCTGGACGAGGTGGAGCAGGCGGCCAGCTTGGTGCAGGACGCCGTGCACCCCGACGCACTGACCATCTTCGGCGCTTGCTTCGACGAGAGCCTGGACGACGAGATCCGCGTCACCGTCATCGCCACCGGCTTTGCCGATGAGCAGCCGGAGCCGGAGCCGGTGCCCCCGGTGCAGCCTATTCAGCAGGCGGAGCCCGCGCCCCAGGAGAGCCAGGAGCAGCCAGCCGCCTCCGGGAAGGCGGAGCAGGCCAGCAGCGATGTGGACGTGCGCGCCCGGGAGGCGCAGCGCAACATCGACAGCGCCTATACCGACATCCTGCGCATCTTCTCCCGCAGAGCGGACGGCGAGGAGCACAAGGGCGAGGAATAAGAGAATAAACGAAGTGTCTCCGGCCATTGGCCGGAGACGCTTTTGTTTACAGTCGCTGCCCAATAACGGCGAAGAGCCTTTCCATCTCAGCCGGCGAAACAAACAGCCGGCTGTTGTTGTTGAGACACACCGTATACAGCGCCGGAGCCTCATTGAAAATGCAAACGATCTGTTCCGTATTGACTATGTACGCACGGGAATCGGTACCACCGTTATACGGCTTGCCCGTGATCTTGACAAATGCCATTTGCGTACCCCCTCAGCACTTCACCAGCTCAATGAGCACCTGTACCATCTTCTCCATGGAGGGCACGGGGATGAACTCATGGACGCCGTGGAAGTTGGCACCGCCGGTGCACAGGTTGGGGCAGGGAATGTCCTGCTCCCAGGACAGGCGGGCCCCGTCGGTGCCGCCCCGGATGGGCACCACCACTGGCTCCACGCCCACGGCCTGCATGGCGGCCTTGGCGTTCTCGATGAGCTCCATGTGGGGCAGAATCCGCTCCTTCATATTGAAGTAGCTGTCCTTCAGCTCCAGCCGGAAACTGCCCTCACCCCACACGCCGTTGAGATAGTCCACCAGCCGCTCCACAAAGGCCTTCCGGGCCTGGAACTTCTCCAGATCGTGGTCGCGGATGATGGCGTGCAGCCGCACCTGGCTCTCGTTGCCCTCGATGTCCGTGACGTGGTAGAAGCCCTCGTAGCCCTCGGTGTGGGCCGGGGCCTCGGCAGGAGGCAGCAGGGCGATGAACTGCTGGGCCATGAGGATGGCGTTCTTCATCTGGTTCTTGGCGGAGCCGGGATGGATGTTCACGCCGTTGACCGTCAGGCTCACGGCGGCGGCATTGAAGTTCTCGTACTCGATCTCGCCCAGCTCACCGCCGTCCACGGTGTAGGCCACGGCGGCGGGGAACTTGCTCTTGTCAAAGTGATCGGCTCCCTGGCCAACCTCCTCGTCGGGGGTGAAGCAGACGGCGATGGCCCGGTGGGGGATCTCCGGATGGGCCAGCAGATACTCGCAGGCGGTGACGATCTCCGCCACGCCGGCCTTGTCATCGGCGCCCAGCAGGGTAGTGCCGTCGGTGACGATGAGCTCCTGGCCCACATAGCGGCGCAGGAAGGGGAAATCCGCCTCCCGCAGGCAGCCGGTCTTGGCCAGGGGCAGGTCGCCGCCCTGATAGGTGACGATCTGGGGATGGATGTCCGCGCCGGATACGGCGGGGGAGGTGTCCATGTGGGCGATGAGGCCCAGGGCGGGCTGATCCTCGCAGCCGGTGCTGGCGGGCAGAAGGGCATAGACATAGCCCATCTCATCCATGTGCGCCCCCTTCAGGCCCAGGGCGGCCAGCTCGTCGGCCAGATACCGGCCCAGCAGAAGCTGCTTATCGGTGGTGGGAACGGTGGTGGAGGTCTCGCTGGAGGTGGTGTCAAAGGAGACGTATTTCAAAAAACGCTGGGTCACTTGCATGGCGGTATTCCTCCCTGTTGTAATGTGTATTCAGTATAGCATAAGAACGCCGCAGCGTCAATTAAAGCTGGAGCGCCTGGATTGTATTTATGGGATGGGCAGCTCGTCGATGAGGCCATTGCAGTATTGCACCAGCAGCACAGCATCCATATAGATCTTCAGCTGTGCGCCGGCGCTGGTCTCCTGAGCCTGGGGCTCGGTGACGGTGATGTGCGCACCCACCGTGGCGAAGATCGTCTGCGGAAGCATCGACAGCACCATCACAAAGATCAGCAAGAAAAGCCAGTACCCGGCTTTTCTTGCTGTGTGTCATAGATGAAAATAAACGATTTTTGGCAACATAAAACAACGGGGTCGCCCTTTTCACTCCCCCGAAGTGGCTCTATGTGCGTTTTTTGAAGTTACGTTTCCTGGCTGCGGTTGCGGCGGGCCAGCTCGGCTACCTGGCTGAATTTGCCGGTGATGTAGCTGTAGCTACCGCGGCCATGGGGCAGCAGACAGGCGCTGCAATCCTTGATCCCGTCACCGACATAGCGGAAGTTGCCGCCGCACTGATCGCCCAGGGCATACAGGGGACAGTAGCAGAACAGGCAGTTGAAATTCTCCGGGTGCTTCGTCTCGTGACAGGGGAAAAACTCGCAGTCGCAGTGCTGGAAGAAGGAGTAGCGGCACTCCTCAGGCTTGGCGGACAGGGCTTCGTTCTTATCCATGCTGCACCTCCATAACAGGTTCGTTGGGCCAGTAGATGACATAGCACTCCGCCATCTCGCCCATATAGAAAAAGATGTTTTCTCCCATTTCAATGTGCCGTCCGAACAGCAGATCCGGCACGAACAGCCGTCCGCTGGTGCGGCGGGGGCCCTTGATGGTAAAGCCCTCCGGCGTGGGGGAACGGCGCAGCTCCTCCGCCGCCTGCTGCAGCCCCGGGAAGCCCAGGGCCCGCTCCAGCTGTGCCAGCTGCGTCTCGCCGTTGATATAGACCAGGTGGTCTTGCTCCGTGAACCAATGAATGCGCATACACTTCGTCTCCTTGTCGTTGAGAGGTGGGCGGAAGGAGGTGGCTGCCCCCTCCGCCCTATGGAAAAGCGGCGGCCTCAGCCGCCCTCGGCTAACAGTGAACGCATCGCCTGATACAAAAAGCCACGTCAATGTCTCCATTGACGTGGCCGTTTTTCCACCATAGACAGGCCCGTCTCTGAAAACACACGCAGAGCAGGCAGACAAGCTTCAAGCAGGTCTTCTGACTCACGGATCAGTGGCCCAACGCATCGCCTTCCCGGTTTCCCAGTGGCGGACTTTCGTCAAAATGCGCGGCCTTCCCGTTTACAGCGGCGGAACCGTTCAGGATTTGCACCTGATTCACTATTCTCCTGCGGGCCCAACCGGCGTCACAGGCACTTGAGCGAAAATTCACTTGTTGAAATCAGTGTATCACCTTGCCGCGTACCTGTCAAGAGGGGGAAACCCAGGCGGCCAGGATTTTTTCCGCCTCCTCCGGCAGCAGGCGGCGCATATCCTCCGGCAGGGGAGCAGTGAGCCGTAGGATCCGGCGCGTCACCGGATGGGTCAGGGCCAGCCGGTGGGAGTGCAGGGCCGGGCGGGGGATCAGGGCCCGCTCCTCCGTGCCATAGAGCCAGTCCCCCAGCAGGGGCCAGCCCATGGCGGACAGGTGCAGCCGCAGCTGGTGTGTGCGTCCGGTGACGGGCCGCAGAAGCAGCAGCGCCCGGTCGTCCCCCTGCCACAGGGTCTCATAGTTTGTGCAGGCGCTCAGTCCCTCCGGATCCACCCGCCGCCGCAGCAGAGACTCCGGCTCCCGGCCGATGGGCAGCTCAATGCGCCCGGCGGCAGGCTGCGGCACACCCCGGCAGATACCCAGATAGCTGCGCCGGAAGTCGCCGGAGTGCAGCTGCTCCATGCACAGGCGGTGCACATAGCCGGTCTTGGCCACCACCATCACCCCGGTGGTACCCCGATCCAGGCGGTTGACGCAATGGAAGCCGTCCTGCCCCAGATAGTGGCACACGGCCCCGGCGATGGTGACCTGTTCCTCTGTCAGCGCCGCCGGATGAATGGCAATGCCGGCGGGTTTATTGAGCACCAGCAGATCCTCATCCTCCCACAGGATGTCCAGAGGATAGTCCACCGGCCGGATGTGGGGGTTTTCCCCGGGCAGGTCGGATACGTCCGCCGTCAACACGTCGCCCCGGGCCGCCCGCCGGGCCACCGTCACCGGCTGTCCGTTCAGCAGAATGGCCCCCTCCCGCCACTTGAGCCGCGACAGCAGGCTCCCGGATATACGGAACTGCTCCCGCAGCAGCTGCCTCACCGGCTGTCCCGCCTGTTCCGGCGTCACGATATGGCGCAATATGCGCATAGCCCACACCTCCCCGGAAAAAAGTCTGGAAAAATGATATGATATATGATACACTCTCTTTAACAACAATGCAAGGAGGAGCTTTTTTATGGCATCCAAGGTTTATTGGGCTGACCTGCGGGCCAGCTATCGCGAAACGCTGCAGCAGAAGCTGACCCGTCTGATGAAGACCGCCGGTATGGGCGAGATCGATTTCCAGGACAAATTCGTGGCCATCAAGCTGCATTTTGGTGAGCCGGGGAATCTGGCTTTCCTGCGGCCCAACTGGGCCAAAACCGTGGCGGATTTCGTGAAGGAGCGGGGCGGCAAGCCCTTTTTGACCGACTGCAACACCCTCTATGTGGGCGGCCGGAAGAACGCCCTGGATCACATGGACTCCGCCATGCTCAATGGCTTTTCCCCCATGACCACCGGCTGCCAGATCATCATTGCCGACGGTCTCAAGGGCAATGACGAGGTGGAGGTGCCCGTGGTGGGCGGCGAGCTGGTGGAAAAGGCCAAGATCGGCCGCGCCGTCATGGATGCCGACGTGTTCATCTCCCTGAGCCACTTCAAGGGCCATGAGGAGGCGGGCTTTGGCGGCGCACTGAAGAATATCGGCATGGGCTGCGGCAGCCGGGCTGGCAAGATGGAGCAGCACAACTCCGGCAAGCCCCATGTGGCCCATGAGCACTGCGTGGGCTGCGGTGCGTGCACCCAGATCTGCGCCCACAGCGCCATCTCCGTGGCGGAGGGCAAGGCGACCATCGACCATGGCCGCTGCGTGGGCTGCGGCCGCTGCATCGCCATCTGTCCCCGGGATGCCATCGTGGTGAACTGGGATGAGACGGCGGTGAAGCTGAACCAGAAGATTGCGGAGTATACCAAGGCGGTGGTGGATGGCCGTCCCTGCTTCCATATCTGCCTGGTTATCGACGTGTCCCCCAACTGCGACTGTCACCACGAGAACGATGCGGCCATCGTGCCCAACGTGGGTATGTTCGCCTCCTTCGACCCGGTGGCTCTGGACATGGCCTGCGCCGACGCGGTGAATGCCCAGCCTGCCCTGCCCGGCACCGCCTGTGAGGCGGAACCCGCCGGACACGACCACTTCCATCTGCTCCACCCGGAGACCGACTGGATGAGCTGCCTGACCCACGCAGAGAAGCTGGGCCTGGGCAGCCGGGAATATGAGCTGATCAAGATCTGAACCTGAGGTGACGACGATGCAGGGCGGTATTGTGGAGCTGGATCTCCACGGAAAAAATCTCTATCAGGCCCGTGTCGCGGTGGACGCGGCTCTGCGTCGGGCCGGCGGCAGCGTATACCGCCTGCGGCTGATCCACGGCTACCACGGCGGCACGGCCCTGCGGGATATGCTGCGGCAGGAATACGCCGCGCACCCCCGTGTGCTGCGGGTCGAAACCATGGCCGGGCCCGGCGAAACGCAGCTGGTGCTGCGGGAATTTTAAGGAGGCATCCCCTATGAAGATCGCCCAGATCCAGATGCACGTCACCGATGACAAGGCGGAGAATATCCGCCGCGCCTGTGAACTGATCCGTTCGGCGGGGGACATCAATCTGGCCGTTTTGCCGGAGATGTTCTGCTGCCCCTATGACAAGGAATGCTTCCGCGCCTACAGCGAGGGCCCTGGCGGCCCCGCCCAGCAGGCCATGTCCGCCCTGGCCCGGGAGCGCGGTATCTATCTGATCGCCGGTTCCCTGCCGGAGCAGGTGGGCCGGCGGGTGTACAACACCAGCTTTGTTTATGACCCGACGGGCCGCTGCATCGCCCGGCACCGGAAGATGCACCTGTTTGACATCGATGTGGACGGCGGCCAGCGCTTCATGGAGTCGGAGGTGCTCTCCGCCGGACAGATGCCGACCACCTTCGATACCCCCTGGGGCGTCATGGGCCTGTGCATCTGCTTCGATATGCGCTTTGAGGAGCTGTGCCGCCTGATGGCCCTGGCCGGGGCCCGGGTGATCTTCGCCCCGGCGGCCTTCAATATGACCACCGGCCCTGCCCACTGGGAGCTGCTGTTCCGGCAGCGGGCGGTGGATCAGCAGTGCTTCACCGTGGGTACCTCCCCGGCCCGGGACGAGAGCGTTTCCTATGTGGCTTGGGGCCACTCCATCGTCTGCGACCCCTGGGGCACCGTGCTGCACCAGTGTGGCCCGGAGGAGTCCGTGGCCGTGACGGAGCTGGAGCTGGCCCGGGTAGAGGCCGTGCGCCGCCAGCTGCCCATTCTGTCTGCCCGCCGGGAGGACGTGTACCGCCTGATTTTACAGAACAGAGAGGAAAACAACACATGAAAACCTATCAGGAGATGAGCCTGGCGGAGCGCCGGGCGGAATATGCGCAGCTGCTGCAGCGCCACGAGGCGCAGAAGGCCCTGGGCCTGCAGCTGAATATGGCCCGCGGCAAGCCCGGCCGGGAGCAGCTGGACATGGTGATGGATCTGCTGACCCTGCCGCTGACGGCGGAGGACTTCATCACCGACGGTGTGGATGCCCGGAACTACGGCGTTGTGGAGGGTATTCCCGCCGCCCGCCGCCTGTTTGCCGAGCTGCTGGGCTGTCGGCCGGAGCAGGTCATCGCCGGCGGCAACTCCAGCCTGGAGATGATGTTCGATGCCGTGTCCAAGGCCTATACCCACGGTCTGCTGCACAGCGAGAAGCCCTGGGGCAAGCTGGAGCGGGTCAAGTGGCTGTGCCCCGCCCCGGGCTATGACCGCCACTTCAAGATCTCCGAGTCCTTTGGCATGGAGCTGCTCACCGTCCCCATGACGGAGGAGGGCCCGGATATGGACGTGGTGGAGCAGCTGATCCGGGATCCGGAGGTGAAGGGTATGTGGAACGTGCCCAAATACTCCAATCCCACCGGCATCACCTATTCAGCTCAGACCGTGCAGCGCCTGGCCGCCATGAAGCCTGCCGCCCCGGACTTTATGCTCATGTGGGACAATGCCTACTGCGTCCACGAGCTGGAGGGCGACTTCGTGCCCTTCCCAGATATCCTGTCCCTGTGCGCGAAGTATGGCAACGCCGACATGGCCTATGAGTTTTCCTCCACCAGCAAGATCACCTTCCCCGGCGCCGGTGTGGCCGCCGCCGCCATGAGCCAGGCCAATGTGGCGTATATGACCCGGCTCCTGAACATCCAGATCATCAGCTATGACAAGATGAACCAGCTGCGCCATGTCCGCTACCTGCAGGACAAGGAGCACACCATCGCCCTGATGCGGCGCCACGCGGCCATCCTGGCTCCCAAGTTCCGTGCCGTGCTGAAGGGCCTGGAGCGGGAGCTGACGCCCTGCGGCATCGCCAACTGGAGTCGGCCCCGGGGCGGCTACTTCGTCTCCCTGAACGCCCTGCCCGGCACTGCCAAGCGGGCCCTGGAGCTCTGCCGCGACGCCGGCGTCACCATGACCGCCGCCGGAGCCACCTTCCCCTATGGCCGCGATCCCCAGGACAGCAACATCCGCATCGCGCCCTCCCTGCCTCCGAAGCAGGAGCTGGAGGAGGCCATCACCATCCTCTGCGACTGCCTGCGCATGGCCGCCCTGGAAAAGCTGGGTCTGTAAAGTACATACACAAACAAGCCTTCACACAAATGAAGGCTTGTTTTGACGTATCAGGAAGAAAGACACATATTCTTTTCCCAGCGTTTTTGACTTTTTGACAAGCTGGAGCGCCCGGCCATCTGGCCGGGCGCTCTTATCCGTTATCGCTCCGCTCAAAACTCCGCCAGCATGGCGCGGAAGGCCGGGAGGCTGCGGCGAATCATGTCGTTGGCCACGCAGTAGCTCAGGCGCAGATAGCCCGGGCAGCCGAAGCCCGTGCCGGGCACCACCAGCAGGTTATGCTCCATCTTGGCCTTTTCGGAGAAGGCGATGTCGTCGCCGCCGGGGGCCTTGACAAACAGGTAGAAGGCGCCGTCGGGCTTGGCGCAGACATAGCCCATGTCGCTGAGCTCGCGGTACAGCAGCATCCGGTTCTCATCGTAGGCCGCCAGATCCGGCATCTCATCCACGCAGCGGGCCAGGGCCAGCTGGATCAGCGTGGGCGGGCAGACATGGCCGCTGGAGCGGGCTGCACCGGCCACGGCGGCGTACACCGCCTGGTGATCTTCCACGAAGTCCGGCACGCAGATATAGCCGATGCGCTCGCCAGGCAGGGACAGGGATTTGGAATAGGAGTAGCAGACGATGGTGTTGGGATAGATGGTGGGGATGAAGGGCACCTCTACATCGCCATACACCAGCTCACGGTAGGGCTCGTCGGCGATGATGTAGATGGGGTGGCCATATTCGGCGCTCTTGCGCTGCAGCAGGGCGGCCAGCTCCTGCAGGGTCTGGCGGGTGTACACCACGCCGGAGGGGTTATTGGGCGAGTTGATGATGATGGCCTGTGTGCGGGGGCTGATGCACGCCTCCACCGCGTCCATGCGAATCTGGAAGGCCTCGGTATCCGCCGGAACCACCACCAGATGGCCGCCGTTGGACTCCACAAAGGGCCGATACTCCGGGAAATACGGCGCAACCGCCAGGATCTCGGAATCCGGCTGTGCCAACAGGGCCTTGATGACGGCGATGAGGCCGGGAGCCGCGCCGCAGGTCAGAAACAGGTTCCCAGCGCTCAGGGACAGGCCAAAGCGGCGGTTCAGATTGTCCGCCACCGCCTGACGGGTCACTTCAAAGCCGGCCGCCATGGAGTAGCCATGCACCAGGATGGAATCGGTGTCGTTGAGCACGTCGTGAATGGCCTGGTTGACCTTGGCCGGGGCGGGGATGCTGGGATTGCCAATGGAGTAGTCGAATACGTTCTCCGGGCCCACCACCTTGGCCTGTGCCAGGCCATAGGCAAAAAGCTCGCGGATAACGGAGGGCTCGGAGCCCAGCTGATGGAATACTTGATTGACCATGATATGTACCCCCTTATATAATTCGGTTTCAGTTCAGCTGCAGGCGCTGGGACAGGACGCTGCCGGCGGCAATGGAGGCCAGCTTGGAATAGGCGCTGTCGGAACGGGAGACCAGCACGATGGGCACCCGGGCGCCCAGGATGATGCCGGCATTCTTTGCGCCGCCGAACAGGGAGGCGGCCTTGCCGATGCCGTTGCCCACCTCATAGTTGGGCACCAGCAGAATGTCCGCCATGCCTGCGCCGGGGGCGCTGTAGTGCTTGTGGTGGCAGGCCTCGGGACTGACGGCCAGATCCAGGGCCACGGGGCCGCACACGTTCATGTGGTACTTGGCCCAGCGGTCGGTCATCCGGCTCAGGGCGTCGGCGTCCACTGTGGACTGG
>CAZUYE010000052.1:0-2048 GCA_964624925.1 uncultured Oscillospiraceae bacterium | reverse complement strand
CTTGGCCCAGCGGTCGGTCATCCGGCTCAGGGCGTCGGCGTCCACTGTGGACTGGGAGGCGGCCTTGCCGATGCCGTTGCCCACCTCATAGTTGGGCACCAGCAGAATGTCCGCCATGCCTGCGCCGGGGGCGCTGTAGTGCTTGTGGTGGCAGGCCTCGGGACTGACGGCCAGATCCAGGGCCACGGGGCCGCACACGTTCATGTGGTACTTGGCCCAGCGGTCGGTCATCCGGCTCAGGGCGTCGGCGTCCACTGTGGACTGGATCTTGGGATTCACCTGCTCCGCGCCGCAGATGCAGGCGGCGTTGATGGTCTCATAGCCCAGGGCCTGGAAGCACATGGCCGCGTTCTCCAGGATGTCCGCCTTTTTCTCCAGGTCGGGGAAGGTGTTCACGCCGCCGTCGGTGAGGATGACCATCCGGCCCAGGGCGGGGATCTCATAGAACATACAGTGGGTGGTCAGGCGGTCGGTGCGCAGACCGTGCTCCTTGTTGAACACGGCGCGCATCAGGTCGGCGGTGCCCAGGATACCCTTCATCAAAAAGCCCGCCTTCCCCTCCGCGCACAGGGCCACGGCCTTGGCGGCGCAGTCGGCGTCGCTGTCGGCGGGGATGATCTCATAGTCGGCGGGCTCTTCCCCGGCATTGCGCAGCATGGCTGCGATCTCGTCGGTGTGGCCCACCAGAATGGGAATGGCAATGCCCTCCCGCCGCGCCTCCACCACGGCCTGGATCACCGGCTCATCGTGTGCAGCGGCCACGGCGATGACCCCGGTGGTTCCGCCCCGGGCCGCCTGGATGATGCCGTCGATGCTGTTTATCATGTCGCTTTTCCTCCTCATTGGTTCATTTCCACAGAAATTGTGCCGATTGTTTTCCACTCTCTGCCTACATTATACAGCGCCGGAGGGGTATCGTCAATGCAAAACACTGAATCATTCAATAAATTTTTCAATATCTTATCAGTTATTCTGCCAGTCTAAAGCCCGGTGGTGTCATGCACCGCCGGGCCATGTCATGCTTATCGTCTCAAACCGGCCCATTGCACCGGCTTTCCCTCCGCCAGTGTCCGGGGCAGATCCAGCACCCGCTGGTTCCGGCTGCCGCGAAATTGCAGGCTGATGTCTTTCAGCTCCGCCACAAAGCGGCCGTCCACCAGCACGTCGATGCAGGAGAGCAGGCCGTCCGTGGCCTCGCAGCGGGGATAGGCTCCCTCCTGCAGCAGCTCCTCCTCCAGCCGGAAGCCGGTGAAGCACCACACGTCCTTCTGGGGATAGCGGCGTCGCAGTTCCCGCAAAAAGGGCAGCAGCTCCCGCTGGTTCCGGGGCTCGAAGGGCTCACCGCCCAGCAGGGTCAGGCCCCGGATATAGGGCTTGTCCAGTTCCCTGCAGATCTCTGCCTCCGTTGCCTCCGTGAAGGGCTGGCCATAGCAGAAGTCCCAGGTCTGGGGCTGGAAGCAGTCTTTGCAGCGGTTGGTGCAGCCGGAGACGAACAGCGTCACCCGCACTCCAACGCCGTTGGCGATGTCGCATTTTTTCAGTTTACCATAGTACATGGAAAGACCTTCTTTTTCTTATATGGGGATCTGTTTGTCAAAAGGCATATCCGCGTTGCATGATGGATAGATTTCTATCTCCGACGGCAATTGTAAGTGCACTCTTTTCTTTGCAGAGGCGGACGATCCTGCCCGCCCCCAGTGCGTCAAAAAGCCTCGCAGAGTTTGCGGCCCGCAGGCCGCAAATGCAGTGAATCTTATTGTAAAAAAGGGCTTCTGCCCTTTTTTACAGTCACAGGGGGGGCGGGCTTTTGCCCGCCCCTGTGGGTCGTTATGTGCTTACAGGTGCAGGACGCGCTCCTTGATCTCCTGGGTGCGTCCCTGGTTCCAGAACTGCGTGCCGATATAGCCGCAGGTACGGCGGGCCACGTTCATCTTATCCTGCTCCGTGTTGCCGCACTGGGGGCAGCGCCAGATGAGCTTGCCGTCCTCCTCCACGATCTCGATCTCACCGTCCCAGCCGCAGACCTGGCAGTAGTCGCTCTTGGTGTT
>CAZUYE010000051.1:0-12310 GCA_964624925.1 uncultured Oscillospiraceae bacterium | reverse complement strand
AAGGCGAGTCCCTGGACAGCGCTCTGAAGCGTTTTAAGAGAAGCTGCGCCAAGGCAGGCGTCCTGGCCGAAGTGCGGAGAAGAGAGTGCTACGAGAGCCCCAGTGTCAAGCGCCGCAAGAAGTCCGAGGCTGCCCGCAAGAACAGAAACAAGAGATATTATTAATCATCTCACCCAAGCCCCTGAACCACGGTTCAGGGGCTTGTATTTTTCCTACTGGTGCAGCCAGCGCGCACGATCCTCTGAACCTTCGTTCAGGAGATTGTGTATTTTTTCGTGCGGCCGGACAGATGCTTCGCACCATGGAATAAATATGCTCTTTATAACAAAAAACCCCAAAAAAGTTTGTAACATATGCAAGGCGCTGTGAATGTTGACAAGGCTTTGTGCGAGATGTTAAAATACTATCAAGGAACGGCAAGGGGCTGCGTGCGATCCGTTTCCACCCGCCGGAGCAGTTGGCGGCGGAGGGGAGGGGAGCGCAGGCGGCAAACTGTGCCGCTTCCTGAACGTACCTGAGGAAAAGATGCAAAAGCGAAAAGAGCAAAAGAAAAGGAGTCAATTATGCAAATGAAAAGATCCCGCCTTCTGACGAAGATCCTTGCGTATGCCCTGATTTTCGCCCTGGTATTCCCCGCATCCGCCTTTGCCAGCGTGGACAAGGTGGCCGAGGATACCCGTCTGCCCGGCAAGTCCCTGGCAGGCACTTACCCCGCCTACACCGATATCGACTGGCAGATCTCTCTGGCTGAGGATGCCGAGATCGACCTGAAGATCCCCGTGACCGTCAACGCCAACGATCTGGGCACCGCCCTGACCGATGGCACCGTCTCCTTCCAGCTGGTGCGCGACACCGAGCGCCAGTATCTGGATCCCAGCAAGTTCCCCTATCCCAATGCCGGCGGCGCTCTGAGCGACTGGCTGACTCAGAACAACACCCCCATGTTCGAGGCGGAGATCATCGGCATGGAGTCCGATGGCGATGATACGTTCCTGAACGTCAGAATCAACAGCTACACCTATTTCTACAGCCGCGGCAACGTGGACTACAGCGCCCCCCACAACAACGGCGGTACCTATCTGGATATCTGCGGTTACTTTAACTTCAACGCCGTCATCGGCGATGAGACCGTGGGTTCCCTCCGTGCCAAGGTCGTCCCCTACGACAGCTTCCGCACCGTCTACGAGCTGTATGACGATCTGGAGGCCCTGGCCGCTATGGATACCGACCTGTACGTCTCCCTGGAGTCCATGGGCTACACCACCGTGGACGGCTATGATATGCCCTATCTGATCATTGCCGAGTCCAAGGAGGCCGTGGACAAGTGGCTGGCCTACACCGACCTGGCGGAGTCCGATCCCGACCTGGCCCTGACCAAGATCAAGGCCGGTGAGTATGACGATCTGGCTGTGCCTATGTTCGCCTCCAACTGCCACTCCAACGAGAATGCCGCCGTCAACGGTATCCTGGAGTTCGCCCACCTGCTGCTGGAGAACGAGAACATCGATGTGAACACCATCACCGGCTACACCGCTGAGGGTGAGGCCCGCCTGGCCGAGGAGATGGCCGCCAATGGCAACGCCGTTCCCGAGCAGCTGGCTGATTTTGCCACCTACATCGGCTACATCCGTGATGGCAGCAACATCTCCGCCCCCGTGGATATGGAGAAGTACTATACCATGGAGACCGAGAAGGTCAACGTCAAGGAGCTGCTGAGCGACGTGTTTATGGTGCTGGTGCCCGAGCAGAACATCGAGGGCTATGAGCATCAGACCCGTACCACCAGCCAGGGCTATGACCCCAACCGCGACGAGGCCAACCAGACCCTGTTTGAGGATGCCAACCTGATGGCCCTGGTGAACAAGTTCAACCCCATGGTCTTCACGGAGATCCATGGCCGCGTGACCGGCATGCTGATCGAGCCCTGCACGCCTCCTCACGAGCCCAACTTCGAGTATGACCTGATCGCGCAGCAGTTTGTGGAGCTGGGCGAGGCCGTTGGTAACGGCGCCATCTCCAACAATGGTGACCACAACAGCTATCGTATGCCCCACCGCGACTACCTGGCTGTGGATCCCACTTCTCCCTCCGGCGTGGCCTGGACCTCCCCCTGGGATGATATGACCACCGCTTACGGTTCTCAGTTCCCCGTGCTGATCGGCTGCGCCGGCATCACCTGGGAGCTGCCCGTCTACAGCGATGTTACCGCTGAGCGCGTAGTGCCCTATGGTCTGATGACCCAGGCCATGTACATCCAGTCCCACAAGGCCGCCCTGCTGACCAGCCAGGCCACCCTGTTCTCCCGCGGCGTGAATAACTACAATTCCAACGCGGAAGTGGCCACCTGGTATGTCGACCAGTACGACCAGGCCGGTGCCCAGGCCGATCTGATGCGTCCCGTCTATGACGGCGAGGGCCAGAACGGCAACTTCTATCCCGAGTGCTACATCATCCCCATGGACAGCGCCAACCAGAAGAACCTGTATGACGCCGCTGTGGAGCTGAAGTACCTGACCCGCAACGATGTCAAGGTCAACGTGGCCACCCAGTCCTTTACCTATGACGGCGTGACCTATCCCGCCGGCACCCTGGTGGTTCCCATGTACCAGGCCAAGCGTTCCCTGGCCAACAGCCAGCTCTCCGACGGCAGCTTTATCACCGTCTGGGAGGGTCTGTACTCCGAGAGCTATGCCCAGCGCAGCCACGCCCGTGGCTATGACCGCATCATTGTGGCCGAGCCCGCTGCTTACAAGACCATCGCCGCTGCCTGCACCGAGACCATCACCTATGACCAGGCTGTCACCTACCTGTCCACCTTCGCCGCCCAGTTCGATGGCGTGAAGAACGCGGACGTCATCATTGACAACGTGTCCAATGATTCCGCCGCCGCCGTCAACGCCCTGCTGACCGCCGGCAAGACCGTGGCTATGATCACCGAGGGCACCGAGAAGGGCAACTTCATCTGCTCTTACGAGGACTTCCTGACCGTGGCTGACGACTATGTCCTCACCGCCACCGGCGTGTATGGCAAGGAGTACAAGGCCGCTGTTCTGGCTGCCCCCCAGGTGTATCTGACCGGCAAGCCCGCCGCCAACACCTCCGGCTATGTGAACAGCACCCTGCTGGCCTCCAGCTATAACTATCGCTTCGACTACCTGGCTCTGACCGCCATGGGCTTCACCCTGACCGACGACCTGGCCAAGGCCGACGTCATCGTGGGCTCCCAGGCTCTGGGCACCGATGCTCTGGAGCTGGTCAAGGGCGGTACGCCTTACATGGGCTGGGGTTCCAGCACCACCTCTCGCCGCAGCGATGGCGGTGTGTTCCTGACCGAGCTGGGCGTGACCATCGGCTCCTGCAACTATGGTACCGACTTCCTGGGCTATGTGACCTATCCCAACAACACCCTGGTCAACTGCACCTATATCAATGAGGGCGACGACATCATGTACGAGTACGGCACCTATTGGTTCACCGAGATCCCCGAGGGTGCCACCGTCCTGGTGCAGAATGCCGGCAAGACCCCGCTGCAGGGCTGCATCTGCATGACCAGCGATGCGCTGACCGAGCAGTTCAACGAGTACAACACCGGTGTGGTGGGCTTCGAGTATCAGAGCGGTGATCTGGACATCGTCCTGTTTGCCAACTCCCTGGATTACAAGATCCATCAGACCGATGAGTACACCTTCATCAGCAACTTCATCTTCGCCCGCAACCTGACCGACGCCGCCTATGAGGGTGCTGCCGAGTCCCCCAAGACCGCCGACACCAGCAACATCTTCGTGTGGATGACCGCTGCCATGGTCATCTGCGTGGCGCTGCCCGTGGTCGTGGTCTCCTCCAAGCGCAAGGCCCGCTGAGGAAGATGAATCTGCGTCTCTCTGCCATCTGACAGAGCGTCGCAAAGCACCAACTGCATAACAGCACCCGCCCCCGGCGTTTGCCGGGGGCGGGTGTGGTTTTCAGGTGGATTTATTCTTCAAAATACGGGGAAAAGTGGGATGCGCTGCCGCTTCCGGCGTCCCAGGTCTGGCCGCCGGACTGGCAGAGGGGCAGGGTGAGGGGAAATTCCGTGCCCTGGCTGGTTACCAGCGTGATCTCCAGGCTCACCGCGCCAGGCTCCAGGATGTTGGCGTCGCATTGCTGAAAGTTCAGGGCGGCCACATCGGCCTGCAGCTGCTCCAGCAGCGCCGCGTCGGTGATGGTCACGGTCTCTTCCCCATACCGCAGCTGTGCGCTGGACAGGGTCGCGTCCGGATTCGGCAGGGGAGGCTCCTTGGCCGCACAGCCCACCAGCAGCAACAGAAGCAGCAGGACAGAGGCAAGGACTCTTTTCGTGGGACACATCTTCTTTCTCAGATGAACCCGTGATAGCAGAAGAATACGCTTAAGTTGTTACAAAAAGGTTACAAAATGCAGAAAAATACGGTGAAATACGGGACTATTCATGGGCGTGAATGTTGATGAACTCCGCCCGCAGCTTGGAGTAGAGAATGGTCTGGCTGCTGTAGAGTCCGCAGTAGCCGGAGAGGAGATAGCTCAGGGCGCAGGCCACGGCGAAGTACACCACCCCCGCCGAGCCGAACAGCTCAATGCTCAGCAGCACCGAGGCCACCGGGCAGTTCACCACGCCGCAGAACACCGCCACCAGGCCGATGGCCGCGCCGAAGCCCGCCGGAAGCCCCAGCAGCTCCCCCATGAAGCAGCCGAAGGTGGCCCCCACGAAGAAGGAGGGCACCACCTCGCCGCCCTTGAGGCCGCAGCCGATGGTCAGGGCGGTGAACACGATCTTCCACAGCCAGGCCCAGCCGTCCGCCTGTCCCCGCAGGGCACGGACGATGACCTCCATGCCCGCGCCGTTGTAGTCGCCGTTTGTGACGAGGC
The DNA here is from genome assembly GCA_964624925.1 of uncultured Oscillospiraceae bacterium. Classification (GTDB taxonomy): domain Bacteria; phylum Bacillota; class Clostridia; order Oscillospirales; family Oscillospiraceae; genus Vescimonas. The sequence continues at coordinate 7,426 of CAZUYE010000051.1, read as the reverse complement.
TTAGGCCGATCAGCAGCACCGCGCCGACCACCACCCGTAGCCAGGGACTCTTGCACAGCCGCTGCAGCAGGTGCTCCGTCCAGTGCAGGCCCTTGCACAGCAGGATGCTCACCACGGCGCACAGCACCGCCAGACCCACCACCTGCAGCAGCGTCAGCGGCATTAGCTTGGGCATGGACACCACGAAGCGGGTGGGGGAGACCCCCATCAGGTTGGCCACGCCATACGCCGCCAGGGCGGCGGTGACGCAGGGCACCAGCCCTGCATAGTACAAAACCCCTACGCTGATGACCTCCAAGGCGAAGACCGTGGCTGTCAGCGGCGTTCCGAACAGGGCGGAGAACAGACCACTCATGCCGCACAGCGTGGCCAGAGGCAAATCCTTCTTTCCCAGGCGCAGCAGCTTGCCGGCCTCATAGCCCAGGCCGCCGCCGATCTGCAGGGCCGCGCCTTCCCGCCCGGCGCTGCCGCCGCACAGGTGCGTCAACACCGTGGACACGAAGATCACCGGCACCAATAATATAGGCACCTCCGCGCCGAAGTGCACGGAGTCGATGACGGCGTTGGTGCCCTTGCCCTCCAGGCGGCACAGCTTGTACAGCCCCACGATGGCAAGCCCCGCCAGAGGCAGCAGATACAGCACCCAGGGGTGCGCCCCCCGCAGCGCCGTGGCCCGATCCACGCCCAGGTGGAACAGGGCGCCCACCAGCCCTCCGGCGGCCCCGATCACGCCGCCCAGCAGCACCCATTTCAGCAGCGCCGTCACATACAGGCTCATGTGCATCAGGCGGCCCTTCAGCTGCGCCATGGCGGACACCTCCCCCCCAAAAAAAATCTTAACGTCTGCTTGATGGTACCATGTCTGGTCGCCGCTGTCAATCACCCCACAAAAAAGTTTTGCGCAGCTAAAAAAATTTCAGCTAAGGGCGCTTTTTGCGATTTTCCCTGTTGATTATCGGGAAGATTTGCCGTATACTATGGGTGGTGAACAAAAAACGCAAGTACCCATTACAACAATCAGGAGGAAAAGCAAACATGAAATACAATCGTACCTTTAATTTCTCCGCCGGCCCCGCCATGATGCCGGAGCCCGTCCTGGAGGAGATCCGCGACGAGATGATGAACTACCGCGGCAGCGGTATGTGCGTCATGGAGATGAGCCATCGCTCCAAGGTGTTCCAGCAGATCGCGGCCGAGGCCGAGGCCGACCTGCGCCAGCTGATGGGCATTCCCGAGAACTATAAGGTTCTGTTCATCCAGGGCGGCGGCACCGTGCAGTTTGCCATGGTGGCCATGAACCTGATGAAGAATGGCAAGGCCTGCTATGTGGAGACCGGCGCCTGGTCCAAGAAGGCCATTGCCGAGGCCAAGAAGTATGGCGAGGTGCAGATCGTTGCCTCCTCCGCCGACAAGAACTTCTCCTACATCCCCGATTGCTCTGATCTGGACATCCCCGACGATGCCGACTATGTCTACATCTGCGAGAACGAGACCATCAACGGCACCACCTGGAACAAGCTGCCCAACACCAAGGGTCACATTCTGGTGTCCGACCAGTCCTCCATGTTCCTCTCCCGCCCCTGCAACGTGGCGGATTACGGCCTGATCTGGGCCGGTGTGCAGAAGAACGTGGGCCCCGCCGGTATGTCCGTCGTCATCATCCGCGAGGATCTGATCCGCGACGATCTGGATCCCAAGACCCCCATCTATATGAAGTATAAGACCCATGCCGACAACGACAGCATGTACAACACCCCCAACTGCTGGGCGATCTACTGCTGCGGCAAGGTGTTCAAGTATCTGCTGAGCATCGGCGGTCTTGAGGAGATGGAGAAGCGCAACATCGCCAAGGCCAAGGTCATCTATGACTTCCTGGACAGCTCCAAGCTGTTCACCGGCGCTGTGGTGCCTGAGGATCGCAGCCTGATGAACATCCCCTTCGTCACCGGTGACAAGGAGCTGGATGCCGCCGTGGTGGCCGCCTCCAAGGAGGCCGGCTTCGACAACCTGAAGGGTCACAAGTCCGTGGGCGGTCTGCGTGCCTCCGTCTACAACGCCATGCCCATCGAGGGCGCACAGGCGTTGGTGGAGTTCCTGACCAAGTTCGAGGCTGAGCACAAGTAAGTAATATCCATACAGGGGGGACGCTGTCCCCCTTGTATATCCCCCGCCCAAGATGGCGAACAACACACTGTAATAATAAAGGAGATACTACCATGCGTATTCTGGTTACTGACGGTATGGATAAGACCGCGATGGCGCAGCTTCGTGAGCTGGGTCACGAGGTGGTCGAGCAGTTCTATGAGCCCGACGAGCTGGGCAAGGCTCTGCGTGATTTCGACGTGGTCGTGGTCCGCTCCAAGACCAAGGTCCGCGCCAAGCACATCGACGAGGCCAAGGGCGGCAGCCTGAAGCTGATCATCCGCGGCGGCGTGGGTGTGGACAACATCGACGTGAAGTATGCCGAGGAGAACGGCATCGCCGTGAAGAACACCCCCAAGGCATCCTCCCAGTCCGTGGCCGAGCTGGCTATGGGCCACATGTTCTCCTGCGCCCGCTTCATCTCCCACGCTGGCTACACCATGCGCAACGACCAGTGGGAGAAGAAGGCCTATGGCAAGGGCATCGAGCTGCAGGGCAAGACCCTGGGCATCGTGGGCTTTGGCCGCATCGGCCAGCACCTGGGCGTCATGGCCAAGGCCATCGGCATGAAGGTCGTCGCCTTTGATATCTTCCATATCCCCGGCATTGAGGAGCAGCTGGGCATCCCCTATGTGGAGATGGATGAGCTGCTGGCTCAGGCCGACTTCGTGTCCGTCCATGCTCCCGCCGTGGACGGCGGCGCCCTCATCAGCGCCGAGAACATCGCCAAGATGAAGGACGGCGTGGTCATCATCAACACCTCCCGCGGCACCAACGTGGACGAGGATGCGCTGCTGGCCGCTCTGGAGTCCGGCAAGGTGCGTGCCGCCGGTCTGGATGTCTACGCTGACGAGCCCGCCAGCAACAAGGCCCTGTACAGCCATCCCATGGTGTCCTGCACGCCCCATATCGGCGCTGCCACCGTGGAGGCCCAGAAGCGCATCGGCATGGAGATCGTGGACATCATCGCCGCTATGTAACGCTACCCTGTAGATCCAAAAGATCTACTCTTCTCATTCCCCCCAAGCAAAAGCGCATCGCCCTCCGGCGATGCGCTTTTGCCATGGATGGGGTATGGCTGACCGCTTGCGTGGGGGAGCTTTCCCGCTCGCCGGCGAAGATTTTGCTTGACATTTTCCCGGACTTGGTTATAATTTGAAAATGGTTTTCGTTTTCAAATTGAGGAGGTGTCCGAGATGAGCTATATGACCCGGCAGCAACAGGCGGTGCTGCAGTGCATGGAGCACAGCCCCGGCGGCTGCGCCACGGCGGCGGAGCTGGCGGAGCGGCTGCATGGGCAGGGGCAGGCGGTGGGCCTGACCACGGTGTACCGGCAGCTGGAGCGACTGGCACGGGAGGGACTGGTGCACAAGATCGTCACCGACGAGGGGGCCTGCTGGCAGTATTGCGACAGCCAGGCCCATCGGGACTGCTTCCTGCTCAAGTGCGAGGGCTGCGGCTGCATCCGCCATGTGGACTGCTCCCATCTGGGGGAGCTGTACGGCCATCTACTGGCGGAGCACCATTTTCAGATCAACCCCCGGCGGACTCTGTTTTACGGCCTGTGCGAGAGGTGCCGGGAGGCGGCGCAATGAGGCGGCGGCTGAGCTGCCTGCTGCTGGCGGCGGTGCTGCTGCTGAGCGGCTGTGCCGGGCGGCGCGACACGGAGGAGCCGGGGCTGCGGGTGGTGTGCACCCTGTTTCCCTATTATGATTTCGTGCGGGTTATCGGCGGGGAGGATGTTTCGGCCCAGCTGCTGGTGCCTGCCGGACGGGAGACCCACAGCTTCGAACCCACGCCCTTGGACGTGGTGGACGTGGCCCAGGCCCAGCTGCTGATCTGCAACGGCGGCGAGAGCGAGACCTGGGTGGAGGAGGTTCTGGAGGCCATCGGGGAGGACATGGGCCCGGTGCTGCGGATGATGGATTATGCCGACGCACTGGAGGAGGAGCACAGCGAGGGGATGCAGGGCGACCATGACCATGAACACGAGGGACACGAGCACGACCACGACGGCCACGAGGAGAAGATCGAGTATGATGAGCACATCTGGACCTCACCCCGCCTGTCCATGACCCTGTGCGGGGCCATCTGCGAGGCCCTGTGCCAGGCCGACCCCACCCATGAGGCGGGCTACCGGCAGCGTCTGGCGGACTATCTGACCCAGCTGGAGGAGCTGGACGGGGCCTTCCGGGCTGTGGCGGAGGGCGGACAGCGGCGGATGCTGATTTTTGGCGACCGATTCCCGCTGCTGTATTTTGTAAAGGAATACGACCTGGACTACCGGGCGGCCTTCCACGGCTGCGCCGGGGATACGGAGCCGTCTTTGGGGACGCTGAAGTACCTCATCGACAAGGTGCGGGAGGATGGCATCCCGGTGGTGTACACCATCGAGTGCAGCAGCCGGAAGGTGGCCCAGGCCATTGCCGAGACCACCGGTGCACGGGTGCTGACCTTCCACTCCTGCCAGACGGTGACAAGGCAGGAGTTTCAGGCGGGGGAGAGCTACCTCTCCCTGATGTGGAAAAATGTGGAAGTATTGCGGGAGGGCTTGCTGTGAGCGAACAGGAGAGAAAAATACTCATCGACTGCCGGGAGGCGTCCCTGGGCTATGAGGGCCGGGCCATCTGGGAGCAGCTGAGCTTTCAAGTGCGGCGGGGGGACTACCTGTGCATCGTGGGGGACAATGGAAGCGGCAAATCCACGCTGCTGAAGAGCCTGCTGGGGCTGCTGCGGCCCCTGGGCGGGGAGATCCGGATGGACAGCAGCCTGCGCTCCGGCGCCATCGGCTATCTGCCACAGCAGACCCGGGCCCAGAAGGACTTTCCCGCCACCGTCAGCGAGGTGGTGCGTTCCGGCTTTCTCAGCGCACGGGGCTGGCGCTTTTTCTACTCGGCGCAGCAGAAGTCCCAGGCTCTGCAGCACATGGGCAAGCTGGGCATTCTGGAGCTGAAGGATCGCTGCTACCGGGAGCTGTCCGGCGGGCAGCAGCAGCGGGTGCTGCTGGCCCGGGCCCTGTGCGCGGCGGGGGATCTGCTGGTGCTGGACGAGCCGGTGACGGGGCTGGATCCCGCCGCCGCCGATGACCTGTACCGGACGCTGCGCTATCTCAACCGCAGCGAGGGCATGGCCATCGTTATGGTGACCCACGACATCCGCAGCGCCCTGCGGGATGCTACTGCCATCCTGCACGCCGGCCGGGATCAGTGGTTCCTGGGCAGCCCGGCGGAATATCTGGCCTCCCCCTATGGGAAGCGCTTTGGAGGTGAGAGGAAATGAGTCTGCTGCTGGAAATGTTCACCTATCCCTTTATCGTCCGGGCCTTTGTGGTGGGGATACTGGTGTCCCTGTGCGCGGCGCTATTGGGCGTGCCGCTGGTGCTCAAGCGCTACTCCATGATCGGGGACGGCCTGAGCCATGTGTCCTTCGGTGCCCTGTCCATTGCCGTGGCCTGCGGCTGGGCGCCGCTGCCGGTGTCCATCCCGGTGGTGATCTTAGCGGCCCTGGGGTTGCTGCGGCTGACGGAGAACAGCCGTATCGGGGCAGATGCCGCCATTGCGGTGGTGTCCGCCTCGTCGCTGGCGGCGGGCGTCATCGTCACCAGCCTCACCACCGGCATGACCACGGATGTGGATAGCTATATGTTCGGCTCCATCCTGGCCATGGACAGCGCGGACGTGGCCCTGAGTGTGGGGCTGAGCATCGCGGTGCTGGCGCTGTATGTGCTGTTTTACCACAAACTCTTTGCCATCACCTTTGACGAGAGCTTTTCCCGGGCCACCGGCGTGCGGGTAGGACTGTACAACACGCTGCTGTCGGTGCTGACAGCGCTGACCATCGTGCTGGGAATGCGGATGATGGGCGCCATGCTGATCTCCAGCCTGGTGATCTTCCCGGCCCTGTCTGCCATGCGGGTGAAAAAGAGCTTCCGGGGCGTGGTGTTGCTGGCCGGCGTGCTGGCGGTGGTATGCTTCTGCGCCGGGCTGACGGCCTCCTATCTGCTGAGCACCCCGGTGGGCGCCACGGTGGTCATGGCGGATCTTCTGGCCTTTCTGCTCTGCAGCCTCGTGGGGAAGGGGAGAAGGTGAGTCGCCCCTATAACGGGATGTGGACAAAGCGGGAGGGGCTCTGCCCCTCCCGGCGAGAAAACGCACGTTTTAGTGCCTTTCCCTGTTCCGGATGCCGCAGGGGGCGTATTTGGCGAAAAAAAGATGCATTTGCCCGGTATTTTCCGGGAAAAACACTTGCATTCCGGCGGCATATGTGGTAAACTACTGCACAGAAGGTAAGGTATTGACGGAGAGTGGACGACGGTCCGCTCTTTTTGTTGGGCAAAATTGCCCGCTTAAAAATCTTTCGGAGAGGAAACGGAGGCCGAACATGAAGGTAACGGAGCTGGTGGCCCAGCTGGCCGCGCCGGCGGTGGAGGAACAGGGCTGCACCCTCTGGGACGTGGAGTATGTCCGGGAGGCGGGGCAGTGGTATCTGCGGCTGTATCTGGACAAGGAGGGCGGCGTGGACATTCTGGACTGCGAGGCCGTCAGCCGCAAGGTCAGCGATCTGCTGGACGAAGCGGACCCCATCGATGGGAGTTACACCTTTGAGGTGTCCTCCGCCGGGGCGGAGCGGCCCCTGAAGCGGCCCGGCGACTTTGCGCGCTTTATGGGCAGCCCGGTGCTGCTGAAAACCTATAAGCCCAAGGATGGCTGCAAGGAGTTTGCCGGCCGCCTGGCGGACTATGAGGACGGAGCTGTAACGGTGGATATGGGCGGCGGGCGTCTGCTGCGTTTTGAAAAGACGGAGATCGCCCTGGTGCGCCTGCGCATTGAATTTTGACGGACAGAGAATAGGAGAATCGACATGAAATGCGAAGAGATCTTTGCTGCGCTGGAGCTGTTGGAAAAGGAGCGCGGTATTCCCCAGGATTTTATGATGAGCAAGATCATCCAGGCCCTGACGGCCGCCTATAAGAAGGATCACGAGGGCGTGGAGAACGTCATCGTGGATGTCAACGAGGAGAAGAAGGACCTGAAGATGTACGTCCAGAAGGAGATCGTGGAGGTGGTGGAGAACCCCGGCAGCCAGATCTCCCTGGAGGAGGCCCGGGCCCTGTCCGCCAAGAACCAGTTGGGCGGCGTGGTGAACATCCCGGTGAAGAACGTGGAATTTGGCCGCATCGCCGCCGGAAACGGCAAGCAGGTCATCATCCAGGGCCTGCGTGAGGCCGAGCACGGCATGATCTATGACGAGTGGGGCTCCAAGCAGCACGAGATCCTCACCGGTA
>CAZUYE010000050.1:0-12414 GCA_964624925.1 uncultured Oscillospiraceae bacterium | reverse complement strand
CGGTCGCCCAGGGTCATGGCCTCGGTCTGGTCATGGGTGACGTAGATAAAGGTGGTGTTGATCCGCTCACGGAGCTTGATGATCTCGGCGCGCATCTGGTTGCGGAGCTTGGCGTCCAGGTTGGACAGGGGCTCGTCCATCAGGAACACGGCGGGATCACGGACGATGGCGCGGCCGATGGCCACGCGCTGGCGCTGGCCGCCGGACAGGGCCTTGGGCTTGCGGTCCAGATATTGGGTGATGTCCAGGATCTCGGCGGCCTCGCGAACCTTCTTGTCGATCTCGTCCTTGGGCAGCTTCTTCAGCTTCAGGGAGAAGGCCATGTTCTCATACACGGTCATATGGGGATACAGGGCGTAGCTCTGGAAGACCATGGCGATGTCGCGGTCCTTGGGCTCCACGTCGTTCATGCGCTTGCCGCCCACATACAGGTCGCCGCCGGAGATGTCCTCCAGGCCCGCGATCATGCGCAGGGTGGTGGACTTACCGCAGCCGGAGGGGCCCACCAGCACAATGAACTCCTTGTCTGCGATCTCCAGATTGAACTCCTGGACGGCCACGACGCCCTCGTCGGTGATCTGGAGATTGGTCTTCTTCTCCTCGACCTCGCCCTTCTTGTGCTTCTTTTTCTTGGGCTCGCTGTTGGGATAGACCTTTTTCAGGTTTTTCAGGATGACCTCTGCCATAATACATTGACTGTAACCGTTCTGCCTCCGCATGGAACGGTCTCGCGCCCGGCGAAGCCGCAGCGCCTTACGGCAGGTCTCCACACTGCCGCACCGCCAGTCACAGCGGTTATTCCTCCTTTTGATGTACCTCCCGGACGCCATAAAGTGGAGTGGCGGACAGGGGTTGGAATAAGACACTCTATTTTACCACGATTTGTTGCTGAAATGCAACTGTTTTTTCGCTGAAAACGTTTTTTGGGGGAAAGTTTCATCCATTTATGCAACAGAGAGGGCAACAGAGGGCCGGGAGGGGGCAGAGACAGAGAAAGGAGCGTGAGGAGATCATGCGATATGCACCCTTGCGGGACAGGGGACCGCGGACAGAATGCAGCCTCTGCGGCGGAGACATTGAGTGGGGCCAGCGCTTTTACCGGGTCAACGGGCAGGACATCTGCGTGGACTGCCTGGCCGACTATGCCGGGTATCTGCTGGCGGACTGCCTGTGCGGAGAGGAGGCGGAGGAGGTATGGTAAAGCAGGAGATCCCCTGGGAGGAGCTGAGGAAGCTGTGGCTCCAGGGGGCCACTTACCGACAGCTGGGCCGGCAATACGGCATCAGCGAGGCGACGGTGGGCCGACGGGCCCGGCGGGAGAACTGGCGGGGCGAGAGCCCGGGGCGGAAGCAGCTGATGAAGCTTGCGGCGCAGCTGCGCCAGCGGGTGGAGCGGCAGATGCAGGAGGAGACGGGCACCAAGGAGCTGAGGGAGCTCAGCGCCATGCTGCGGGAGCTGCTGGCTCTGCAGCGGGAAATGGAAAAGCAGCAGCCGGAGGCCGTCCGGGTGCTGCTGGAGGGAGAAACGGAGGAGTGGAGCCGGTGAGAGAGCTGATGATCGGGCGGCCCAACCCCAGGCAGGCGGAGTTTCTGCGCTGCCAGGCCAAATACATCGCCTTCGGCGGGGCCCGGGGCGGCGGCAAGAGCTGGGCCGTGCGCACCAAGGCCAAGCTGCTGGCGCTGCACTATCCGGGTATCCGTCTGCTCCTGCTGCGGCGGAGCCTGCCGGAGGTGGAGGCCAATCACATCCGCTTTCTGCGCCGGGAGCTGGCGGATGTGGCGGAATACCGGGCGGCGGCCCGGCAATTCGTGTTCTCCAACGGGAGCGTTCTGGAGTCCGGCTACTGCGCCTGCGACGGGGACATGGATCGCTATCAGGGGGCGGAGTACGACGTGATCTTCCTGGACGAGGCCACACAGCTGAAGGAGGAGTGGATGAAGCAATTCGCCGCCTGTCTGCGGGGCGTGAACGGCTTTCCCAAGCGCATCTACTATACCTGCAACCCCGGCGGGCCGGGCCACGGCTACATCAAGCGCCTGTTCATCGACCGGCACTTCCTGCCCGGCGAGCGGCCGGAGGACTATGTGTTCATCCCCGCCCGGGTCACGGACAACCGGGCCCTGCTGCGGGCCCAGCCGGACTATCTGCGCCAGCTGGAGGCCCTGCCCCGGCGGCTGCGGGAGGCCTGGCTGGAGGGGAAATGGGACGCCTTCCAGGGCCAGGTGTTCCAGGAGTTCGTGGACGATCCGTCCCACTATCAGGACAGGCGATTCACCCACGTCATCACCCCCTTCGACATCCCACGGGAGTGGCGGGTCTATCGCAGCTACGACTTCGGCTATGCCAAGCCATTCTCCTGCGGCTGGTGGGCGGTGGACTTTGACGGGGTGGCGTACCGGATCCTGGAGCTGTACGGCTGCACCGGCGAGCCCGACGAGGGTGTGCGCTGGACGCCGGAGAAGCAGTTCGAGGAGATCCGGCGGATGGAGCAGACCCATCCCTGGCTGCAGGGACGGGAGATCCAGGGGGTGGCGGATCCGGCCATCTGGGACAGCAGCCGGGGCGAGAGCATCTATGAGACGGCGCTGCGGCACCGGGTCTATTTCACCAAGGGGGACAACCGGCGGATCCCAGGGTGGATGCAGCTGCACTACCGGATGAGCTTTGACGACGAGGGCTGCCCCATGCTGTATGTCTTCTCTGGCTGCCGGGCCTTTATCCGCACGGTGCCGACGCTGCTGTATGATCCCATGAACGCGGAGGACGTGGACACCCGACAGGAGGATCACGCAGCGGACGAGAGCCGCTATTTCTGTATGTCCCGGCCCATTGCGCCACGGCGGCGGGAGACGGCGCTGTCCCTGGGGGATGACCCGCTGGAGCAACGGCGATAGGCTTACTGCAGCAGCTCGTCGGTGAGCCGGAGAATCTCCGGCGCGGCCCGGCGGCGTTCCCGCTCCAGAATGCGGCGATACAGGGGATAGGCGCAGGCCAGCAGGGCCATGCCCACCAGGCCCGCGGCCACGCCCACGGGCAGGGCCAGGCCCTGCAGCAGCGAGCCCAGGTCGGTCATGATGAGGCTCATGCCCAGACCCAGCAGCAGCGTGCCGATGACGCCGATGCTGATGGCCGGGGCCGAGGCCCGGCGGCTGACGCCCTGGTCCAGGGCCCGGAGGCGCTGGAGCTTGTCCTCCTCCGGCGGGGCATATTTCTTGCGCAGGGCCTGCAGCTCCTCCTGCTGGCGGGCGGAATAGGTCATTTGAAAGCGTTCGTTAGTTTCCATGTGGTTCCTCCTGTGCGCTTCGCGCGCGAATGAGCAGATAGACGGCCATAAAGATGATGCAGGCCGATACGGCGGCGCCGCTGAGGGCCATGAGCAGCGTCTGGCCCCGCTGCGTCAGCTGCCCGGTATCGAAAGTGGTCAGCATACTGCGCTCCAGCGTGAGCATGGAGACGCAGGCCGCCGCCAGGGAGATGGCCCGGGAGGCAGAGAGCAGGGGGCTGTTGTAGCGGCGGTAGCGGTGCAGGTTGATGATGGCCATGGTCAGCGAGGTGAAGGTATAGGCGGCCATGGCGATGGTGGTGATCTCGTGGTGGTGGGGGAGGCGGTCTTCCCGGAGCATGAACAGCATCATGCCGGAGAGGGCCAGGTTCATCAGCAGGAACAGCCAGCCGCACAGGCGACAGCGGCGCAGCTCCCCCCGGCGCTCCTGGCCGGGCCGGTAGCGCAGGCTGTGGCGCAGCAGAAAGGAGCGCATCAGGGCCAGGGAGAGGTAGTAGACTGCCAGGGAGTAGAACCAGGCGGCGTGGTGATACAGGCCCAGACCCAACTGCAGGGCGGCGTAGCCACCGTTCCAGAGCACCTGGCCCGTCAGGGTCACCTTGGCCCGGAGGTGGACATCCTCCTGCCAGCGGCGCAGCCGGGGGTTCTCCCGCCGGAGGCGGCGGATGCCGCGGCACAGGGACGGCAAACGCAGGCACAGGGCCGTCAGGGTGTAGGCAGAGAGGACGTAGGCAGCCAGGCGGAGGGGATCCGTCTCCTCCAGGCGGCGCATGGTATAGACCAGGGAGGCGGCGGACAGCGGCGTCAGCAGACACAGCAGCACCGCCGGGGGACGCAGCAACGCCCGCAAAAGTTTTTGCAGCATACCTGCCCCCCCTTATGCCCGGGGCAGATACACGGTGAAGCTGCTGCCCCGGCCGGGGGCACTGTCCACCCGGATCTCCCCGTGGAGAATGTCCATCACCCGCTTCACCAGGGCCAGGCCCAGGCCGTTGCCCTGGGCGGCGTGGGAGCTGTCGCCCTGATAGAACTTCTCGAAGATGTGGCGGCCCACCTCCGGGCTCATGCCGCAGCCGGTGTCGCTGATGCAGACGGAGACCTGCGTCTCGTCCGCCGTGAGACGGACGGAGACGGCACCGCCGGGCGGCGTGAACTTGAAGGCGTTGGAGAGCAGGTTGCTCCACACCAGCTCCAGCAGCTCGCTGTCCGCCTGCAGGCGGACGCCATCGGCAATGTCCGTTTCCAGCTGCAGCGATTTCTGCTCCCAGACGCTCTCATATTGCAGGAGGCACTGGCACAGCTGCTCGCTGAGGTCAAATTCCTCCGCCCGAGGGAAGATCTGCTGATTTTCCAGGCGGTTGAGGCGGAGGATGTTGGTGACCAGTTCCGCCATGCGCCGGGCCCCGCTGCTGACTCCGCGGGCATACTCCAGACGCTGCGCCTCGGGCAGAGCGGGATCCTGCAGCAGCACGCCGTAGTTTTGCAGCACGGCCAGGGGGGTCTTCAGCTCGTGGGAGACGTTGGCGATGAAGTCGCTGCGCAGGGTCTCCACCCCCTGGAGCTCGGCGGCCATGCGGTTGAAGCAATCGCTGATGCGGCTGAAGGGATCGTCTGCGGAGAGGCTCGTCGGGGGCTGGATGCGGGCGGAGAGATCGCCCTGCATCAGGCGCTCTGCGCCGCTGATGATCCGGCGCACCGGCCGGTCCACCGTGTAGCGGCGGCGGAGGCCGTCGATGAGGGTGAACAGCAGACTCAGCAGCAGCACATTGGCGAAGGTCAGCTTGGCCGCCACGTTCAGGTGCTCCGCCGTCAGCTCCAGGCGGATGCTCTCGGTGAGGGCGGAGAGAAAGAGGGTCATGCAGCAGGTGGTCACGAAGGCCACCAGCAGAAAGAAGACCAGATAGTGGCTCAGCCAGCTAAAAAAACGCTTCATTTCAGCACCGCCTTGTAGCCCAGACCGTGAACGGTCACCAGCTCGAAATCGTCGCAGTCCGCCAGCTTGGCCCGCAGCTTGGTCATATACACGTCCACGGCCCGGGGGGAGGTGTCGCTGTCCGGATCCCAGAACTCGTTGAGCAGCTGCGTGCGGGTGAAGGTCTTGCGGGGATAGCTCAGGAGCTTATAGAGGATGGAGAACTCCCGGTTGGTCAGGCGCAGCTCCTCCTGGCCCAGCCAGGCGCTGTGCTCGTCGGCGTCCATGCAGAAGCGGCCGATCTCCAGCCGCCGGGCGGCGGCGATGCCCGCCCGGCGCAGCAGCGCACCGATGCGCAGCAGCAGCTCCTCCGGGTCGATGGGCTTGACCATGTAGTCGTCCACCCCCAGGCGGAAGCCCCGCTGCTTGGAGGCCAAGTCATCCCGGGCGGTCATGAAGAGGATGGGGATCTGACGATCCAGCTCCCGGACGCTCTGGGCGAAGGTGAAGCCGTCGGCTCCGGGGAGCATGATGTCGGACACGATGAGGTCGACGGTGTGGGTATAAAGCAGGTCATAGGCGGCGTCGGCATCGGCGCAGCCCAGGGCCTCGTAGCCGTGGCTGTCCAGGAAAGCGCAGACCGTACGGTTCAGGTCACGGTCGTCCTCCAGCACCAGGATCTTGAACATAAGCGGGCCTCCAGTCGCAGGTGAGAATTGCCACACAGGCAGTTGAGGTAATTATACCACGGATTTGTTGCGATTTTGTTTGCGTTTTTGAAATTTTTGCCGTGTGGGTAGCGCTTGATAATTGGTAAAAGGAAAAGGAGGTCTGTCGTTACTGTAACACCCCCTAAAATATCATCACTTCGCGGCTTGATTTTTCGGTTTGGAAAAGGATGAAAAACCTTGCCAAGAAACCTCAAACCCTTGATATACGGGGCTTTTCCGGCTTGTCGCAATTATACCGTAAGGGCACACCTGCGCCAGCCTGCTTCTCAGAAACGGAATCTCTATGAAGCAGATTCAGATTTGGCTGGGACACAGCATCTTCGCTACCACCGCAGATATCTACGCACACCTGGACTATTCGGCGCAGGAAGCCTCGGCAAACGCCATGAGCGGAACGTTCAGTCGAGAGCCAAAAGAGGAAAGACCGGCATAAGAAAAGCCTGCAGTGGCGAACCACTGCAGGCCGATGGTGGAGATGGAGGGATTCGAACCCCCGGTACCCAAAGGTACAACTGATTTCGAGCCATTTGGAGTGAAAAATCGATGAGAATCGACAAGTACCTTTAAGACCCTGTCGAATCGAGTTCCACTCGCATTTTAAGTCATGTCCACGCCCTGTGCAGAGCGTAGAAAAGCGTAGAACGCGCCGTTCCTGAAGTGATTGGGATACTACAAAATCGCAGAAATATCAAGGCATATGGATCAGCGGGACTACGAGCTGCTGTGCGGCCGCAGCGTCCGCGAGGTACAGCGCACCAACGGTCGGATCTCCTTCAAGCTGAAAAACCGCGTGGTGCTGTTCTGCGATGAGTTCGGCACCATGCCGCCCTTTGATATCTTGCCACTGTTCTCCGCTGGTCGCTCCCGCCGCCTGACGTTGGTGCCAATCATTCAGAGCCTTGCCCAGCTTGAAAAGAACTACGAAAAAGAAGGCTGCGAAATTATTCAGGACAACTGCCAGGACACCATCTTCGGCGGCTTTGCACCCAACAGTCAGACTGCCGAAGTGTTGTCCAAAGCACTTGGAAGCCGCACCGTGCTGTCCGGCTCTGTGAGTCGTGGAAAGAACGACCCCAGCCAGAGCCTGCAAATGATGGAGCGTGCTTTGCTGACACCGGATGAGTTGAAGTCTATACCCAAGGGCAGCTTCATCGTCATGAAAACCGGTACACATCCCATGCGCACCAAACTCCAGCTTTTTCTGAATTGGGGTATCACCTTCGGAGAGCCATACACCGTCCCGGAGCGTGCCAACCGCGTCGTGGCCTATGCCAACCGTGTGGATCTGGAACGCGATCTGCCGCAATATCGTCAGAGCGAGAACGATGACAGCGGCAGCTTCTATGCGGTCGCCGGTCACGGAGGGCTGTCCCACGAACCCTCACAGGAGCGCTCCAGAAGGCGCGGAAACTCGATCAAGACGATGGGAGAGGAGGAGCGATGAGTTACTTCGGAACGATATACGCCGACACGGAACTGCCCTCCAGAGCGAGAGTAGTTTATATGTATCTGCATGACCGCTCGGATGCCGAAGGCAAGTGCTGGCCGGGAATCAGAACCATAGCGTCGGATTTAAAACTGTCCCGCTCCACGGTCAAGCGGGCGCTGGATGATTTGGAGAAGGCCGGATATCTGAAAAGGCTGCCTCGCTACCGAGCCAACGGAAGCAGTACCTCCAACCTGTACTCCATTCAGTGATACACAGCAAAAGCGCAGTCCTCCGCCAAGGGAGAACTGCGCCTATTAGCTGAACCCAGGGGAGGTTCATCATGAACCACCCCGAAGGACTCACTCTATCTGAGATTTAACACAGAGAAAGAACGAAAAAGATCGCCTCTGTCGCAAGGCATTGCGCTCAGTTCACGGCATGGTCACAATAACCAAACGTCGGACAGTGTTGTTTGTGGCATGCTACTATTTTTCATCGATTTGGCAAAAAGTTATTGCAAAGTAGGCGGAGGGGTGTTATATATGACCTGGATTCCAACCGACTCAAGGAGTCACTGATCCTGCGCAGTTATCCCAGCGAACTGTTGGGCTATCGTTACCATCTGGAAGCGGAGAATTTGCGGTTGGAGCTGCAGGAGGATAATCGTATTCTGGCCTATGCCAAGGATGCTGAGCCCGGGGATGAGCCTGTGTTCTATATGCCGGCACCGTATTTGCTGGATGCGGGAAGTGCATATTCGGACGATATCAGAGTGATCCTGGAGGAAGACGAAACCGGGTACGAGCTTCGTTATTACCTGCCTCAGGATTGGATGGCAGACGCTGAATACCCGGTGGTTCTGGATCCAGTGGTTCAGCCGGTATCCAACACGTTCACGATTCGGGACAAGACGGTAAGTCAGCGTAATGCACCTGCTTATAATGATGCTTCGCTCGTGGCTGGCTATGCTACAGACCGCGGACGGGAACGCATTTATATTCGCTTCAAAAATATTCCCGCTTTAACGGCAGCGGATGTGGTCGTGGGCGCAAAGCTCTTACTGTATAAATACAGCGATACCGGCGGAATCTCCGGCAATTATATGACGGCGCATCAGGTTGAAAGTATGTGGGACTCCACAACCATTACCTGGGACAACTGCGCCGGTTACAATGAAATAGCAGAAGACTATCAGTTTATCGCCGGACAAACCTGGCACACCTGGGACGTTACGAATATTGCCCAGAAGTGGTATGAAAATCCTGGCAATACCGGCATCATGCTCCGCACATCAGAGGCGGTAGAAAGCAGCACAACGACGAAAACCGCATCCTTTTATTCCTCTGATTACAGCGATACCCAGAAGTGTCCTGTGTTGGTTCTTTCCTACATCAATAATTGCGGCTTCCGCTTATGTGAAGGCCGAAGCTGACGGAGCCTGTATCGGACTCCTGCAGCCCGGCAGTACGGAGCCTCTGATCGTCAGCAGTGCTGCACCAAGCAACAACACATGGACCCGGCTGCAGGTAACCTACACACTGCCTGAGGAAAGTGCGTATGCCGCAGTGGTTCCGTTCCTGCAGAACAGCTCCACCACCGCCGCTTACTTTGATGCCCTGCAGCTGGAGCAGACTGCCTCGCCCAGCCGTTATAACCTGGTTGAAAACAGTGATTTCTCCTTCGACTCGGCCTGGACGCCCAATCCGAGTTGCAGCAGCACAGACCAGATCATTACTTATTCCGATTCGCCTACGGAGAATTCGGATCATCGGGTCATGCGCTTTACCGGAGATCCTACCAAGCACAAGTACTGCGATCAGGTTCTAAAAGGTATGAGCGGAGCAGCTGGAGATGTGTACTCGGTATCAGGTTGGGCGAAGGGCGACTGCGTATATACAGACGAAAGCAATCGCCGTATGTATGCACTGATGGTGCGCTTCTATTATACGGATGGTACCTGGGGCGATAACTTTATACACTTTAACCCGGATACAGACAGCCAGAACAGCTGGCAATATACCGCCGGTGTAGTCGTAGCGGAGAAAGCATACTCCGAGATGGGTATATTCCCCGCCTATGTCCAAACATTGAACACGGTCTATTTTGACAATACCTGGATTAAACCTTGCTGGCACAGTGGCTGTTGGTGCCGCCGGAAACGTTGTATCTGATTTTTTGAAGGGGAACATCAACAGTTGGGAAGATGCGGGAAAAAGTGCTTTTCGTGGTGGCGTAACAAACGGAATTGGATATTGGTTTTCGAAGGGAATGGCCGCCTTGAAAGTTAAGCAAATTGAAAATATGTCGAGGGCCGATAAAAAAGTGTATCTACGTGATAATGTATATTGTAGCCCCCAAGCAAATGTGAATGTAAACATGCACTCTTTTATAAAATCGTCAATGATTAAAAAAATTAACATTGTCGAAACACGGTTGCCAATTTTTCGATCAGGTTTCTATTCAACAGTAACTTCTACGTTGGCCACATTGTTTTAAGGAGGAGAAATGAAAAAATTTCTCATAGATCAGACACTGATTTTGGCATCAGGTGTTGGATTAATGATATGTATGCCTTTTGTGTTTAATCCTATATTTACAGCTATTTTTGATATTGCGGTAGTGGCCAGTCGCGGATATCTTGGACAACACGCTCTATTATTGCCCATTGATCTTCTCAAAGGTAAGGTCACGGAAGATGTTTATTTTTCAACTCAAATAGGGTTAATAGACTACGAATTTTATAAAAGAAAATGTTACCCGATATGGAAGTTCCGCAAAGGGAATCAAACTTTTACGTTGTTGGTTCCAGCGGCAACAACCACTTTGCCGAGAAATCCACAAGAATACCCCCAGATAGAGCGGCCGAAGGGAGACGAAAAGCTCAGAATCACATACTATCGTTTTTCTAAGATACTGTTGAGCTATGAATCAGTATAGTGTAACACAGCAGAAGGCATAACATTTTGGGATCAGTGAGCATCTGATCTTCTGACGGCGTATAGTGGAAAGATCATCACCTACGACGCCATAGGCAACCCCCTGAACGACGGCACGTGGACGTATACCTGGCAGCATGGCCGTCAGCTGGCGTCCATGAGCGCATCCGGCAGCAGCATCACCTACGGCTACAATGCCGACGGCAAGCGCATTTCCAAGACGGTCGACGGCGCAACGTACAACTACTCTTACCTGGGCGACCAGCTGACGGAGATGACCTGGGGCAGCAACAAGCTGCACTTTACCTACGACTCTCTGGGCCCGGCGTCCGTGACGTACAACGGCACGACGTATTTCTACCTGAAAAACGCCCAGGGTGATGTCACCGGTCTTGTCAATGCCAGCGGCACCCAGGTGGTGTCCTACACCTATGACCCCTGGGGCGCACCCATGTCCGTCAGCGGCACCATGGCCTCCACCCTGGGCGCTGTGAATCCCCTGCGCTATCGCGGGTATGTCTACGACACCGAGACGGGGTTGTACTACCTGAACAGCCGGTATTATAATCCCACTTGGGGACGGTTTGTCAATGCGGACACGGCTGCGGTGGTGGCCGCTTCTCCCGACAAGGCCAACTTGGATAAGAATCTCTTTGCCTATTGCGACAATGACCCAGTCAACAGAAAAGATGATGGCGGGGACTTGTGGGAAGAAATCACCACTTTGGGAGATTCTATTTTTCGTAGCGCACTCATTTTTGGCGGTCTTGCAATCGGTGCTGCAGTGTTATCAGCTTTTGTAGTTGGGACCGGTGGTGCTGGTGCGATTGCTATTGCTGCAACGATGGGCACCATTGCTGAAATGTCCATGTACACAGCTGCCTTTGGTGCACTTATTGGCACAATGACCGTAGCAATTGGCGAAATTGGTACCGAATTGGAGATGTCAAAGGGACATCAAGGCAACATGCGCGACAGTGGACTTGCTGGCCTATCAGATGCAGACATACAAGCCAAAATAAAGGATCCCCAAACAAAGGGAAAAGAAAAACGCAGACTTCAGCGGGAGGAGAAGGCGCGACGAAACAGAAATGTAACAAAAAGGAACGGCTATTTGAGGACAAAATGATGATCGATAAATTGGAAGAAAATCTTACCCCTGAAAATTACGCTGAGCATATGGATGAGATTAATCGACTTGCAAAAAGTCGCGATATGTTTTATCGTATCAGGCTGGCGGACCTGCTCTGTAGGTTTCCGAACCGCCACGCAAAGGAAACATTGCTTGCCCTGACAGAGGACACTTCCTATTTGGTACAAACCAGCGCCATAGATTCCTTATCCGTATTTCCGGGAGACGATACACTGGAGGCTGCCATGCGGCTTTCCGCCTCGCGGCATCCGCTGGTACGTGGGTATGCCTATATTTGCATGGGGATGGTATACTATTGGGCGGATGCGGAAAAATGTGCAAACGTGCGGAACAGGCTGATTGCCAAAAAGGAAAGCGATACATTCGCCAAAATATGTAAGACCGAGAGTCTGATCCGTCTGGGAATGGAGAATCTGACCGATCTGTTGATCCGTATGTTCAGCAGATGCCGTTATCAGAATCAATGTGCCATCCTCAACAGCCTCTCTGACTTGTATCCAACGGCCAGTCATGCGGCGCAAAAGAAAATCCGGCAATTTTCTGAAGAGCTTGCAGGCAGGGATATGGATACCGCTGTTCAGGAGGCGTACGACAGATTGACTCTTGCCATAATGGAGGCCGATGACAGGTGCCTGTGACGTACAGCGGCACCATGGTCTGGCGGCAATCATCAGGTGTAATCAAAACCTCCGGCTAAGCCGGAGGTTTGATCTGACCCTATAAGGGCCTATTACGGGCGAAGGTAAGCGTCAAATCTAACCGCATATAAAAAATGCCGACTCTGAGGCTAATCTCGGAGTCGGCATTACGATTCACTTCGTGTGGCACTCTGCCGGGGCATTCCAGGGCAGCAGGCTCTGGATCATATCCTCTTGGTGTAAACGCTAATATAAAAGTGAGCCACTTAGCAGGTAAAGATAAGGTACAATAAGTTGCGCAAATTGAAAATGGCAAAAAAGTAGACACGGCT
>CAZUYE010000049.1:0-12923 GCA_964624925.1 uncultured Oscillospiraceae bacterium | reverse complement strand
ACCTCCAAGTGGATCGATATGTTCGACCTGGACGCCCACGTCAACACCATCCGCGAGTGCTACAAGAAGCGCCGGGCCGTGATGCTGGAGACCCTGGAGCGGGAGCTGCCGGCCCCCTGCACCTATACCCGTCCCGTGGGCGGCCTGTTCGCCTGGGTGGTGCTGCCGGAGTATATGGACGCCAAGGAGCTGCAGATGAAGTGCCTGGAAAAGAAGGTTGCCTTCGTGCCCGGCGGTTCCTTCTTCCCCAACGGCGGCCACGAGAACACCCTGCGCCTGAACTACAGCTGCATGCCCGAGGAGAAGATCGTCAAGGGCATCACCGCGCTGTGCCAGACCATCAGGGAAAACCTGAGATAACAACGCAAGACATTCGCTTTTTAAATTAAGGAGAGACTGACCCATGAAACACGTCAAGGTGCTGATCGGCAACTATGGCAGCGGCAAGAGTGAGCTGGCGCTGAACTTCGCCATCCAGGCCGCCGCCCGGGGCGAGCGGACGGAGCTGCTGGATCTGGATATGGTGAACACCTACTTCCGCCTGACTGAGCGCGGCAAGTTGGTGGAGCAGAAGGAGATCCGGCTGGTGTCCCCCAACTTTGCCTGTTCCGGCATCGAGACACTGTCCCTGCCGGCGGAGGTATCGTCCGCCTTCGTGCTGGACTGGGACACCGTGGTGTTCGACGTGGGCGGCGACGACGTGGGCGCAACGGCCCTGGGCCGCTATCACCAGGACTTTATGGATCTGCCCCAGGGCTCGCTGGAGGTGCTGAATGTGGTGAACATCCGCCGCCCTCTGGCCAGCACCCCGGAGAAGATCCACCACCTGCAGGAGGCCATGCAGCTGCACTCCCGCCTGACCATCACCGGCATGGTGAACAACACCAACCTGGCCACCATGACCAGTGCCGACGACCTGTGGGACGGCTATCTGGTGCTGCGGGAGGTAGCAGACCGCACGGGCATCCCCGTGGCCTACACCACCGGGAAAAAGGAGTTCCTGGACGCCTTCCTGGCCCGGAACCCCGACCCGAAGTATGTGGGCACGCCGCTGGCCATCGATATGTATATGCACCGCGACTGGGATTCCTATATCCAGCACGGGCTGAACACCACCGATCCCCGGAAGGAGATCTATTGATCCGTCGCATCCCCCTGCCAGGGGAGGCAATATATCCACGCAAAAAGGCAAAACCAGAAAAGAGGTGTAAAGTGTGGTAAGAGTTACAATCAATGAGAATCTTTGCAAGGGCTGCGGCCTGTGCGTTCGGGCCTGTCCCAAGCACATCATCGAGCTGTCCAAGACAAAGATCAACGCGAAGGGCTATCATCCGGCTGAGGTCACCAATATGGAGGCCTGCATCGGCTGCACATCCTGCGCGCGCACCTGCCCTGATGTGGTGATCCGCATCGAAAAAGACTAAGGAGGAATACTTATGGCTTTGACTCTTATGAAGGGTAGCGAGGCGATCGCGGAGGCTGCCATTCGCGCAGGCGCCCGGTTCTTCTTTGGCTACCCCATTACTCCGCAGACGGAGATCCCTGAATATATGTCCGCCCGTATGCCCGAGATCGGCGGCTGCTTCCTGCAGGCCGAGAGCGAAGTGGCGGCCATCAATATGGTCTATGGCGCCGGCGGTACCGGCGTGCGTGTCATCACCTCTTCTTCCAGCCCCGGCGTGTCCCTGAAGCAGGAGGGCATCTCCTACTGCGCCGGCGCCCGCGTCCCCGCCGTGATCATCAACGTCATGCGCGGCGGCCCCGGTCTGGGCAATATCCAGGCCTCCCAGGGCGACTATTTCCAGGGCACCAAGGGCGGCGGCAACGGTGACTATCACCTGCTGACCTATGCCCCCTCCTCCATCCAGGAGTTCATCGATATCATGATGTTCGCCTATGAGAAGGCCGAGAAGTACCGCATCCCCGTGCTGTTCCTGGCCGACGGCATCATCGCCCAGATGATGGAGCCCGTGGAGCTGCCCGAGATGGTGGACTATAAGGTCGATCCCGAGGAGAAGCCCTGGGCCTGCACCGGCTGGAAGCCCGGCGATGACCCCGCCAAGCGCGGCGTGATCAACTCCATCTTCATCGACACCGAGAGCCTGTCCGTCCACAACGACGAGCTGCAGGCCATGTATAAGGAAGTCACCGCCAACGAGCAGATGTACGAGGCGTACAACTGCGAGGGCGCCGACTACATCATCACCGCCTTTGGTACCGTGGCCCGTATCGCCAAGAGCGCCATTGCCGAGCTGAAGCAGCAGGGCATCAACGTGGGTCTGGTTCGCCCCATCACTGTGTGGCCCTTCCCCTATGACGCCGTGCGCGAGTATGCCTGCCAGGACAGCGTGAAGGCCGTTCTGGACGTGGAGCTGAACGAGGGCCAGATGCTGGAGGATGTGAAGCTGGCCATCAACGGCGGCAAGCCCGTTGATTTCTTCGGTCACTGCGGCAGCCAGATGCCCACCACCGACGAGATCGTCGCCAAGATTCTCAGCATGAAGGAGGGCAAGTAACATGGCCGTATTATTTGAAAAGACGAAGCTGCTCACCGACAAGCAGTTCCACTATTGCCCCGGCTGCAACCACGGCATCATCCACCGCCTGGTAGCCGAGGTCATCGACGAGATGAAGCTCGATGGCAAGGTCATCGGCGTGGCCCCCGTGGGCTGCTCCGTGTTTGCCTATGACTACTTCAACTGCGATATGTACGAGGCCGCTCATGGCCGCGCTCCCGCAGTGGCCACCGGCGTAAAGCGCGCCGTGGGCGATGACACCATGGTCTTCACCTATCAGGGCGACGGCGACCTGGCCTCCATCGGTACCGCCGAGATCGTCCACGCCGCCCACCGCGGCGAGAAGATCGTCACCATCTTCGTCAACAACGCCATTTACGGCATGACCGGCGGCCAGATGGCCCCCACCACCCTGATCGGCCAGAAGACCACCACCTCCCCCTATGGCCGTGACGAGGCTTGGTGCGGCGCCCCCATCAAGATGAGCGAGATGCTGTCCGCCATCCCCAGCTCCTACTATATCGAGCGCGTGGCCGTCAACAACACCGCCAACATCGTCAAGGCCAAGAAGGCCATTGCCAAGGCTTTCCGCTATCAGCAGGAGGGCAAGGGTTTCTGCATGGTGGAAGTGCTGTCCACCTGCCCCACCAACTGGGGTATGTCTCCCGTGGAGGCTATGACCTGGTTGGAGGAGAATATGATTCCTTACTATCCTCTGGGTGTTTACAAAGACAAGGAGGCCAAGTAACATGGAAAAAACCTTTATCTTTGCCGGTTTCGGCGGTCAGGGTATGCTCCTGATCGGCAAGTTCATGGCTATGGCCTGCATGCTGGACGGCAAGCACGTTTCCTGGCTGCCCTCCTATGGCCCTGAGATGCGCGGCGGTACCGCCAACTGCTCCGTCATCGTCTCCGACGATCCCGTCGCCTCCCCCCTGGTGGACAAGGCTGACGTGGTGGTGGCCATGAACCGCCCCTCCCTGGATAAGTTCGAGGACGCTGTGAAGCCCGGCGGCGTGCTGGTGATCAACAGCAGCATCATCGACCGCAAGGCTGTCCGCGACGACATCACCGTGGTGTACTGCGACGCCAACGGCCTGGCCGAGAAGGTCGGCAACCCCAAGGGCGCCAACGTGGCCATCCTGGGCGCTGTTCTGGAGAAGGTGCCTGTCACCACCGTGGAGCAGATGACCGAGGCCATCCGCATCGAGCTGGGCGAGAAGAAGGCCCGCTTCCTGGAAGGCAACAAGAAGGCTCTTGTTGCCGGCATGGAAGCCGCCCGGTAAGAACCCACCGAGAAATAGAAATACAGTCACCGGGTAACACCGGTGACTGTGTTTTTTTAGTTCTGCGTCTCCGGCGCAGACCAGTCCAGGGCCGCCACGTCGTCCATGGGGATGCTCGTCCCGTCCCGCAGGACGATGAGACGCCGGAAGTCATCGATCTTTTTGACAACGCCGCGAACCGACTGATAGGCGCCGCCGGCCTTGCGCCGGTCGGGCAGAAAATAGGTGATGTCCACCTCCGGCCCGTCATCCAGCCGCTCCGCCAGGAGCCGGAAGCGTCGGTCCAGCTCCCGCAGCGCCTCTTCGTCCGGCTCTGCCTTTGCCTCCGTCAGCCGCCCAGTCTCCCGGATGGCGGCATCATAGCCCACCAGGGCGGCGAAGGGGGAAAACTGCGCCGCCCGGTCGGACATGGGCATCTGCGGATGGGTGGTGGAGACGTGGTGGGGTAGGTCGATGATATCGTCATAGGGTGTTTTCATGCCTTGTGGCCTCCGATCTGCCCGTTGCGATCCCGGGCCGTTGCGCCCTCCTCCAGGTTCATGCCCTTCAGAATGGCGTTTTTGCCGTATTTTTTTCGGATATCCAGCATGGCTTGCTGCATCTTCCGCTCCCGGGCCTGGGCCGCCTGCTCCCGCTGACGCTGGGCTGCCAGAGCGGCCTGATCCGTGAACAGATCCAGCTGCTCATAGCCGCTGTCCTTCTCCGCGGCCTCCGCCTCGGAGATAATGTGGTTGGCCACGATGTTCAGCCGCCGCACCAGGAGGGATGCGTCCACGATGCGGTCAAAGAGCTCCGTGGCCGCCTGCAGGATGCGCCGGGTGGAGGAGGTGCGGCCGCCCAGGTTGATGGAGCCGTGGGCCTGTTTGGGGATCTGGCGGCCATAGCCGTCCCTGACCACCGGGCCCTGATAGGCCCGCCGGCGGGCCGGATCCGTGAGGTTCTCCACGTCGTAGCCCACCGTGATGACCAGCTGATCCGTCACCAGCCCCTTGTCCACCAGATCCAGCACCAGCAGATCCGCCATCTCCCGCAGCACCAGCCGCGCCTTCTCCGCCTCATAGGGGCAGTGCAGCACCTGGCCCGAGCTGAGACTGCTGCTGCCGGGGCGGTAGGCCTTGATGGCCTGGATGGTGCAGGGCTCCCAGCCCCAGGCGTGGTCGATGAGCAGCTCCGCGTTCTTGCCAAAGAGGCGATAGAGCAGCTCCTCGTCCCGGACAGAGCAGCGAGCCACATCGCCCATGGTGAACAGACCGTGCTGTGCCAGCTTGTCGGCATAGCCCCGGCCCACCCGCCAGAAGTCTGTGATGGGCCGATGGCTCCACAGCTGACGGCGGAAGCCGTCCTCGTCCAGCTCCGCGATGCGCACGCCGTTTTCGTCCGCTGGGATGTGCTTGGCCACGATGTCCATGGCTACCTTGCACAGAAAGAGGTTCGTGCCGATGCCGGCCGTGGCCGTGATGCCGGTGGTCTCCAGCACGTCCAGGATCATCTTCATGGCCAGCTGCCGGGCCGTGAGCCCGTAGGTGGGCAGATAGTCCGTCACATCCATGAACACCTCGTCGATGGAATAGACCACCACGTCCTCCGGGGCCACATATTTCATATAGACGCGGTAGATCTGCGTGCTGACCTCCATATACCGGGCCATCTGCGGCGGGGCAATGAGAAAGTCGATGGCCAGGCGCGGGTCATCCCGCAGCCGGGAGGCCAGGTGCGACGCGCCCTCCAGCTGCCGCCCCGGGGCCTGCTGCCGCCGGGCGGCGTTGGCCTCCGCCACCCGCTGCTTCACCTCGAACAGGCGGCTGCGGCCGGAGATGCCGTGGCGCTTCAGGGAGGGGGTGACGGCCAGGCAGATGGTCTTGTCGGTGCGGCTCTCGTCCGCCACCACCAGATTCGTGTCCAGGGGATCCAACCCCCGGTCGCGGCACTCCACGGAGGCATAGAAGGACTTTAGATCAATGGCAATATAGCTGCGCTGTTTCATGTCCTGCCTCCTTTCGTGACCGCCGTTTTATATCTCGATGTGGATGTCGCCGGTGGAGGTCTTGATCTCACAGCGCCCGCCGCCGGTGCTGTTCGGCACGCTGACCCGGCCATGGGCGCCCTCCACGATGAACTGCTTCCCCGTGCGCAGGGTGCCGGTCACGCTGCCGGTGCTGGTCTCGATAAAGAGCTGACCAGCGTCGCTGTCCTCCAGCTGTACGCTGCCGGTGCCGCCCTCGATGGTGAGGGCCCCAGCGGCCACCACGCTCTGGAGCCGGATGGAACCGGTCTTGCTCTCCGCCTCCAGGGAGGCGCAGCTAATCTCCGTCAGATCCAGCTTGCCGGTGTTGGTCTCCACATCCAGCTCACCGGCAATGGCGGCGGAGCTGATGTGCACGCTGCCCGTATCGGCGGAGCAGTGGAGACTGGCGGCCCGCAGGCCCTCGGCCCGGATGCTGCCGGTGTCCGTCTCCAGCTCCATCAGACCGGAGGCTGAGGCCAGGCACAGGATGTCCCCGGTGTCCACCTCCACCGCCACGCTGCCAAAGGTGAAGTCCGCCGGGATGCTGACGCTGCCGGTGCCGCCGTCGATGTGCAGCGCGGCGTAGCTGTCCCGGGGCAGGTATACGGTGGTCTTGGGCCGGGCGCTCAGGGAGAGGTCATACCACTTCTCCCGCTCCGCCGCAATGCGCAGCGTGCCGCTTTGCACCTGCACCGTGTGGCGGCTGTCCTCCGCCTCCTGGCAGACCACCCGGCATACCCCGTCCGTCAGCACCAGCTCGATGTCCTCCCGCTGGGCCAGAATGTCGATGCCGTCAAAGTCGCCGCTGATCTCATAGCTGTGGCTGACATAGTTGCTGTGGTTGACATTGTCTGTGCCGCCGGGCTGCTCCCTGTCCCCGCCTCCGGCGGCCAGGGCGATGCCCACGGTCACCAGGCCCAGGGCTGTCAGGATGCCCGCCACGGTGAGCCACACCTTTTTCGTCTTACTCATGCAGTTTTCTCCTTTCTGATAAACAGGGACTTGATGCCCCGGGCCATGCGCCGGGTCAGCCGCAGCAGGGCCATTGTGACCGCCTTGCAGCCGAAGAACAGGAAGATGGCGAGTCCGCCGCAGAGCAGACCGATGCCAAGCACCAGCAGACCCCGCAGGCCACCCTGGAACAGGGCTGCCGCCCCGGCTACCACACCGGCCAGCAGGCAGACCACCACGGCCAACTCCACCGCCCACAGGGCAGCGATCAGCGCCCAGATCACCGCATAGGCAGTCAGCAGTACCGCTCCCGCCACGATGAGCAGGCTGAGCCACAGGGGGGAGCCCAGCACCAGCAGCACGATCTCCCAGGCCCGCAGCGCCCGCTTCGACCGGGCCCGTTCCTTCACCAGCCGCGGCAGCGGCGTATCCGCCACAATCTGAGCAGCGATCTCATCCACGTCACCCAGGTCGGCCACGGCCTCCTCCTCTGTGAGGCCCTCCTCCATCCGGTCGTCGATGGTCTCGCTGTAGAAGGTCAGGCGCTCCTCCACGTCCTCCCGGGGCAGGCCCGCCAGACCCCGGCGCAGCCGCGCAAGAAATTCCTCTTTATTCATGCTCATCCTCCTTGGTCACAAAGCGGTATATGGACATGATCTCCCGCCACTCCTCCCGGAATGACTCGATGCGCGCCAGGCCCGCCGCCGTGATGTGATAGTATTTCCGAAGCCGCCCTCCGTGCTCCACCGTGCGCACCGTCAGCATTTCCGCCGTTTCCAGGCGCTTGAGAATGGTGTACAGCGTCGATTCGGAGAGGGTGACATAGGGCTTCAGATCCTTGATGATCTTGTAGCCGTATGAGTCCTCGCTTTTGATGGCAGCCAGCACGCATACGTCCAACAAACCACGTTTCAGTTGAATATCCATATCATGCCTCCTGTAGTGGAATGCATCATAACACGAGGTATTGAGCGTGTCAAGAGATTTTTTAGGGATTAGAAAGGGATATGTTCATTGTTCCCCGGCACGGGGCCATAATCCACTGGGAGCGGCCGCGTGGGCAGGGCAGGCAAAAGCCGAAGCCTTCACGGGCTTCGGCTTTTCGTCACTTCAAACTCTGCTGCTTCTGCCACACGTCCATCACCACGCTGTGTGGCAGGTGCTTGGCAAGGCCTGCCTGCAGCCGGGCCACGAAGCCATAGCGGCAGATATCCCGGCCCCGCTTGGCGTCCCGCCAGGCCCGGCGCACCACGTCCTCCGGCTCGTACATGGCGGTGTACTTCTTCACGATGGGCTCCTCGTCCTGCTGGGCGGCCCGGGCAAAGAAGGCAGTGCGTGTCCAGAAGGGACACAGAGCCATGACCCGGAGGCCCCGGCCCCGGAGCTCCCGGTTCAGGGCCCGGCTGAAGCTCAGGGCAAAGGCCTTGCTGGCCCCATAGACATTGATATAGGGGATGGGCTGGAAGGCCGCCACGGAGGCGATGTTGATGATCTGGCCGCCACGGGGCATATGGGGGGCCGTCAGCTGACACATGGCCACCAACGCCTGGCAATTCAGATCGGTCATGTTCAGGTTGACCTCCAGCGGCGTATCCAGCACCGCCCGGAACTTGCCGAAGCCGCTGGCATTCACCAGCAGGCCCACCTCCACCGGCTCCTCCGCCAGGGCGGCGGCGTAGGTATCGAAGCTGCTGCGATCCGTCAGATCCAGGGCCAGCACACGGATGGGAAACGGAATCTGCTCCCGCAGATCCTCCAGGGCCTTCTCGTGCCGGGCGATGACCCACACCTCGTCGAAGCGGTCCCAAGTGTCCACGGTGGTGGCGAACAGACGGCCCATGCCGCTGGATGCGCCGGTGATAACAGCGATCTTTTTCATAGCTCCTGCCTCCTTTTCTTTGCCCTTATCATAGCAGAAAAGCCGCCCGCTGACAAGGGGGGCCGAGGCTGTCAAAAAAGGGCTTTCGCCTTTTTTGACAACAGGCTTCGCTGCGTTCCGCGCCTCGGTTGGCCGCTAAAGGCGGCCAATTCGACAGGCCCGGCATCAACCGCCGGGTCTGCCGAGGCCCGTTCCTCTGGGCCGAGGCCTCTACTCCGCGCAAAGTGTTTTTTCCGACGTGCACGCCGCCGAAAAAAACGATTGAACCGCATTTACGGCCTGCGGGCCGCAAACGCTGCGAGGCTTTTTGACAAGCTGAAGGGCCGTCTTGCCAATTTGGCCATCGATGATTATAATGGAGTGTCGGAAAAGGGGGTACAGCCATGGAGCAGCGGCAGTATATCCCCAGCATGGCGGGAATCCTGCTGGCTCAGAACGCATCCCACATCATCGGCGTATTTCTCAACGACCACGAAAAATACGAGGGCCATGTGCTGGAGGATGCCTTCATCACCTCCTCCCTGAACCACCTGTCCGCCCAGATTGAGGCCGCCGGGCGGGCTTCGGCCCGGCGGAGACGCTGCTGCCCATGCAGCGGGAGCTGCGGCGGACCTTTTACCGGGAAAGTCTGTCCAAAATGCGGGAGGCCGCGGCGATGTTTGCCGTTTCGGACTTCTATGCGGCGGAGCTGCTGCAATTTTTGGCGGAGAGCGGCGTGGCCGTGCCGGAGGAGCTGTCCGTGGCGGGCTTTGACGACATACCACTGTGCCGCCTGGTGCACCCGGCGCTGACCACCGTGCGCCAGGACGGCGCGCAGCGGGCGCGGCTGGCACTGGAGATGCTGGAGAGGCTGCGTGGTGGACAGGAGGTGGAGCCGCTGATCACCCTGCCGGTGCAGCTGGTGCCCCGGGAGAGCAGCGGGGCGGCAAGATAATTATGTACGAA
This sequence comes from uncultured Oscillospiraceae bacterium, assembly GCA_964624925.1. GTDB lineage: Bacteria > Bacillota > Clostridia > Oscillospirales > Oscillospiraceae > Vescimonas. The sequence continues at coordinate 3,341 of CAZUYE010000049.1, read as the reverse complement.
TGGCACTTAAAAGGAGACTTCCTGCCATGAAAAAGTCCGTCGAAATCATCCTTCTCGTTCTGCTGGTCGTTCTGGGCTTTGCTGTATTCGAATTTTTGCACTGGCCCGTCCATTCCGGCTCGCAAGCAGCAGACAGCTACAAGACCATGTGCCGCAAGGTAACGCAGCGCACGGATCTCTTCGTGCCGCCTCAGGACATTTTGCCCCTGGAGGATGTGGAATATCGGCTGGAGCTGGACGGCCCGCACCGCATCTCGAAGGTGCATGGTTACACCATGCGCGGTCAGCTGAACTGCGAGGGCACCGCGCTGTCGGCAGATATCTGAGACATTGAGGACTGCCGCGCCGTGGAGCAGCAGAACTGGCCCGAGCCGCTGACCTATGACCAGGAACTTCCCATTTACTTCTGGCAAGAGGATGGTCAGTATATGCTGTGGGTATTCGTCCACGGGCAGACCTACCACATACAGCTGTTCGCCGACTCCGACGCAGCCATGGCTGCTGTGGAGCCGCAGCTGCAGCAGCTTCTGCTGGAGGCCGCGCACCGGCTGATCGTCGGTGCCTCTTAAAAAAGCTTTGCAGAGTTTGTGGCCTCAGGCCGCAAACTCTGCAAGTTTTTATTCCAGCAGGGAACTGCGCAGCAGATCAATGAAAAATTCCACCTTCTGCCGCTGGAGGGTATAGTTGATGCGGGAGCCGGACTTGACCATGGACACGAAGCCCGCGTCCACCAGGCTGCTCATGTGATGGGACACGGTGCCTGGGGTCACATGGAGCCGGGCCACCAGATCCTGGCCGCAGCAGACGGCGCCCTTCAGGGCCATCAGCACCTCCATGCGGCGGGGGTCGGCAATGACCTTCAGCTGCTCGGCCAGCAGCTCCGCCCGGTTGCCATAGGCCGAGACCAGCTCCTGGATCCGGCCCTTCAGGATGCCCACGAACTGGATGGCCACGCTGCTGGGAACACTGTCGTCCCAGCAGGCACCCACGCCGTCGAAGTCCAGGCACATGGGTTTGACGATGAGGCTGTCGGTGTCACGGGCCAGGCCCAGCTCCTCCCGGGCGGCGTCCATGTTCTGCTCGCTCTCGGCGGCGGCCCGGGTCACGGCCTCGTCGGCCAGGGGCTGCAGGGTGGACTCATAGGCGCCCAGCACCTGGCCGGTCAGCTCCACCAGGGTGCGGTATTTCTCATAAAAGCGCATGGGCTCGCGCCAGGCCTGCATACAGATCCAGCGGGTCTTCATGCTGCAGTCCAGGGGCTCCAGGAGGTTCATCAGACTGCTCAGATCCTCCACCTGCTCCAGACCGGACACGTCCTGGGAAAGCATCTCCCGGATCAGACGCCGCCGAAGCTCCAGCGGCGGCAGCTGCTCCAGCCGGCCGCTGCAGTCCATGATGTAAAAGCTCCAGGCCAGCTGGTTCTCCTCGTCCGCGCCAGGATAGAACATCTCCTGCCACAGCTCCGGCCGGGGATCCAGCACGGCGGCCAGCTCCCGCTCCAGGGCCTGCAGCGGGGCGGTCAGCTCCGCCAGCTCCTGCTCCGGCAGCTTGTAGCGCTGGCAGATATCGCGGCTGATGTGTGCAATGGTGCGGGGCTCGTTATCGGCATAGGTGTGGTGCAGGGTGAGGAACCGGATGCACTCTCCGGCCGGATCGATGCGCTTGTCAGTGATAATTCCCAACGGTGTATACCTTCTTCCCCCCAATATGCCCTGATTATAGCACAGATGGGGGCCCCTGTGCAAGTGCCTGTCAGGAGGCCTTCAGGCTCTGCATCCAGCGGCGGCGACGGAACACCAGCAGGGACACGCCAAAGCGGATGCACTCCTCCAGGGAGAGGATGAAGTAGACCCAGGGAATGGAGAACTGGAACACGAAGACGGACAGCAGGCCCAAGGGCACGCCGAAGATCCAGGTGCCCATCAGGTCGATGCACATGACATACTGGGTCTTGCCGCCGCTGCGAAGGAAGCCTCCGCCCAGGATCATGTTGAGCACCTTGAAGGGGGGCCACCAGCGCGGCCAGAAGCAGGTTCAGAAAGAAGCTGCCCGATCATGATCTGGTCGACGATGCTGAAGGAGGATTGCAGCATGGATTGCAGAGCCACCGGCACCGCCAGGGCCGCCATGGCGCGAAAGAAGGGATGCTTTTGGTTCAGGTTCTGTTTCATAGGAACACCTCGGTATTTTGCAGCTGCTCCTATTGTAGCGGGCAAAGGCCGCTGATCGCAAAGGTTAAACACGTAACGTGATACAAAAATATGGTGTGCTTTTTGTAGTAAATCACAAAAACTTTTGCGCAGATCAAAGCCCCCCGCGATATTCCATCGCAGGGGGCTTGTGTAACCATGTGTCTTATTTCTTGAAGCTGTCCTTCAGGGAAACACTGCGGTTGAACACCAAGTGCTCCGCCGTGCAGTCCCGGTTATCCATGCAGAAGTAGCCCGTGCGCATGAACTGGAAGGTGGGGGCGTTGACGCCAGTGCGGTTTTCCACCGCGTCGAAAGCCCGGGCCACGTCCACCATGGCTCGCTCCACCTTGCAGCCCGTCAGCACCATCAGGGAGTCGGGATTCAGGCAGTCCAGGAAGTTCTTGTCGGGGCCGTCGGGCTGGGCATCGGCAAAGAGGTTCTCATACAGGCGCACCTCTGCGTCCACGCAGTTCTCCGCGTCCACCCAGTGCAGCGTGGCGCCCTTGACCTTGCGCCCGTCGGCGGGATCGCCGCCCCGGGAGTCGGGGTCATATTCGCACAGCACCTCCACCACATGGCCGCTCTCGTCCTTCACGCAGCCGGTGCACTTGACCAGATACGCGCCCTTCAGGCGGCACTCCGGGCCCTGGGGATACAGGCGCTTATACTTGGGGATGGGGGTCTCCAAAAAGTCCTCCTGCTCGATCCACAGGTGGCGGCTGAAGGTGATCTCGTGGCTGCCCTGGGCGGGATCGGTGGGGTTATTCTCCACGGTGAAGGTCTCGCTCTGGCCCTCGGGATAGTTGGTGACGGTGAGCTTCACCGGGTGCAGCACGGCCATGGTGCGCTGGGCAGAGGCATTGAGATCCTCCCGCAGGCAGTGCTCCAGGAAGCCATACTCGATGGTGCTGGGGGCCTTGGCCACGCCGATGCGCTCGCAGAAGTTGCGGATGGACTGGGCGGTGTAGCCCCGGCGGCGCAGACCGCACAAGGTGGGCATACGGGGATCGTCCCAGCCGGAGACGTAGTGCTCCTCCACCAGCTTGCGCAGCTTGCGCTTGCTCATCACCGTGTGGTCGATGCCCAGGCGGGCAAACTCGATCTGCCGGGGCTTGTGATAGGGGATGGACACGTTGTTCACCACCCAGT
>CAZUYE010000048.1:0-13169 GCA_964624925.1 uncultured Oscillospiraceae bacterium | reverse complement strand
ATCTCCCCTGGCGGGGCGCTACGCCTCCCCCTATATGCTGCATCTCTTCTCCCCCGACAGCCGCTTCCAGACCTGGCGCCGCCTGTGGACGGCCCTGGCCCGGGCCCAGCACCAGCTGGGTCTGCCGGTAACGGCGGAGCAGGTGCAGCAGCTGGAGCAGCACATCAGCGACATCGACTATGACACCGCCCGTCAGCGGGAGCGCGAGGTGCGCCACGATGTCATGGCCCATGTCTACACCTACGGCAAGGCCGCACCCCTGGCCGCCGGCATCATCCACCTGGGCGCCACCAGCTGCTATGTCACCGACAACGCCGACCTGATCCTCTATCGGGATGGTCTGCGCTACCTGCGTGGCCAGCTGCTGGCGGTGATGGCCAACCTGGCCGCCTTCGCCGGGCGCTACGCCGCCACCCCCACCCTGGGCTATACCCACTATCAGCCCGCCCAGCCCGTCACCGTGGGCAAGCGGGCCGCCCTCTGGCTCCAGGACTTCCTCTCCGACCTGGAGGAGCTGGACTTCGTCCTGGACAACCTCCGCTTCCTGGGCTGCCGGGGCACCACCGGCACCGAGGCCAGCTTCATGGATCTCTTCGACGGCGACCAGGAGAAGATCGACGAGATGAACCGCCGCATCGCCGCCGAGTTCGGCTTCTCCTCCTGCTTCACCGTCTGCGGCCAGACCTACCCCCGAAAGGTGGACAGCCGCATCTTAAACTGCCTCTCCTCCATCGCCCAGAGCGCCTGCCGCATGGCCGGGGATATCCGCCTGCTGCAGCACGACCGCCAGCTGGAGGAACCCTTCGAGGAGCAGCAGATCGGCTCCTCCGCCATGGCCTACAAGCGCAACCCCATGCGCTGCGAGCGCATCTGCTCCCTCAGCCGCTACCTCATGGCCGATGCCATGAACGCCCCCCTGACCGCCTCCCAGCAGTGGCTGGAGCGTACCCTGGATGACTCCGCCAACCGCCGCCTGTCTCTGCCGGAGGGCTTCCTCTGCGCCGACGCCATCCTGCGCCTGGCCCAGAACGTCACCAACGGCCTGCGCGTCAATGAAAAGGTGGTGGATCGGGCCATCCGGGAGTATATGCCCTTCCTGGCCACGGAGAACCTGATGATGGAGGCCGTCAAGCGCGGCGGCGACCGTCAGGAGCTCCATGAGCGGGTGCGCGTCCACTCCATGGCCGCCACCGCCCGGATGAAGGAGGGCGAGCCCTGCGACCTGCTGGATCGCATCGCCGCCGACCCCGCCTTCGGCCTGAGCCGCCGGGAGCTGGAGGAGCTGCTGGAGCCCGCCCGCTATATCGGCCGCTGCCCCCAGCAGGTGCAGCAGCTCCTGGACCGGGTGGAGCCCCTTCTGTCCGGTGCCGCCACCGCCGACGGCGGCGTGACCCTGTAACCCCCCTTATAACAGCTGCGCCGCCCGGAAACCGGGCGGCGCTTTTGCGTTGACTTTTTTCCCATATTCTGCTATAGTTCACTACACATACATTTTTATCTGCAGGAGGGACACATCATGCTGCACATCAGAGCTGCGGGGCCGGAGGATTACCCCCGTGTCAGAGATTTTTACTATGAGCTGACCGACACCCTGGACACCGCCGAATTTTCTCCCGGCTGGAAAAAGGACATCTACCCGGAGCAGGCCTTCCTGACGGACTCCATCGCCGCCGGCACCCTGTATATCGGTGAGGAGGACGGCGTGCTGCTGTCCTGCATGATCGTCAACCACGACTGCAACGACGGCTACAAGGACATCCCCTGGCCCATGGAGCTGGAGGACTCTCAACTGCTGGTGATCCACGCCCTGGGTGTCCACCCCCGTCATATGGGCCGCGGCCTGGCCAAGGAGATGGTACAGTACGTCATCGATATGGCCCGCCGGGCCGGCCTGCAGGCCATCCGCCTGGACGTGCTGGAGGGCAACCTCCCGGCGGAGAGGTGCTATACCCACATGGGCTTCGTCTGTCATGGCACAGTGGCGATGTTCTATGAGGACACCGGCCTGACCAACTACCAGGCCTTCGAGTACCGGCTGTAAGACGCCAGGGGCCGGAAAACGCCGCAGGGCGGGTATGGGTTCATACAGATTTCGCCAAGGAAGCGGCAAATACAGGGAATCGTTTTCACATTGTTCACAAAACAGAGAACAAAAAGTGGTATTATTATCCTATTATACATCATAGAATGATAAGAACTGCGTGAAAAGGAGGAACCTGTCATGAAATGTCCCCGCTGTGAAAAGGAAATGCTGGCCGGCTTTGTCCGGGCCATGGGAAGGGGCGGCGTCTGCTGGGTAACGGAGGATCGGCCCATGGGCGCGGCCATGGGCTGCCCGGGCTTTATGCTGCTGGGCAAGGCCCCGCACAAGGAAACGGATCACATCCCGGCCTACAGGTGCCCCGCGTGCCAGTTCGTGGCCATGCCCTATGACGAATGAGCCACACATATCGCCCCGGCTTGTCAAAAAGAGACATTTTTGATGAGCTGGGGCTTGTATTTTGCCGGGAAATTCGCTAAACTGATGGTAACGCTTATTGCAGGAGGAAATGAAGATGAAAACGGAGCATATGCGGAGAATTTCTGTGGTACTGCTGGCCATTGCGGTGCTGTTTTGGCTGCTGCGAAAGCTGGGGACGCTGTATATCCCGGCGGTGACCTCCTTTACCCTGGCGGCGGCGATGCTGCTGGTATCGGTGGGGATGCTGAAGGGCCGGGGCAAGCAGAAGGTGGCCGGCGTGCTGCTGCTGTCCTTCGGGCTGCTGAACGTCGTGGTGGGCGTGATGGAGCTGGTGGGCTATTTCGGCATGGTCGCTTCGGCATGAGCCGCACTTTGGAAAATCTTTTTGACGAGCTCTTTACATCCGGCGGCGTATCCGGTATAATTGTCAGGTTGTACAGATAAGGAGGGATGGCCCTTTGCAAGTGAATCAGGTGCGTCTGGGCGCGGTGCTGTCCTATGTGTCCATGGGATTGAGCACCGTGATCTCCATGGTCTATACGCCCATTATGCTGGGTCAGCTGGGCGAGAGCGAATACGGCGTGTATGGCGCGGTGGGCCCCATCATCAGCTATCTGCTGCTGCTGAGCATGGGCCTGGGCAGCGCCTATGTGCGTTATTATTCCCAGGCCAAGGTGGCGGAGAACCACCGGGAGATGGCCAAGCTGAACGGGATGTTCCTCATCACCTACACGGTGCTGGGGGGCGTGCTGCTGGCCCTGGGCTTCACCCTGGCGCAGCATCCGCATCTGGTGTTCGGCAGCAAGTGGTCCCAGGAGGAGCTGGAGCTGGGCGCGCGGCTACTGCGGATCATGTCGGTGAATGCGGCGCTGTCCTTCCCCTTCAGCGTGTTCGAGTCCCATGTGAATATCCATGAGCGCTATCTGTTCCTGAAGATCGTGACCATGGCCAAGTCGGTGCTCAGCCCGCTGATCTCCATCCCGCTGCTGCTGCTGGGCTATCGCTCGCCGGCCATTGCCACGCTGTCGCTGATCCTGACGGTGGTGTGCGGCCTGGCCTATGCCTATTACTGCCTGGTCATCCTGCGGATGCCGGTGTCCTTCCGGACCTATGATCTTCCGCTGATGCGCAACATGATGGGCTTCACCTTTTACATTTTCCTGGCCGTGGTGGTGGATCAGCTGAACTACAGCATCGGCACGCTGATGACCACCTGGATCCACGGCGCGGATCTGTCCGGCGTGTACTACAGCGCCAACCAGCTGAACATTTACTACACCTCCTTTGCCATGGCGGTGTCCAACGTGCTGATCCCGCGGGTGCACCGCATGGTGGCCTCCGGGGAGCCGAACCGGGAGCTGACGCGGCTGATGGCCAAGGCCGGGCGGCTGCAGTTCATCATGCTGATGGCCGTGTTCCTGGGCTTTGTGGCGGTGGGTCAGCCCTTCGTGGTGCTGTGGGCCGGCGGCAAGGAGCAGTTCGCCGTGGACTATCCGGTGGCGCTGCTGCTGTTTGCCAGCACCATCGTCTCCTCCATCCAGTTCGTGGGTCTGGAGATCCTGCGGGCCAAGAACAAGCACCGCTTCCGGGCCTGGGTCTATCTGGCGGCGGCGGCGGTGAACGTGCTGCTGATGATCCCCATGTGCCGCTACTGGGGCCTGGTGGGCGTGGCGCTGTCCATCCTGCTGGTGACGGTGCTGGGCAATGTGCTGCCCATCAACTGGTATTTCCGCCGTCGGGTGGGCCTGGATATCGCCTGGTTCTGGCGTCAGATCCGGCGGCTGCTGCCGTCGATGCTGCTGCCGGCCATCGTGGCGGTGCTGATCGCGCTGTTTGCACCGGTGGAGGGCTATGTCGGCATCCTGATCTGGGGCTGCGTGTTCGTGGCCGTGTATGCGGTGAGCCTGTTCCTCTTTGGCATGAACCGCTATGAGCGGGGACTGGTCACCGGCGTGGTGAGCCGCTTTACCCGCAGACGGGGCAGAAAATAAACGACAAGAGCATATGACAGGGGCGGGCCTTTGGCCCGCCCCTCAGCTTATTCACTTATATCCGGCTGGCCCTCGTCCTCGGCCCGGAGTTCCTCCTTGGCCTGGGCCAGGATCTTGCGGTCGTGCTTGGTGGTCAGGCGGCTCTCGTCGAAGCGGGCGAACAGATCCGGACGGCGGCGCATGGTGCGCTTGTAGCTCTCCTTCTTGCGCCAGTCGGCCACGTTGCCGTGGTGGCCGGACAACAGCACCGGCGGCACGGCCCGGTCGTGCCAGACTTCGGGCCGGGAATACTGGGGATGCTCCAGCAGGCCGTCCCAATGGCTCTCCTCGGTATAGCAGCTCTCCTCCGGCAGGACGCCGGGCACCATGCGGCACAGGCAGTCCGCCACGGCCATGGCCGGGATCTCCCCGCCGGTGAGAACGAAATCGCCCAGGGACAGCTCCTCGTCCACGCACTCGTCGATGAAGCGCTGATCCACGCCCTCATAGTGACCGCAGACCAGGATCAGGTTCTCGTATTTCGCCTTCAGCTCCTTGGCCACCTGCTGGTCGAAGACCCGGCCACAGGGGGAGAGGTAGATGGTGTGCACCCGCTGGCCCACCTCCCGGCAGATGTGCTCCCAGCAGCGGTACAGGGGATCGGCCTGCATCACCGCGCCCCGGCCCCCGCCATAGGGGTAGTCGTCCACCTGCATCTGTTTGTTGGTGGTGTAGTCCCGGATCTGGTGGGCTTTGATCTGAATGTAGCCCCTCTCCTGTGCCCGGCCCATGATGGACTGGCCCATCATGGCGTCGATGGCATCCGGGAACAGGGTCATGATGTCAATCCTCATCAACAGCCAGTCCTTTCATCATATGCACCCGCATTTCGCCGGCGTCCGGGTCGACGTGCTGGATGAACACCCCCGGCACGGCGGGGATGAGATACGTCCGCTGGCCCTTCACCTGATAGATCTTGTGGGCGGGATAGGACAGCACCTTCTCCACCTGGCCGATCTCCTGGCCGTTTTCGCCGTCGATGACCCGCAGGCCCAGCAGCTCCTCATCGAAAAACTGCCCCTCCGGCAGCTGCGCGTCCGTGCGGCGGATGGATACCTGCCTGCCCTTCAGGGCCAGGGCCGCGTCCATGTCCTCCACCCCTGGCAGCGTCAGCAGCACCGTGGACTTGTGCACCCGGGCGCTGCGCACCCGGACGGGCCGCCCGTCCAGATACAGGGTGTCAAATTCCGTCAGGAACTCCGGGTCAAAGCCCTGGGGGTTCACCTTGACCTCTCCGCGTATGCCGTGGGCATTGACGATCTGCCCCACGGGGATAAACTCAGGACGCATAAGCGCTCCTCCTTTTTTCGTACAGGTACGCCTATTATAGCACGGCCGGGGCGGCTTTTCAACGGTTTCTGTTTTGTAACCATTTTGTAACCTTTTGTAACCATTTGTTACCCTTTTGGAAGGGTTTTCCGGCCCAGAAAGAAGGGGACAGGCGGGAAAGTGGGGCCGATTGTGGCGGAAAAGGGTGCAAAAGTCCCGGAAAACTTGACAAAAGTGGGGCGAAGTGTTATACTCCTACCAGCTTTTGAAAAAGTAACAAATGGTTACAAACCGCCCCGGGGCCTGGCCTCATGGCGAGACTGACCTCACAGGAGGAGCATATGAACAACATCAAACACAGTGTGCGGCGGATTATCAACGCCGTGACGACGGCGGAGCGCTGGCGATTGCATCGCTATGTGCTGCTGGCGATGCTGCTGGTGACGATGCTGGGCATGGTGACGGTGAAGAGCATGGGCGAGGCCACGGAGCCCCGCTATATATATGTGATCCTCACCGCCGACGGCGGCACGGAGATCATCTCCGGCCGGCCCGGCGTGGCCAAGCGCATTGATATTCTGGAGACACGGGTGGACTATGAGGCCCGGGAGGCCCAGCTGCTGCTGGACGCGGGCCACAGCATCACTATCACCGACGGGGAGGAGACCCGCCGCACCGAGACCCGGGACGAGTCCGTGAACCATCTGCTGCGGCGGATGCGGATGTACCCCGACGAGGAGGAGATGGTCTTCCTGGATTTCAGCGGCGACGAGCCCCAGATCTATTTCCAGGAGGAGATGACCCGCCAGCGGGTGGTGGCCCTGAACGTGGACTATGACACCCGGCGGGAGTCCGATCCCCTGCGGGAGAAGGGGACGGAGGAGGTGGTGCAGCCCGGCGTGACCGGCACCATCACCAACACCTATACGGATACCTATCGCCTGGGCCGGGTGGTCCGCACGGAGCTGACGGCCACGGAAACCGACGGGGCCCAGGAGGAAGTGGTGTCCTATGGCACGCGGGTGCACGCGGTGGAGCGCTCGGATCGGCTGGTCTCCGTGCACACGAACCCGGATGGCAGCGGCTATCTGGTGTTCGCCTCCGGCGATACCATGACCTTTTCCCGGGCGCTGACCTGCAGCGCCACGGCCTACTCCATCGGGAAATACACCGCCTCGGGCCGTCCCACCGCCGTGGGCAACATCGCCGTGGACACCTCCGTGTTCCCCTATGGCACGCGGATGTATGTGCAGACGGTAAAGGGCTCCTGGCACTATGGCATGGCCACGGCCGCCGACTGCGGCACCGCCATCAAGGGCAACAAGATCGACCTCTGGTTCACCTCCTATGCGGAGGCCTGCCGCTGGGGCCGGCGCGATTGCACCGTGTATGTGCTGGACTGACAGACAAGAGCATAGCAAAAGGGCCGCACGGGAAACCGTGCGGCCCTTCAGTCTGTCAAAAAACTCGAAAACGCTTCGATTACGGAAAGGAAGATCGTTACGAAAGACTGCGCCCGCAGGCGCGTTTCGGAGCGCAACCGCCGCAGGCGGCTCTTAGCGCGGAGATAACCCGTCAGGGGTGTCTTTCGTTTTCAATCACCGGATTTTCCGAACTTTTTCAAAGTTTGGAAAATCCGCAGCTGCCCGGCGGGCCGTCCAGATAGCGGGCGTAGTTTCCCTGCTCCCGCTTATCCGCCTTTTTCAGGATATAGTTGCCCTGCTCCGTCCGCACGCGATACACATCGTAGCGGCGCACGTCTTCCTCTTCCGGGCCAAAGCGCTCGCAGATGCGCAGCAGCTCCCGGACGGGCTGCTTCGTCAGCCGGGCGCAGAGGCGTGGAGCGTCGGGCTGGTTTCCGTCACATAAAAGCTCATCAGAACTGGGGATAGCCGTCCTTCAGGCTCTCGTCGTAGTAGGCCCGCTCGCCGCCGATGAACTTGGGCCGCACCCGGGCCGCCAGCAGAATGGCGCTGCCGATGTGATCCAACTCCAGCCGCACGGGCACCGCCACCCGCTTCAGGTGCATCCCGATGAGGGTACCGCCGATGTCCAGACCCGCGTCGGCCCGGATCTCCTCCACCGCCACCGGCTGGCGGAAGTGCTCATAGGCCGCCGTGGCAAAGGAGCCGCCCGCCTTGGGCTGGGGCCGGACGTTCACGATGTCCAGATCCGGCACGGCCTCGTGCTCCACGATGATGGCCCGGTTCAGATGCTCGCAGCACTGGGCGGCGATGTAAACGCCCATGGGCCCGAACACGCTGTCCAGTCCCTCAAAAATGGCCCTGCCCATCTCCGGCGTGGACCAGCTGCCCACCCGGCGGCCCACCACCTCGCTGGTGCTGCAGCCCACCACGACGATCTGGCCGCTGTGCAGCCGGGCCGCCTGGGCCAGCTGTCGGGCCGCGTCGGCGCACTGCTGACGAACCTGTTCCAGCAGCTCCGTGCTCTCTGCCTCATGTGTGATTCCTGCCATAGCTAACCTTCCTTTCTCCGGCTCGAGTCTCCCGCGCCGGAACTATAACATGATATTTTGTGCAATTTTCATCTGTTTTTGCGCAGATTTTGAACTTTTTATTCCTGTGGAGCTTTTCGATAGGACAGCGGTCTTCCGCCCTCGAAGCGCACCGTGTAGCCCGTGCCGGGCCGCAGGGCGTAGTCCTCCCGCTCCCCGCCGAACCAGCTCATCATCAGCCCCGCCGTGACGCCGCCGTGGAGAATGCACACCGCGTCCTCCCCCGCCGCCAGCACCGGGGCGATGGCCTCCAGATTCCGCCGCAGGGTCTGGGGCTGGCTCTCGCCGTTGGGGCAAATGTTGTGCTCCGGATCGGCGTTCCAGGTTATAAAATCTGGGTTATTTTGCAATTGTGCCCCACTTTTCATCTCAAAATCGCCATAATTCATCTCCTGCAAGCCGGGAAGCCGGGTGTGGGACACCGGGCCATACAGGGCCTCCAGCGTCTGCTCCGTCCGCAGCAGGCCGCTGGTATAAAACCGCTTTGCCGCCGGGTAACTGCCCGCCTTTTCCCGCAGCTCCCGCAGCGATTCTGGCAGGGCCGGGATGTCCGCCGCGCCGTAATACAGATCCAGGCGGCTGCCCTCCGTTTCGGCGTGGCGCAGCAATGTCAGCTCCATAAGCACCTCTCTCCCTTGATTTTTGCCACAGAAATCTTCATTTTCCCGCAGAAAAGTGACGTCAAAATGCGCATTTTGGCCGTATTTTACACGCACGAGCCGGCCAGGTGTCCCGAGGCCCAGGCCCACTGCAGATTATAGCCCCCGCAGTCGCCGTCCACATCCAGCACCTCGCCGCAGGCGAAGAAGCCGGGCACCAGACGACTCTCCATGGTCCGGGGATCAAACTCGTCGCAGCGGAGGCCCCCCGCCGTTACCTGGGCCTGGTCAAAACCGCAGACGCCGGTGACAGGCAGGGCAAAGCCCTTGACCTGGCGGGCGATGGTCTCCAGGTCGGTGGGAGCCAGTTCGCCGGCGGCCTGGCGGGTGAAGCCCGCCGCCTTGCAGAGCATCTGGCCCAGGCGGGTGTGCAGGGCACCGGTCAGCAGGGCACCGGCCTCCCGGCCGGGGGAGGCGGCCTGCCGCTGCCGGAGAAAGTCCATCAGCGGCGGGGTCTCCCAGTCCGGCAAAAGATCCAGCAGCAGGGTCAGGCCCTGGCCGCCGGTGGCCGCCGCCCGGGAGATCTCGAAAATGGCCGGGCCGCTGACACCGTATTCGGTGAACAACACCTCGCCCCGGTTCTCGGCCAGCAGCTCCCGGCCCCGGCGGATATACACCGCCGCCTCCGCCTTGACCCCCTTCAGGGCCCGGGGATAGGTGGGGTCTGTGCGCAGCTGCACCAGGGAGGGGTACAGGGCCGTGCGGTGGTGGCCCAGCTGGCGGGCCAGCTGGTAGCCGTCCAGCACGCCGCCTACCTTGGCCCCCGCCGCGCCGCCGGCGGCCAGGATCACCCGCTCCGCCGTCAGCTCGCGGCCATCCTCCAGCCGCAGGCGGAACAGCTCGCCCTTTTTCTTCAGCCCCGTGACCACAGAGCCGGTGAGCAGCTCCAGGCCGCTGTCCTCCAGGGCAAAGCGCAGCACATCCAGGACGCTGCCGGCCATGTTGCTATTGGGGTAGATGCGGCCGCTGTCCTCCGTTAGGGTCAGCAGGCCCCGCCGGGCGAACCAGTCCAGGGTGCTGTCCACCGGGAAGGCGGACAGGGCATAGCCGCAGAAGTCCGGCGTTTCCCCGTGGTAGTGGGCGGGAGAGGCATGACGGTTGCTGAGGTTGCAGCGGCCGTTGCCGGTGGCCAGGAGCTTGCGGCCCACCCGGGCCTGGCGCTCCAGCAGCGTCACCCGGTGGCCCCGCTCCGCCGCCGTCAGGGCGGCCATCATCCCCGCGGCGCCGCCGCCGATGACCAGCACCTTCATCGCTCCGCCTCCAGCCGCTTGCGGGTGAGATAGCCCTCCAGCATCAGGGCCGCCGCCACGGCGTCCACGGTCTTTTTGCGCTTTTTGGCGTTTTGCCCGTTGCCAAAGAGAATGTTGTGGGCATCGATGGTGGTGCGGCGCTCATCCCACAGGGTCAGGGGCAGACCCGTCAACTGGCGAAGCGTCTCGCCAAAGGCGGCGGCCTTCTCGGCCCGGGGGCCGATGCTGCCGTCCATGTTCTTGGGATAGCCCAGCAGCAGCTCGGTAACGCCGTGCTGGGGGATGAGGGCGGCGATCTCCTGTGCCACTATCTCCGGGCGGCGGCTGTTGATGACGGTGGAGAAACCGGCCAGGGTGCAGGTGGCATCGGAGATGGCGATGCCGGTGTGGGCGTCGCCGTAGTCAATGGCCATGATCTTCATTGGTGTACCTCATTACAATAGAATGTGAAAGAATAGCAGAGCGGGTGGAAATCCGGCGCGGCGGAAGGGGCAGAGTCGTCCCCTACGGAGAGGATGGAAGCAGTGACGCGCAACCCCTCCGGTTCGGCTGTGCCGAAGCACCTCCCCTTACACAGGGGCGGCTTTAGCGGGGCGCGAAGACAGGTTAAATCTATCTTTATCATACACGATTTTGGCGCAGCTTGCAAGAGGAGGGACGGAAAGTTCGCGGCGGAGGGGAAGGCTGCTATGTATCCAACATCGCCACTTCGCGGCCCGTGTACGCCGACGGGGTGGTGTACCTGGAGGCCGGAGACGGTCTGCTGACGCTGGAGGCCGAAAGCGGCGCGGTGGGGCGGCCGGATCTGGAGGCGCCGGAGGCGCTGCGCCCGGATGCCACGCACAGCAGCGAGACGGGCTGCATGGGCATCAAGGTGACGGGCTATTATGACGGCGTGCTGTTTGTGCAGCGCGGCTTTTTCCGCGACGAGGCGTTTGTGGCCAACGTCACCGCCGCCTATCGGGACGGGACGACGCTGAAGGCGGCGGGGGATTTTTCCCTGTCGACGGAGGGCGGCTATCAGGGCTTTTTGTTCCCGAGGCGGTTCTGGCAGCTGGTGGGACAAAACATATTTCCGGGCGTCCGGGTTCCCTTTTGACGGGGGCCCGGATGCTTTTTGCCCGAAAAGGCGGGAAAATTCCGGACTTTTCAGAGAAAAAATGCTTGACGCGGGGGAATATATGTGCTACAATCAGTTTTACCTGTGAACATGGGCTTTTCTTTTTGCGCGCTTTTCGCTTCGGCGCGGAGGAAGGCGGCTCATCCGGCAGGGAGGCAGAGAGCGGCTTCGGGCCGCCAATCAAATAAGGAGGTGCCGTTAGATGCGCGTGAAGATCACTTTGAGATGCAGCGAGTGCAAGCAGAGAAACTACAACACGATGAAGAACAAGAAGAACAACCCTGACCGTCTTGAAATGAACAAGTATTGCCCCTTCTGCAGAAAGCATACGGTCCATAACGAGACCAAGTAACGGAGGAGGAAGCACGATGGCAGAGGAAAAAAAGGTCAAGAAAGACCAGGCCAAGAAGGATCACGGCAAGTGGTTCCGTGAAATGAGAAGCGAGCTGAAGAAGGTCGTATGGCCCGACGGCAAGACCACCGCCAAGAACACCAGCACCGTGCTGCTGTGCTCCGTGTCCGTGGGCGCCGCCATCTGGGTCTTTGACTATGTGGCGGTTCGGCTGATCCAGCTTCTTATCGGTGCGTTCACCGGCTGAGGAGCGGCGGTATGGCTGAAAACGCAAAATGGTATGTTATCCACACCTACTCCGGCTATGAAAACGCCGTGAAGGCGGCCATTGAGAAATCCGTGGCCAACCGCGGCATGGCGGATCACGTTTTGAAAATGGAGATCCCCATGGAGACCGTTACCGAGGTCAACGAGGCCGGCGTGAGAAAAGAAGTGGAGCGCAAGGTCTTCCCTGGTTACGTCCTGATCAAGATGATCCTGACAGATGACACATGGCATCTGATCCGCAACATCCGGGGCGTCACCGGCTTTGTGGGCGAGGCTAACAAGGCCATCCCCCTGACCGATGAGGAGGCCGCTGCACTGGGTGTGGAAAAGCACGAGATCGTGGTGCTGTACAAGGTGGGCGATACCGTTCGCATCAGCGACGGCCCCCTGGCCAGCTTCACCGGTACCGTGGAGGAGATCAACCCCGAGAAGAACGAGGTGCGGGTGGTGGTCTCCATGTTCGGCAGAGAAACCCCCATCGAGCTGGAGCTCGATCAGGTGGAGGTTCTGCACTGAGGCGCGGCAGCTTCCGCGCAGAGGCCGGAGCAGGCTCTCCGGCGCAAGTGGGAGAGACGGATTCCGTCTCGCCAAAAGCGGCTCCGGTATGTGACCGGCTGCTACCACATTTTTATGAAGGAGGTGCCTATTCATGGCACAGAAAGTTGTTGGTTATGTAAAGCTGCAGATCCCTGCAGGTAAAGCGACCCCCGCACCCCCCGTTGGCCCCGCTCTGGGTCAGCACGGCGTGAACATCCAGGCATTCACCAAGGAGTTCAACGAGCGCACCAAGAATGACATCGGTCTGATCATCCCCGTGGTCATCACCGTTTACTCCGATCGTTCCTTCAGCTTCATCACCAAGACGCCTCCCGCGGCTGTGCTGATCAAGAAGGAGTGCAACATCGAGTCCGGCTCCGGTGTGCCCAACAAGACCAAGGTGGCCACCATCTCCAAGGCCTCCATCCAGAAGATCGCTGAGCTGAAGATGCGCGATCTGAACGCCGCTTCCCTGGAAGCCGCCATGAGCATGATCGCCGGTACCGCCCGCTCCATGGGCGTCGTCGTGGGCGAATAAGGAGGGTGTAAGAGATGTTTAGAGGTAAGAAATACAAAGAGAGCATCAAGCAGATCGACCGCGCCACGCAGTATGACCCCAAGGAGGGTCTGGATCTGGTGTGCAAGACTGCTGCCGCCAAGTTCGACGAGACCGTCGAGCTGCACGTGAAGCTGGGCGTTGACTCCCGTC
>CAZUYE010000047.1:0-13801 GCA_964624925.1 uncultured Oscillospiraceae bacterium | reverse complement strand
ATCATGCACATATCCCGGGAGTTCATAATATAGGTGCCCTTTTCGTCCTCAAACACCGGAAAGTATTCGCCGGGGCGTTTTTCCTCCATCAGTGCGTACTGATAGCGGCAGGGCTGGGCACAGGCTCCGCGGTTGGAGTCGCGGCCGGTCATATAGTTGGACAGCAGGCAGCGGCCGGAATAGGATACGCACATGGCTCCGTGGCAAAAGGTCTCTATTTCCAGCCGGGGGTCGGTACGGCGGCGGATCTCACGGATCTCGTCCAGGCTCAGCTCCCGGGCCAGCACCACGCGGCTGGCCCCCAGGTCGAACCAGGACTGTGCGCAGGCATAGTTGGCGATGGACTGCTGGGTGCTGATGTGGCGCTGGCAGTGGGGGGCATAGCGCCCGGCCAGGGTGAAAGCGCCCAGATCCGCCAGGATCAGCGCATCCACACCGGCGTCGTCCAGCTTCTCCAGGTGCGCCGGCAGGCGATCCACCTCGTCGCTGCGGGGCATAGTGTTGACGGTGGCGTGCACCTTGACCCCGTGGCGATGGGCAAAGTCCACGGCCCGGGGCAGCTGCTCATCGTCGAAGTTCCCGGCAAAGGAGCGCATCCCGAAGGAGGTACCCGCCAGGTAGACAGCATCGGCTCCATAGAGCACGGCCATTTGCAGCTTCTCCCAGTCGCCCGCCGGGCAGAGAAGCTCCGGCTTCTTTCTGTTTTCCGACATGGCTCAGCCCAGGCGGCTCATGGCGGCAATGTGCTCGGCCAGGGTGCGGCTGAAGATATGGCGCTGGGTGGCGGGGTTGAGCACATAGAAGTAGTAGTTGGTGCTCTCGGGCTGCAGGGCGGCCTCGATGGACGCCTTGCCGGGGTTGGCAATGGGCGTGGGGGGCAGACCCTTGTTCAAATACAGGTTGTAGGGGCTCTTCAGACTCTCATAGTCATCCTGAGTGATCTCGCGGCCGGCGGCATAGACCAGGGCGGCATCGATCTGCAGCAGATACGCCGTCTCGCCGCCGTTCTCCAGGCGGTTGTGGATGACGGAGGAGATGGTGCGACGGTCGGTGCCGTCGGTCTCCTTCTCAATGAGGGAGGCGATGTTGATGATGTCCTTGAGACTGTAGGAGGAGTTGACGATCAGCTGGGAGAGGGTCTCATCATCCAGAATACGGGACTGGAAATTGGCCAGCAGACGGTTCAGGGCGGAGGCGGCGTTCTCCTTGGCGAAAAACTCATAGGTGTCCGGGAAGAGATAGCCCTCCAGGCGGCTGATGCTGCCCAGATTGTCGTTGTCGATGAAGGCATAGTCCGTGAACACATGGTTCTTGGCGGCTTCCTCCAGATCTTCCACGGAGGAGACGTTGTTATCCGCCAGCAGCTGGATGATCTGGGCGACGCTGTAGCCCTCGGGGATGGTGACGGTTACCGTGGCTGCCACGCCGCCGGTGGGCTGCATGGATTTGATGAGGCAGTTATAGTCCATGTCGGTGGTCAGCTCGTACACACCGGGCTGAATATAGCGGTCGGCATGGAGGATGGGGCCCACGATGGAGAACAGGAGCTTGGACTCGATGAGACCGGCCTTCTTCAGCTTGGAGGCCACGTCGCCCACGGAGTCGCCGCTGTCAATCTCCACCGTGGCGGTCAGAGGCTCCTTGTTCAGAGCGCACACATCATTGACCGCCAGCCAGCCCACGCCGGCCAGCAGGAAGGAGGCCACCAGGACTCCGGCGATGTAGCACAGAACCCGCAGGGACCAGTGCATTTTTTTCTTGCTCTTTTTGCTCTGCGCCTGTCTGCGCACCTCGTTGGCATCCCACTTGGAGGTATCGCTGTTGTTATACTCGGACATTTTCTCAGGTTCCTTTCTGTTTTTTTCCGCCCAATGCGGCGGACAAGATACGCCGGAGGCTGTTCCGGCATAGAATAGCGCAGAGGCAACAACAAGTGAGGTGAAAAAAATGTGCTTTGACAACAACAATTGTTCCTGCATCTGGCTGATCGTGATCCTGCTGTTGGTGTTCTGCTGCTGCGGCAGCGGCAAATCGAGCTGCGGCAGCGGCGGTGACGGCTGCTGCTCCTGCTGAGCTACATAGCCGGGTAAATGGGGGACGCACCGCGTCCTCCGTTTATTTTGCGTAGAAGTGCAGAATATCATCCACGCAGCGCATGACCTCCCGGTGGATATCCTCCATGGAGCGCACCGTTCCGTCGGCACTGCAGTCGATGCGCGTCCAGCCGCCATAGGCTACCACGGCGGCGGCACTCTCCCGGCAGGCACGCAGATAGGCCGCATCCCGCTCGTGGATGTCGGCGCTGGTGTGGGTGGCCTGTTCCCGGCGGCGCAGCATCTGCTCGGAAAGCTCCGTGGGCAGATCCAGGTACAGCACCCGATCCGGCGCCGGAAGGCCCAGCTTGCGGTATTCAAAGTCATACAGCCAGTCCAGAAAGGCCATCTGCTGCTCCTTCGGCAGCTTGGGGGTCTGGTGGACGGCGTTGCTGGTGGTGTAGCGATCGGCGATCAGGAGGCCGCCCTGCTCATAGTAGGGGCCCCAGTCCTGCTTATAGGAGGCGTAACGATCCACGGAATAGAAGGTGGCAGCCGCATAGGCGTTGACATCTGACGGATCCGTACCAAAGGCGCCGCTGAGATACAGCCGCAGCAGTGCGGAGGATTCCTCCTGATAGCGGGGAAACTCCAGCCGGCGGAAGGGGATTCCGCACTGCTCCAGCGCCTGGCACAGGAGGCCGGTCTGTGTGGCCTTTCCGGAGCCGTCCGTGCCCTCAAAGACGATCAGTTTTCCGCTCATAGACTGCCTCCTTTCAAAATCCGATATGCATTCCCTACATTTTACCACACTCTGCAAAATTTGTCTACGAAAAATACAAAAGTCATACCGCCCCTTCGGTCAGGTGTGAACTGACCGGATGGGCGGTATGCATATTACGGATCGATGTGGAGTTTTGGCTCTATAATAATTGTCGGGTTATTGCTGTCTTCTTATTTCTCCCGTACCACTACGTTCTCGTTACCCAGCCACTCCCGGCACTCCTGCAAAAAGGCCGGATGATTCAGGCAGTAGGCACCCAGGAGCTTGCCAGTGTCGGCCATGCGCACCTTCACAGGGGTCTCCCCCTCGAACATGGTCATCACCAGCTTGATATGCCGGAAGGCCAGGCTGTCCGCCCCCGGCGCGCGCAGGTAAATCACCGTCTCCCTCTCCGTCTGCTGTGTCTGGGTCTGCGGTATAGGCAGTCCATTTTCCAGCGGCTGCAGGTAGTCGCACAATATCTGCGGCGGCTTTTCGTCCCGGACGGATAGCCGCCCCTGCACCAGCACCGGCGTGTTTACCATCATATAGCTGCCGCACTGGCCGATGACCCGGCTGAAGCACAGCAGTTCGATGGATGCCAGCTCATCCTCCACGGTGACATAGGCCATCAGCGTGTTGTTCTTTGTACTGCGCGTGCGGCTCGCCGTCACCACACCAGCCACGGTGATGTTCTGCCCGTCGGCAAAACGTCGGGGGCCGCCCTCTGAAGCGAAGTCCTCCATCACTCTGTGGATGGGCACCGCCCCGGCCCGCCGGGCCAGGGGCCTCAGATTTTCCATGGGATGTCCGGACAGGTACAGCCCCGTGGTGTCCTTTTCCATGTACATCCGCTCCGTGGCGGTGAACTCCGGGATGTCCGGCAGCGGAATATCCGCCGCCCGGCGCCGCCCGCCGGAGGACGCCATCTGGAACAAATCCATCTGTCCCTCCACGTTTTTGCGCCGGGAGGAGGCGACGCCATCCAGCACCTTCTCATACACGGCAATGAGCTGGGAGCGCTTGGCGCCCAAACTGTCGAAGGCGCCGCAGCGGATCAGATTCTCCACCGCCCGCTTGTTCATGTCCGTGCAGTCGAACATCCGCTGGCAAAAGTCCTGGAAGGAAACGAAGGGCCCCTCCTCCTGCCGCTGGCGCATCACTGCCTGGATGAAGCCCCGTCCGATGTTCTTCACCGCCACCAGGCCGAAACGGATGCCCCCTTCCTCCACGGTGAAGCGATCACTGGAGTGGTTCACGTCCGGCGGCAGCAGTGCAATGCCGCACTCCTTGCACTCGGCAATGTACTCAGCCACCTTGTCGCTGTTATACAGCACAGAGGTCAGCAGCGCCGCCATATACTCCCGGGTAAAGTGGCACTTGAAATACGCCGTCTGATAGGCCACCACCGCATAGCTGACGGCGTGGGCCTTATTGAAGGCATAGTTGGCAAAATCGTAGATCTCGTCGAAGATGGACTGGGCCACCGCCTCCGGGATGCCGCTGGCCACGCAGCCTCGGATGTTGCGCTCCGGATCGCCGTGCAGAAAGGCCTCCCGTTCCCGTTCCACGTCCTTGGCCTTCTTTTTGGACATGGCCCGGCGCACCATGTCCGCCTGGCCCAGGGAGTAACCCGCCAACTCTTGGAAGATCTTGATGACCTGCTCCTGATAGACGATGCAGCCATAGGTACCGGACAGGATGGGCTCCAGCATCGGGTGCTTATAGCTCACCAGCTTCGGATCGTGCTTGCAGGCCACAAAGCGCGGGATGGAGTCCATGGGCCCGGGCCGGTACAGGGCAATGATGGCGGTGATATCCTCGATGTTCTGGGGCTTCAGCCCCAGGCACACGCCGGTCATGCCGCTGGATTCCATCTGGAACACACCGCTGGTCTTGCCCTGGATCAGCATCTCAAAGGTCTCCGGGTCATCCATGGGGATGTCCTCCAGCCGGAACGACGGCTGCTCCCGCTGCACCATCTTCACTGCGTCGTCCAGCACCGTCAGGTTCCGCAAACCCAAAAAGTCCATTTTCAAAAGGCCCAGCTCCTCCAGCGTCACCATGGTGTACTGGCACACGATGGACTCGTCGTTCCGGGCCAGAGGCACATATTCATAGACAGGCCGCTTGGTGATGACCACGCCGGCGGCGTGGGTGGAAGCGTGCCGTGGCATCCCCTCCAGAGCCCGGGCGGTGTCGATGAGCTTGTGCACCTGCGGATCCGCCTGATACAGATCCGACAGCTGCTTGGACAGCTTCAGCGCATCGTCCAGTGTCACATGGGGCCCTGCCGGCACCAGCTTGGCCACCACATCCGTCTCTGCGTAGCTCATATTCAGCACCCGTCCCACGTCCCGGATGGCCGCCCGGGCCGCCATGGTGCCAAAGGTGACGATCTGCGCCACATGGTCGTCGCCGTATTTGCGGCGGACATAGTCCACCACCTCGCCCCGGCGGGTATCGCCAAAGTCCATGTCGATATCCGGCATAGATACCCGCTCCGGGTTCAGAAAGCGCTCAAAATAGAGGCTGTACTGCATGGGGTCGATGTCCGTGATACGCAGACAGTAGGACACCATACTCCCGGCGGCGGAGCCGCGCCCCGGCCCCACCGGGACCCCGGCCCCCTTGGCATAGTTCACAAAGTCCGCCACGATCAGGAAGTAGTCGGTAAAGCCCATCCGCCCGATCATGTCCAGCTCATAGTCCAGCTGCCTGTGATAGTCCGGGTGCCCCGCGCCATAGCGCTCCAAAAAACCCTTTTCGCACAGTTCCCTCAGATAGCCGGGGGAATCGTAGCCCTCCGGCAGCGGAAACTCTGGCAGATGATACTTACCGAAGGTGAAATCGAATTGGCAGCGCTCCGCTATGCGCTGGCTGTTCTCCACCGCCTCCGGATAGCCCGCAAACAACTCCTCCATCTCCTCCGTGGAGCGGAGATAGAAGTTCTGCGGCTCATAGCGCATCCGGTTCTCGTTGTCCACGGTCTTGCCGGTCTGGATGCACAGCAGCACGTCGTGGGTCTCCGCATCCTCCGGTCGCAGATAGTGTGCGTCGTTGGTGCACACCAGGGGGATACCCGTCTCCTGGTGCAGCCGCAGTAGCCCCCGGTTCACTGTTGTCTGCTCGTCGATGCCGTGATCCTGTAGCTCCAGATAGAAGTTCCCCTCGCCCAGGATCTCCTGCATGGTCAGGGCATATTCCCTGGCCCCGTCATAGTCGCCGTTCACCAACCGCTTGGGGATCTCCCCCGCCAGGCAGGCCGACAGGCCGATGAGTCCCTCCGCGTGCTCCCGCAGCAGCTCCAGGTCGATGCGAGGCTTGATGTAAAAGCCCTCCACAAAGGCCTGACTGACCATATAGGACAGATTCCGATAGCCCGTCTCGTTCCGGCACAGCAGCACCAGATGCCGGGACTCGGCATCCAGCTCATAGGTCTTGTCCAGCCGTCCCCGCCGGGCCACATACACCTCGCAGCCAATAACCGGGTGGATCCCCTCCGCCTTGCAGGCCCGGTAAAAGTCGATGGCGCCGTACATGACACCGTGGTCGGTGATGGCCACCGCCGTCTGGCCCAGCTCCTTCACCCGCTTTGGCAGATCCCGGATGCGGCAGGCGCCGTCCAGCAGACTGTATTCCGTATGGACGTGCAGATGTGCAAAGGCCATGTGTGGCTCCTCCCTTCGTTTATTGCGCGCCGCGCTCCGCCAGCAACTCCTCCACCAGCTCCACCGCTGTGACCACCATGATCTGGCAGTGCCTGCTCAGGCCCATGGCCTTTGCCGCCGGTGTGCGCTCATCCGGCACATACGCCGGCACATCATGCAGCAGCTCATGGCAGCGCACCCGGGTAAAGCGCTCCCGGAAGCGCTCCTGCAGTTCCCTGGCCAGGGCCGCGCTGCGGCGCTTGCTGGCCACCGGCTCCGCCCTGTCCACCGGCGTCAGCAGGCCCAGGGCCATGACGCCGCCGCTGATGGCGCCGCACAACTCGCCGCTGCCAGCGCCGCTGCCAAAACCGCCGGCCAGATCCAGCAGCCGCTGCTCCTCCAGGCCGATCTCCTCCCGAAAGGCCAGCAGCACACTCTGGCAGCAGTTAAATCCCTTTCCAAAATACTCCATTGCGATCTCACAGTGCTTCATGTCTGCACTTCCTCCCGTTCTCTCGTATACTCCACCAGCTTGCGCAGCCGGTGATTCACGCAGGACTTGCTCACCGGCGGATCGCTGCGCTCCGCCAGCTGCTGCAGGGACATCTCCGGATTCGCCAGCCGCAGCAGCGCCGTCTGACGCAGCTTTTCCGGCAGCAGCTCCAGCTGTCCGCTCTCTTGCAGGCGCAAAATGGCCGCCGTCTGCTCCTGTGCCGCGTCCACCGTCTTGTTCACGTTGGCCATGTCGCAGTTCATGGCCCGGTTGATCCCGTTGCGCAGCTGCTTGTCCACCTTGGTGGTCATAATCTCCGTGGCCGCCGCCGGCGCACCGATGGTGGTCAGCAGATCCTCAATGTGCTCCGACTGCTTGAAATAGATTACGCTGTTGCCGCTGCGCCGCACACTGTGTGGTGCAAAGCCCATCTCCGTCAGCAGGGCCGATACCTCCCGGCTGGCCTGCATATGGGAGGTGGTCAGCTCCAGGTGATAGCGCTTCTCCGGGTCGGTGACACTGCCACCGGCCAGAAAAGCCCCCCGCATGAAGGCCATGCGGCAGCACTCCTCCTCCAGCAGCCCAAAGTTGACGTGCAGCACCAGGCTCTGCCTGGGATCATAGCCCAGGCTGTCAATGATCCGATCCAGCTTCTCCCGCTGGGTGATGCGGAAGATCAGCTTGTCTCGCGTGCCGTCCGGCAGGATGTCAAAGCGCAGGCTGAAAGCCCGCTGAAACAACTTCGGCAGTCGGGCGGCAAAGTCCGCGTTTTCCGTGATGATGCGCACCTCCGTCGGGGTGAAGGTATTGCAGAACAGCAGCACACCATAGGCCTCCGCCCGGGCGCAGCAATGCCGGGCCACCTGCTGGCGGCACAGCTCGTTCCTCACTTTATAGGCAAACGATCGCATAACTTCACTCCTCCACATGATGCCGCGTCACGCCGCCGCTGACCAGCCGGATGTTCCGCTGGTTGTGCAGCTGTACCAGTTCCCAGGCCAGATGCCCCGGGTTGTGCCGTACCAATCCGTTTTCCACCGTGGATACCGGACAGCTGACGATCTCCACCCCCAGGGCCTCCACCGCCTCCCGGTCACAGAACAGGGGCTCCGCCCCCTCCCGGGCATAGCGCTGCACCACCACCGGGGGGATGGGCGTGGCGTTCACCAGGCACAGGTCAAACAGCCCTGGCCGCGAGTGCTTGAACAGGGCCCGGATGTGATCCGAGGCCGTGTAGCCCTCCGTCTCTCCCTCCTGGGTCATCACATTGCACACATAGACCTTCAGCGCCCGGGAGCGCTCGATGGCCTCCACAATGCCCTCCACCAGCAGATTCGGGATGATGCTGGTGTACAGGCTCCCCGGGGCCAGTACGATGACCTCCGCCTGCTCCAGGGCCTCCACCGCTGCCGGTAGGGCTTGGGGCCGCTCCGGCAGCAGACGCACCTGGCGGATGCGGCAACCCTGCTCCTTCTTGCAGCGGAAGATCTGCGACTCACCCATCACGCTGGCTCCGTTTTCAAAGGTCGCCTCCAGCTGCACATTGGCATTGGTCACCGGCAGCACCCGCCCCGTAATGGCCAACACCTGGCTCAGGCTCTCCACCGCCCGGTCAAAGCTGGGCATGATCCCGTTCAGCGCCGCCAGGCAGAGATTGCCAAAGCTCTGCCCCGCCAAGATGCCCTCCGTAAAGCGGTAGTGCATCAGTTGAGTCATCAGCGGCTCGGCGTTGGCCAGGGCCTCCAGGCAGTTGCGGATGTCCCCCGGCGGCAGCATACCCAGCTCCTGCCTCAACCGGCCAGAGCCGCCGCCGTCATCCGCCACCGTGACGATGGCGGTCAGATTTTTTGTATATAGCTTCAGTCCCCGCAGCAGAGTAGACAGGCCCGTACCGCCGCCAATGGCCACGATCCGGGGGCCGTGCTCCGGGGCAACCGGATAACAGCTTCCCATGTGTATCTTCCTCAGCGGGAGATATCCCGGTGGTTCTCCGTCACGGCGTAGCTCTCCCCCGCGATGTATTCTGCCAGCCGGTGAGCCACTGCCACCGAGCGGTGGTGTCCGCCGGTGCAGCCGATGGCCACCACCAGCACGGTCTTACCCTCCTCGCTGTACAGCGGCAGCAGGAAGCCCAGCATCTGCTCCAACTGCCTCATGAACTCGTTGCTCTGCCGGAAGGAGAATACATAGTCCTGCACCTCCTTCTCCAGCCCCGTCTTGTTCTTCAGCCCGTCTATGTAGTAGGGGTTCGGCATAAAGCGCACATCGAACACCAGATCCGCCTCGATGGGGATCCCGTGCTTAAAGCCGAAGGACAGCACGTTCACACTCAGTCCCCCGCGATCCCCTTGTCCGCCGAACAGGTTCAGCAGCTCGCTGCGCAGCTTGGAGGTGGAGTAGGCCGAGGTATCCAGCACGAAATCCGCATGATCCCGCACTGGCTGCATCAGCGTCCGCTCCCGGCTCACCGCCTGCTCCACGCTGTAGCCGCCGCTCTGCAGGGGATGCATCCGCCGCGTCTCCTTATAGCGCTTGATGATGGTGGGCGTGTCCGCCTCCAAAAACAGCATCCGGCAGTTGACGCCGCTGGTCTTCAGCTGCTCCAGGGTGTCGATGAGCAGCTCCGTGGGCTCACCGGAGCGCACGTCGTATACCAGCACCACACGGTCATAGCGGCCGCTGGAGCCGGCGCAGAAGCCGGCAAACTTCATCATCATCTCCGCCGGAAGATTGTCCACGGTATAGTAGCCAATGTCCTCCAAAAACGAGGCAGCCTTGCTCTTGCCGGCGCCGGACAGACCGGAAATGATCAGTATCTCCATAAATGCTCCTTTATTCGCCGATCAGGCGCACCTCTGGCTCCAGCCGCACCCCGTGGGCCTCATATACCCGCTGCTGCACCTGCCGGATCAGCTCCCGCACGTCGGCGCAGGTGGCGCCGCCGATGTTGATCACGAAGCCCGCGTGCTTTTCGGATACCTGGGCCCCGCCCACCGTCAGGCCCTTCAGGCCCGTCTGGTCAATGAGTGTCCCGGCAAAATAGCCCTCCGGCCGCTTGAAGGTGCTCCCTGCACTGGGCCAGTCCAGGGGCTGCGAGGCCTTGCGCCGGGCCATCAGCTCATCCATCTTCTCCCGGATCGCCGCCGGATCCCCCGCCTGCAGACGCAGCCGGGCCCCCAGCACGATGCCTCCGTCCTCCAGAAAGCGGCTGTGGCGATAGGCAAAGTCCGCCTCCTCCGCGCCGATACGCTTCACGCCCTCCGGGTACAGGGCCGTCACCTCCGTGATGACCTGCCGCATCTCCCCGCCGTAGGCCCCGGCGTTCATGCACACCGCGCCGCCCAGGCTCCCGGGGATGCCGTGGGCAAACTCCAGCCCCGTCAGTCCCGCCTGTTGTGCAAACACCGCCAGCCGGCTCAGCTGTATGCCCGCGTCGGCCTCCAGCGTCACCTCATCCACCTGCCGCAGCGCGGTCATGCGCTCCGCTGTCTTGATGACCAGGGTATCCAGCCCCCTGTCCGATACCAGCAGATTGCTGCCCCGTCCCAGCAGCAGGGGCTCCACACCGCACTCCTGCGCCAGGCCCAGCAGGATCACCAGCTGCTCCCGGCTCTCCGGATAGGCCATGCGCCGGGCCGGCCCGCCGATACGAAAGGAGGTATGGCGGCTCATGGGCACATCCCGCTCCACCGTCAGGTCAGGCAGATAGTCCCGCAGCTTCTCATCCAATTGCTCATACCACTGCATAG
Organism: uncultured Oscillospiraceae bacterium; assembly: GCA_964624925.1. GTDB lineage: Bacteria > Bacillota > Clostridia > Oscillospirales > Oscillospiraceae > Vescimonas. The sequence continues at coordinate 3,113 of CAZUYE010000047.1, read as the reverse complement.
CGTCCTCCCTTAAATGCGTTTCTTCTTCCCCAGCAGCGCCGCGCCCAGGATCCCCGCCTGATTCCCCAGTTGGGCCTTGACGATGCGGGTCTTCTTCTCCGGGCTGCAGGGAATCGTCTCCTGCTCCACCAGCCGCCGCAAAGGCAGCAACAGCTGCTCGTCCGCCTCGTTGCTGACGCCCCCGCCGATGGCCAGGGTGTCCGGCTGGAAAATGTTCACCACGTTGGCGATGCCCGCGGCCAGATAGCCAATATACAGGTCACAGACCTGCTGGCCCACCCGGTCGCCCAGCCGGGCCGCCTCAAAGGCAGAGCGGCCCGAAACGTGTCCATCATTCTCCCGCACGATCCGCGCCAGGATGCTCTCCGGGTTTCCCTGCACCGCCTGTGCGGTAAAGCGCTTGAGGGCACTGGCCGAGGCATACTGTTCCCAACAGCCCCGCCGCCCGCAGGGGCAGGGCAGGCCCTGATAGTCGATGCAGGTGTGACCCACCTCCCCGGCCATACCGTTGCCGCCGTGGAAGATCTTCCCGTTGTGAACCACCCCCGCGCCGATGCCGGTGCCCAGGGTGATGGTCACCAGACGCTTGCTCTCCCGCCCCGCGCCCAGATGGTATTCCGCCAGCGCGGCACAGTTGGCGTCGTTTTCCACATACAGATGCAGTCCCAGCCGCCGCCGGAACAGCTTGCGCAGCGGCACGTCCCGCAGCGGCAGATTGCAGGTGTACACGATGGAACCCGTGCGGATATCCACCACACCCGGCACCCCCGCGCCCACCGCCTCGATCTGCTCCACGGGCGCGTCGGCATCCGCCGCCAGATCCAGCGTCAGTGCCACCAGCGTGTCCGTCAGCGACTCCTCGTTTGCGATCTCCTTGATCTTCATGCTCCTGGTGACCAGCAGACGTCCCGTTTCATCCACCAGCCCGGCCTTCAGGTTCGTCCCGCCGATGTCGATACCAATGTAATAGCTCATTTTTTCTCCCTGGCCTGCCTGGCCAGCTCATCCATTTTCTGGTCAAACTGCGTCATGAAATCCCTTGCCGGGTTATAGCCATAGCGCATTTGCCGGTTCTTCATGGCCGCGATCTCCACAATGCCCGCCAGGTTCCGCCCCGGCCGCACCGGGATGGTCACATAGGGCAGCTCCACGCCCAATATATTATAGGTATCCCCATCCAGTCCCAGCCGGTCATAGAACTTTCCCTCCTGCCAGGGCTCCAGATGGATCACAATCTCGATGTCCGAGTCAAACTGCACCGCGCCCATGCCGAACAGCTGCTGCACATCGATGATGCCAATGCCGCGTATCTCGATGTAGTGCCGTATCAGCTCCGGCGCGCAGCCATACAGCGAGTCGGAGATCCGCCGGATCTCCACCGCGTCATCCGCCACCAGCCGGTGTCCCCGCTTGAGCAGCTCAATGGCCGTCTCGCTCTTGCCGATGCCGGAATCACCGATCATCAGCACGCCCTGGCCATAGATATTCATCAGCACGCCGTGGCGGGTGATCTGCGGTGCCAGGGCCCGGTTCAGATAGTCGATGATGTGGCTGGTCAGCTCCACGGTGGTCTTCTCTGTCCGCAGCAGTGTGCGCCCGTGCTTCTGAGCGATCTCCAGCAGCTCCGGGAATATCTCCATGTTCCGAGCCACGATCAGCGCCGGTATCTCGCAGCGCAGCAGATCCTCAAATACCCTGCGCCGCTGCTCCAGCGGCATGGCCTTCAGGAATGTAAATTCCGCCTTGCCCAGGATCTGCAGGCGCTTCGGCTCAAAATAATCGTAAAAGCCCACCAGCTGCAGCGCCGGGCGGTTCACATCCGGAATGGTGATCTCCCGGGTGTCATAGTCCTGCCCCTTATAGAGGATCTCCAGCTCAAAGTCCTTCACCAGCTGGCTCAGGGGCGCGGGATTGCGCTTCACAGTTTCCATATCAGGCTCCTTCCTCCCGCGGGGCGCTCCGGCCGCCGCGTGTGCATACTTCCGCTTCTATTATATCTTATGCGTCTCTTTTTCGCAATACCCCCTGCCGTCAGCGAAATTTTTTTCGTTTTTTTGTCAAATAATGCTTGCATTTTCTTTTGCAATCTGCTATTATATCAAGTGCTTGTGAATCGAGCAGTAAAGTTTCTCACAGCAAGGAGGTGCAACGGATGGCAAAGTGCGAGTTCTGCGATAAGGGCGTAACCTTCGGCATCAAGGTTTCCCACTCCCACAGACGTTCCAATCGTCCCTGGAAGCCCAATGTAAAGCGCGTGAAGGCAATGATCAATGGTACGCCTCGCCATGTGTACGTTTGTACCCGGTGTCTGCGTTCCGGTAAAGTTACCCGTGCGATCTGAACCAAAAGAGCTCTGTGTCTGTCACAGGGCTCTTTTTCTATGCGCATTGCCCATATTTTTCTCCCTGCATCTAAAATTTCTATTGCATTTTTATGCGAAATCGTGTAAAATGGGAAATACAATATCAGATTGGTAGCTGTAAGGAAGTGCTTCGCGCACGGGCTGCAACTATCACTCGGCTGTTGCTTGAGTGTTTCAGATCTCCCACCGGAGATTTGAAACATTTTTTCTTACCCGGAACAACACAAAGGAGGAACATCTATGAATCTTGTCATCAACGGAAAACTCATCACCCGTGACGCGGACGCCCAGGGCTACTATGAGCACGGCGCCGTGGCCTATGAGGGCAGCACCATCGTGGAGGTTGGCGAGGAGGCGGCCCTGCGGGCCAAGTACCCCCAGGCGGAGCTCATCGACGCCCGTGGCGGCATCATCATGCCCGCCCTCATCAACGCTCATACCCACATCTATTCCGCTCTGGCCCGGGGTCTGTCCATCGTGGGCAACAACCCCACCAACTTCTTCGAGGTGCTGGACGGCACCTGGTGGGCCATCGACCGCAAGCTGACCCTGGAGGGCACCCGCGCCAGTGCCGACGCGCTGTACATCGACTGCATCAAGCAGGGTGTCACCACCATCTTCGATCACCACGCCTCCTACGCCGAGATCCCCGGCTCCCTGCACACCATCGCCGAGTCCGCCAAGAAGTTCGGCATCCGCTCCTGCCTGTGCTACGAGGTCTCCGACCGCGACGGCGAGGAGAAGTGCCTCC
>CAZUYE010000046.1:0-13859 GCA_964624925.1 uncultured Oscillospiraceae bacterium | reverse complement strand
TGTGGAGCCCGGACTTTCCTCATGAACAGGCTTTCGCCTTGTCCCCGCGACTGTCTGGCTTACTCGCTGTGCTTATTTTACTCGCTGCATCCGGGAAAGTCAATTGATTTTGGCGGAAATTTGATTGAAGTAGCCTGGGAAATGCGTTATAATTACAGGGAGAAAATTGCGTATCAGGAGGAGCTTTCCATGACCTTACAGGAATATATCACGCAGCTGCGGCACAAGAGCGTGGCTGTGATCGGCATCGGCGTCAGCAATACGCCGCTGCTGCGTCTGCTGCTGAAAGAGGGCGTGGCCGTCACCGCCTGCGACCGCAGCAGCCGGGAAAAGCTGGGCACGCTGGCAGATGAGCTGGAGGCAGCCGGTGCCCGGCTGCAGCTGGGCGATGGGTATCTGCAGGGCCTCACTCAGGATGTGATCTTCCGCACGCCGGGTCTGCGACCGGATGTGCCGGAGCTGGAGGCCGCCCGGGCCGCCGGCAGCGAGATCACCTCTGAGATGGAGGTGTTCTTTGAGGTGTGTCCCTGCCCCATCATCGCCGTCACCGGCTCCGACGGCAAGACAACGACAACCACCATCATCGCGGAGCTGCTGCGCTCTGCGGGCAAGACCGTCCATGTGGGTGGCAACATCGGCCACCCGCTGCTGGCGGAGGCCGACGGCATCCGTCCCACGGACTGGACGGTGCTGGAGCTGTCCAGCTTCCAGCTGATGACCATGCGCCGCAGTCCCCACATCGCAGTGCTGACCAACCTGGCGCCCAACCACCTGGACGTGCACAAGAACATGGCGGAGTATGTGTCCGCCAAGGAGAACATCTTCCGCTATCAGCAGCCGGGCGACGTCGCCGTGTTCAACCTGGACAACGACATCACCCGGGAGCAGGGGCAGCGGGCCGTGGGCACAGCGCTGTATTTCAGCAGCACAACGCAGCCGCAGCAGGGTGTGTTCCTGCGCTCCGGCGCCATTGTGTGCCGCCGGAACGGACAGGAGCGGGAAATTCTGCGCACGGAGGATATCCGCCTGCCCGGTGCGCACAACGTGGAGAACTACATGGCGGCCATCGCCGCTGTGGACGGCCTGGTGCCGGATGAGGTTATCCGCGACTTTGCCCGCAGCTTCAACGGCGTGGAGCACCGCATCGAGCTGGTGCGCAGCTATCGCGACGTGCGCTACTACAACGACTCCATCGCCTCCAGTCCCTCCCGCACCATTGCGGGTTTGCGCTCCTTCAAGGAGCAGGTGATCCTCATCGCCGGAGGCTATGATAAGCACATCCCCTTCGACGTGCTGGGCCCGGAGATCGTGGCACATGTCAAGCTGCTGGTGCTGTGTGGTGCCACGGCGGGCAAGATCCGCGCCGCCGTGGAGGCTGCGCCGGACTACACGCCGGGCCATCCGGAGATCCTGGAGCTGAGTCCCTTCCAGGCCGCCGTGGAGGCCGCCCGGGATCGGGCCGTGCCCGGCGATGTGGTGACGTTGTCCCCCGCCTGTGCCGCCTTTGACCAGTTCAAGAACTTCATGGAGCGGGGCAAGACCTTCAAAGCCATCGTCAACGGCTGGGAGGAGTAACACCGCCGCTGCGCGGCGCATACACTGACCTATAGGGGGTGTGTGCCGTGAAACGGATGCGCTATGTGCGCCTGGGGCGGCGTGGCAAGCGGCGCGTTTGGCTGTGCCTGGCGCTGCTGCTGTTGATCGTCCTGTGCTGTGCGGCGGTGCTACGGATGAAGCCCATCATTGTCAGCCTGGCCACGGCTCGGGCCTGCAACAGCGTCAACCGCGTCGTCGTGGCCGCCGTGCAGGAGGTTATCGACAGCGGCCAGGCGGATTACAGCCTGCTGATCCACCTGGAAAAGGACGAGATGGGCCGGGTATCGGCACTGAAAAGCAACATGGCCGCCTTCAACCGCCTGCAATCGCAGATTGCAGACGAAATACTGCGCCGACTGTCGGACGTCTCCACCAGCGAGCTGTCCATCCCGCTGGGAACCCTGACCGGTTCCACGCTGCTGTCCGGCCGCGGGCCCTGCATCCATGTGCGGATGCAGGCAGTGGGCTCCACAACGGCCACGCTGCACAATGCTTTCACGGCGGCCGGGATCAACCAGACCCGTCACCAGATCCTGCTGGACGTCAGTGTCAGCGTCAGTATTCTGCTGCCCGGCTTTACCGCCTCCACCCAGGTCAGCAACTGCCTGTCCGTGGCGGAAACGGTGATCGTGGGCAGCGTACCGGAGACCTATACCTATTTCAGCACTGCGCCCGAAGAACAGGAGCAGTATGCACAGGATTACATCATGAACAAAGGATAGTGCGGATATGGACTATAAACGTGAGATGAAGGAGTTGCGGGATACGCTGAATGCCCACGGCTACCGCTACTACGTGCTGGATGACCCCAGCATCAGCGACTATGAATACGACCATCTGCTGCGCCGTTTGGAGGAGCTGGAGCTGGTGCATCCGGAGGAGATCACCCCGGACTCCCCTACCCAGCGCATCGGCGGCCCGGCCCTGACCCAGTTTGAGCCCTTCCGCCATGCCGTTCCGCTGGAGAGCCTGCAGGATGTGTTCGACGGCGGCGAGGTGCAGGACTTTTTGCTGCGCGTGGCTGAGGATCTGCCCCAGGCGACCTATAGCGTGGAACCTAAGGTGGACGGCCTGTCCGTGGCGCTGGAGTATCGGGATGGCGTGTTCGTCCGGGGCGCCACCCGGGGTGACGGTCAGGTGGGCGAGGACGTGACGGAGAATCTGCGTACCATCCGCTCCATTCCCATGACCCTGCCGGAGAAGCTGCCTCATCTCATCGTCCGGGGCGAGGTGTATATGTCCCGCAGCGTCTTTCAGGAGATCAATGTCCGCCGTGAGATCGAGGGCAAACCCCTGATGGCCAATCCCCGGAATGCGGCAGCGGGCTCTCTGCGCCAGCTGGACCCCAAGGTCGCCGCCCAGCGGCGGCTGGATATCGCTATCTTCAATCTGCAGCTGGCCGAGGGCCGCAGCTTCACCACACACGCAGAGACCCTGGACTATCTGGCCAGCCAGCACTTCAAGGTGATCCCCTATAAGCTGCTGCAGGAGCAGGAGGAGATCATGGCGGAGATCGAGCGACTCAACGATACCCGCATGGAGCGTCCCTTCGATATGGACGGCGCGGTCATCAAGCTCAACGACCTGGCCCAGCGCCAGGTACTGGGCAGCACGGCCAAGTGTCCCCGCTGGGCCATCGCCTACAAGTATCCCCCGGAGCGCAAGAGCTCCCGCATCCGGAGCATCGTGGTGCAGGTGGGCCGCACCGGTGTCCTGACGCCCAAGGCAGAGCTGGAGCCCGTGCGTCTGGCGGGCACCACCGTCACCTATGCCACCCTCCACAATCAGGATTTCATCACCCAGAAGGACATCCGCATCGGCGACACGGTGGTGGTGCAGAAGGCCGGGGAGATCATCCCGGAGATCGTGGAGGTGCTCCCCCAGCTGCGCCCGGCCGACACAGTCCCCTATTCCCTGCCCCAGACCTGCCCCGTCTGCGGCGCACCGGTGGAACGGGATGAGGATGGCGCGGCCCTGCGCTGTACCGGCGCGGAGTGCCCGGCCCAGCGGCTGCGGAACCTGACCCACTTTGCCAGCCGCAACGCCATGGACATCGACGGCTTGGGCCCGGCGGTGCTGAACCAGCTCATCGAAAGTGGCCTGGTGAAAACGGCCGCCGACCTGTATGACCTGCAAACATCGGATATCGCCCCGCTGGAGCGCATGGGCGAAAAATCTGCGGCCAACGCCGTGGCCGCCATCCACAAGAGCCGTGACAACGATCTGTGGCGGCTGCTCTATGCCCTGGGCATCCGGCAGGTAGGTGAAAAAGCTGCCAAGGTGCTGGCCCGGCGCTTCGGCAGCCTGCAGGCCCTGTCCCAGGCCACCGAGGAGGAGCTCACCGCCGTGGACGACGTGGGGCCCATCACTGCCGCCTACATCCGCCAGTGGATGCAGAGCGGCCAATCGCAGGATCTCATGCGCCGTCTGGAGGCCGCTGGTGTCAACACGAGATGTAAAGAGGAAGTGCTTGACAGTCGTTTTGCCGGAATGACTTTCGTCCTCACCGGTGCCCTGGAGCGCTTTACCCGGGAGGAAGCTGGCGAGATGATCGAAAAGCGCGGCGGCAAGTCTGCCTCCTCCGTGTCCAAAAAGACCCGCTATGTGGTCGCCGGCCCCGGCGCAGGCTCCAAGCTCCGCAAGGCCCAGGAGCTGGGCATTCCCGTGCTCAGTGAGGAGGAATTTTTGCAGCTGCTGCAATGAGCTGCGGATGGAGAATTCACCATGAACCTGGAGTCAAATATGAATTATGAAGATATGGAGGACTCGCTGCGCCAAAGCTGGGAGTTACATTTTTCTGGGTGCTACCTATACCAATCTGACCTCCTGCCTGACCATGCTGCACCGATACCCCGCCGCCGAGCAGACATGGAATCAGGCGCAGCGTTATCCCCGACCCGCCGGATCCGCCGCCGCAGCCTCCATCCTCTATGCGGCCATGGGCGACGCGGAGCGCTGCGCACGGTATCTGGAGCTGCTGAAGGCCGAACAGACGGCTATGTACGGACAAGCGGAGACAATGACGCGGCAGATCCTCCGCGGCGAACACCCTGCCTTCCCGCCGCTGACACAGATGTGATATCGTATTGCATAAAAGCAGCCGCAGCAGAATTAACTGCTGCGGCTGTTTTTCGCCTGAAGCACAAATATAATCAGTGCTGATATTCAAATTCCAGGTTATACATGGACACGATGTCGCCGTCCTGAATGCCCATCCGCTCCAGCTGGTCGAACAGACCGGACTGCCGCAGCATCTTGTCGAAGTACATCCGGCTCTCGTAGTCCGAGAAGTTGATGTTGGCCATGAGCCGTTGCAGCCACGGGCCCTCCACCAGCCAGGTGTTGTCCTCCTGCTGAATGTTGAGGGGCTCGGAGGTGTCGATCTGCGGGGGCCGTGGCACATATTCCGGCTCGTATACCACCACCGGCGGCAGCTCCGCCAGCCGGGCGGCCACCAGCTGCACCAGCTCCCGGGTGCCCTGATGGGTAGCAGCGGACATGGTCACCAGGGTATAGCCCGCCTGCTCCACATGGGCCCGGAAGGTCTCCAGCTGCTCCGGCTCCGTCAGAAGATCCGTCTTGTTGGCTACCACGATCTGGGGCCGCTGGACCAGTTCCGGGCTGTATTGCCGCAGCTCCTCGTTGATGGCCTCAAAATCCGCGATGGGGTCGCGTCCCTCGCTGCCGGACACGTCCACCAGATGCACCAGCAGGCGGCAGCGGTCGATGTGCCGCAGGAAGTCGTGGCCCAAGCCCGCGCCCTCACTGGCCCCCTCGATGATACCGGGGATATCAGCCATGACAAAGGACACGCCCTCGTCCACATACACCACGCCCAAATTGGGATAGAGGGTGGTAAAGTGGTAGTTTGCGATCTTGGGATGTGCCTTGGACACCACGCTCAGCAGCGTGCTCTTGCCCACGTTGGGAAAGCCTACCAGCCCCACGTCTGCCAGCAGCTTCAGCTCCAGCAGCACATCGTGGCTCTCGCCGGGCAGCCCCGCCTTGGCAAAGCGGGGCACCTGACGGGTAGGCGTGGCAAAGTGCTGGTTGCCCCAGCCGCCCCGGCCGCCCTTGCAGAGCACAAAGGGCTCCGCGTCGGACATATCCTTGATGATCTCCCCAGTCTCCGCGTCCCGGATCAGGGTGCCACGGGGCACGCGGATGGTGAGACTCTGCCCGTCCTTGCCGCTCTTGCGTCCCCCTTGCCCATCCACGCCATTGGCGGCCACATACTTGCGCTTATAGCGGAAATCCATCAGGGTGGACATATTGTCGTCCACCTGCACGATGATGCTGCCGCCGTTGCCGCCGTCACCGCCGTCGGGGCCACCGGCGGCAATGTACTTTTCCCGGTGAAAGGCCACCGCGCCGTTGCCGCCGTTGCCGGCCCGCACGGTGATGCGAGCCTTATCAATAAAACCAGTTGCCATTATAGTTACCTCAATTCTTTCGGGAAATATCCATCCTACAGGCTCTGCTTGAAGGCCTCCGCCTGACTCAGCAGCTCCTCCGCGCTCTCCAGCATCGTGGCAGAGATCGCCGCGCCGCCGGTGAGCCGCGCCAGCTCCTGTCTCCTGCGGGCGCGATCCAGCTGCGTCACATGGGTATAGGTGCGGCCGTCCGCCTCCCCCTTCTCCACGGAGAAGTGCGTGTCCGCCATGGCCGCCAGCTGCGGCAGATGCGTCACGCAGAGTACCTGCTTGCAGCGGCTGATGCGGGCCATCTTCTCCGCCACGCGCTGGGCCGCCCGGCCCGACACGCCGGTGTCCACCTCGTCAAATACCATGGTGCCGACCTGATCCTGCTCCGACAGCACGTTCTTCATGGCCAGCATAATGCGGGCCAGCTCGCCGCCGGAGGCGATCTTGTGGATGGGCCGCAGCTCCTCGCCCAGGTTGGCAGACATCAGGAAGCGCACCTGATCCGCGCCGTCCTCCGCCGGCTCCTGGGGTGCAAAGCGGATGGCAAAGCGTATTTTACCCATGTCCAGCTGCTGCAATTCCGTGAGAATCTGCTCCTCCAGCTGCCCGGCAGAGGTCTTTCTGGCCTCGGACAGGGCCTGGGCCGCCTGATGGACGGCCTTTTCCGCCTTCTCCAGCTGCTTCTCCAGCCGCGCCAGGGTGTCCCCTGCGTCCTGGATCTGCTCCAGCTCCCGGCGGCAATGCTCCTGATACTCCAGCATCTCCTCTACCGTGGGGCCATATTTTTTCTTCAGGCGGTACAGCTGATCCAGCCGTCCCTCCACCCGATCCAGCTCCTTGGGCGAGAAGTCGAAATCCTCCCGCTTGTCCCGCAGGGTATCGGCCAGGTCGTATACCTCGCTGTAGGCGGCCTCCAGCCGCTCATACAGCTCTCCCAGCTCGGCATCCAGCCCCCGCACGGAGGCCAGCGCCCCCTGGGCCTGGCGAATGAGACTGGCCGCGCCCTCGCTGCCATCGTCGCCATTGAGGCAGAAGTCCGCCTGGGACACAGCGGAGATGAAACGCTCCGCGTTCTGCAGCAGCGTCCGCCGTCCCTGCAGCTCCTCCTCCTCGCCGGGGCGCAAACGGGCCCGCTCCAGCTCCTGGAGCTGGTAGCTCAGGGTATCCACCCGCCGGGCCTTCTCCGCTTCGTCCATCTGCAGCGCCTGCATCTGACGGCGCAGCGCCGCCATGGCCTGGTACTCCTTCTGATAGGCCTCCAGCAGCGGCTCCGTTCGGCCAAAGCTGTCCAGATACCGCAGGTGCTGCTCCTCGTCCAGCAGTTGCTGGCCGTCGTGCTGCCCATGGATATTCAGCAGGCGGCTGCCAAGCGCGCGCAGCTGCGTCACCGTCACAGGCCGCCCACAGACCCGACACACATTCTTGCCGTCGCTGTGGATCTCCCGCTGCAGCAGCAGCTCATCCTCCCAGGCAATGCCCAGATCCTCCCCCAGCTGCACCGGCACGCCGGTAAAGCAGGCGCTGACAAAGGCCTTCCCCGCCCCGGTTCGGATCAGATCCCGCGAGGTACGCTGCCCCAGCACGGCGCTGATGGAGTCGATAACGATGGATTTACCCGCACCGGTTTCGCCGGTCAGGGCATTGAAGCCCGGCTGGAACTCGATATCCGCGCTCTCGATGATGGCAATATTCTCAATGTGGAGCAATTGCAGCATCTGCCTATCCCTCCGCTCAAAGGTTGTCCGCGCCTCAGCGCAGCATCTCCTTGATCTCCTCCGTAAAATCCAGGGCACTCTCCGTATCCCGCATGATCAGCAGCGCCGTGTCATCGCCGGCCAGGGAGCCCACAAGATACGGCACGTCCATGCTGTCCACGGCGGAACCGGCCGCATTGGCCAGGCCTGGCAGCGTCTTAATGACCACGATATTCTGCGCATTATCCACCGTCAGTACACTCTCACGGAAGATCGTTCTCAGCTTATCGGCAAAGTTCAGCTTGGTGCGGTGTGCCGACACGGCATAGCGATACTTGCCCTGCCCAGCCGGCTCCTTGATGAGATGCAGCTCCTTGATGTCCCGGGAAATGGTGGCCTGCGTGCTCTTGATGCCCCGGGCCTGCAGCCGCTCCAGCAGCTGCTCCTGTGTCTCAATGGCCTCCTCGCTGATGATCTGGAGGAGTTGGTTCTGGCGGTCGTTTTTCATTTTTTAGAAGCCTCCGTTCCCATTTTTTTGTCCAATATTTCGCAAAAGCTCTTTTTGGAAAGACGAACCAGCTTGGTGGTATATTTTGAGGTGCTCACCCGCACCTGATCGCCGTTTTTCAGGGAGAACGCCTTTCCCCCGTCCACGGAGAGATAGACGAACTTCCGGTTGGCATCCGCCGCCTCCACGGTGATGACGTGCTCCGGCGAGAGCACATAGGAGGACGAACGGGTGGAGTGGGGGCAAATAGGCGTCAGCAGCAGATTCTTGGCCGTGGGCTCCACAATGGGGCCTCCGGCAGCCATGGAATAGCCGGTGGAGCCGGTGGGCGTGGATACGATGATGCCGTCACCGCCCACACGGGTCAGGCGCCCCTCCTCCGTGAAGATGTCCAGCCGCACCACCCGGGCAATGGAACCCTTGGAGATCACAGCGTCGTTCAGGGCGATGTTGCTGTATACCTGCCGCCCGTCCCGGAGCACGGCGGCATCCAGCATCATCCGGTTCTCCACGGTGAAGCGTCCCTCCGCCAGATCCCGCAGGCGATCCAGCTCGTTGATCTCCAGCTCCGACATGAAGCCCAGGCTCCCCAGGTTCACTCCCAGCACCGGCACGTTGTGCAGTGCCACCGTCCGGGCCAGGTGCAGGATGGTACCATCGCCGCCAAAGGCGATCAGCAGATCTGCCGTGCGGATCTCCTGCTGCAGCGACCGCATGGGCAGCCCCAGCTCCTCACCATAGCCCTCCCGCTGGAAGGGCAGGCATACAGAGGTCTGCATCCCCATGCTCTCCAACAGTGCGCGGGACTGCTTGCACACGCGCAGCTCACTGTCCCGGTAGGGGTTGGGGCACAGTATCACTCGTTTTGGTCTCATGCGCTTCACCTCAGTCCTTCAATTCGCTGTGCGACGCGGCCACGATGGCCGCCGGGTCATAGCTGCCCGCCTCAGCCTCTCCATGGCGCAGATAGCCGAGATATTCGATGTTTCCCTCCGGCCCACGAATGGGAGAGTAAGTAATTCCAAGCACTGTAAAGTTGTTTTCCTTTGCATAGGTCAGGAAGTTTTCCAGCACCTCCAGGTGTACGGCGGGATCCCGGACAACCCCCTTTTTCCCCACTTTTTCCCGGCCTGCCTCAAATTGCGGCTTAATGAGACACACCGCTTCCCCCTCCGGGGACAGCAGCGCATCCAGCACCGGCAAAATCAGTCGCAGGGAGATGAAGGACACATCCACCGAGGCAAAATCCAGATCCTCTGGGATCTGCTCATGGGTCAGATACCGGGCGTTGGTGCGCTCCATGCACACCACCCGCTCATCGCCCCGCAGCTTCCAGTCCAGCTGTCCATAGCCCACATCCACGGCGTAGACCTTTTTCGCGCCGTTTTGCAGCATACAGTCGGTGAAGCCGCCGGTGGAGGCCCCGATATCCGCGCAGATGTGATCCGCCAGCGTCAGCGGCCAGGTTTTCATGGCCTTTTCCAGCTTCAAACCGCCTCGGCTGACATAGGGCAGCACGTGGCCCCGCACCTCGATGTGTGCGCCGTTGGGCACGGCGGTGCCGGGCTTGTCCACCCGCTGATTGTCCACGAATACGCTGCCGGCCATGATGACCGCCTGGGCCTTTTGGCGGCTCTCCACCAGCCCCTGCTCCACCAGCAGCACATCCAGTCTTGTCTTATTGCTCATGCAGCATCTCCTCCACGCTGCGGGCCACGCCGCCCGCGTCCAGGCCGAAGGCCTTGTACAGCTGCTCCACCGAGCCCTGGGGTGCGAAGCTGCCGCCCAGGTTTTTCAGCGTCAGACTTTGGAGCATCACCTGCTCCTGGGCCAGGATGGCGGCGAGCCGCTGCCCCACGCAGCCGGTGGCCATGCAGTCCTCCAGCACCAGCAGTCGCTGCGTCCCGGCCAGAGCCTCCCGCACCTGCCCGCTCTCCAGAGGGCAGATCTGATTCAGCTTCAGCACTTGGGCCTGGATCCCCTTCTTTGCCAGCAGATCGGCCGCATCCAGAAGCTGGTTCACCAGGATGCCATAGCTCAGAAGCGTCACGTCGCTCCCCTCCCGCAGCCGGGTAAAGACCTCCCGGCCGCAATCCTCCTGATAGCGGCCCTCGCCGCCCCGGGGATAGCGCACAGCCACCGGGCCGTCCAGCTCCAGCACCGCGCGCCGCAGCATTTGCCGCAGTTCCCGGAAGCTGGCCGGGCACAGCACCGTCATCCCCGGCACCTGGGACAGATACAGGGGGTCGAAGCTGCCGTGATGCGTCTCGCCGTCGGCGCCTACCAGTCCGGCCCGATCCACACCTAGCACCACGTGCAGACGGCTCAGGGCCACGTCGTGCAGCAGCATATCATAGCTCCGTTGCAAAAAACTGGAGTACACCGCAAATACCGGGGTCATCCCCTGCTGTGCCATACCGGCACACATGGCCACCGCGTGACCTTCGGCGATGCCCACGTCAAAAAAGCGCTTTGGGAACTGCTGGGCAAAGTCCGTCAGACCGGTTCCGTCCACCATGGCGGCGGTGACGGCGCAGACCTGCTCGTTTTCCCGTGCCAGCTCCGTCAGCTCCTGGCCGAATACCTGGGAAAAGCTGGGCCCTGCCGCCTTTTTGGGCCGTCCTGTCAGCACGTCGAATGGCGATACGCCGTGGTACTTCCCCGGCTCCTGTTGGGCGAAGGAATAGCCCTTCCCCTTCACCGTGTGAACGTGCAGCAGCACCGGGCAGGCCATCTCCCTGGCCAGCCGCAGCATCTGCGTCAGCGTTTCCACATCGTGGCCGTCCACCGGGCCCATATAGGTAAAGCCCATGTTCTCGAACATCGTGCCGCCGGGCAGCAGCGAGTTCTTCAGGGCCGTTTTTACGTCGTGACTCATGTGATATAGGCGCTGTCCGGTCTGGCTGCCGGTAAGTGCCTGGCGATAGCGGCGCTTGAACTCGTAATAGTCCGGGTTACTGCGCAGCCGGGACAGGTGCCGGGACAGACCGCCCACATTGGGGTCAATGGACATCCCGTTGTCGTTGAGTATCACGATCAGCGGCTCGCCGGATGCGCCGGCATCGTCCAGCCCCTCAAAGCTCAGTCCGCCGCCCACCGCGCCATCTCCGATCAGGGCCAGCACGCTGTATTTTTTTCCTTGCAGTGTCCTGGCCCGAGCCATGCCCAGCGCCACCGACACGGAGTTGGAGGCGTGCCCAGCCACAAAGGCATCATGCACGCTCTCCCAGGGCTTAGGAAAGCCCGACAACCCACCGAACTGCCGCAGCCCATCAAAGCGCTCCCGTCGTCCGGTCAGCGCCTTATGTACGTAGCACTGGTGTCCCACGTCGAAGACCAGCCGATCCAAGGAGGTGTCAAACACCCGGTGGATGGCCACCGTCAGCTCCACCACGCCCAGATTCGAGGCCAGATGTCCGCCGGTTTGGGAGACCTGCTGCACCAAAAACTGCCGCAGCTCCACACACAGCTGGCGGGCCTGCGTATCTGTCAGCCGCTTAACGTCAGCGGGACTGTTTATATGTTCCAATAACAAGTGTATCGCCCCATTTCAGCGCGAGAGATGCAGCGCGTGCATGATTCGGGCCACCCGATACACCACGCTGGTGCACTGGTTGATGGCCACGGTTTTGCCCAGGGCCTTGCCGCCGATGGTGATGCCGGAGATCAGCGCCGTGACCCCAATGGAGACCAGCACCGAGGTGGTGCTCAGATCCCGCTGCAGCTGGGTCACGATCACAGCGGCCGTGGAGCCGCTGACAATGCCGCAGATATCACCCACCACGTCGTTGCAGAAGGAACTGACCTGGTTGGCGTTTTGCAGCAACCGGATGGCCGCCTTGGCACCCTTTTCCTTGTGGGCCGCCATAGAGTGAAAGGGCTTGGGGTCTGCCGCCGTAACGGCCACGCCCACCATGTCGAAGGCGATGCCCAGGCCGATAAAGGCCGCCAGCACCAGTCCCGCCACCACATAGCCCGCCCCCTCCAGCGCCGTGGATGAGAAAAAGCTCAGCATGGCCGACAGGGCCATAGCCAGTAAAAATACCCGCAGCGCCCAGCTGCGCCCACTCTTCTTTTTTCCGCTGTTTTTGTCCTTGCTCCTGTCGCGTTCGCTCAAGAGTAGATCCCTCGCTTTTATTAGTAAAGTAGATGTTAACCTGAGCAGGGCAGCTCCGAAGGTTAATCTTACGGCTTAGGTACGGGTCGGATTTCCCCGCGGCGTACCTCCCGTTGCCGGTCAGGTGGTTTCCCCTTAGGCGCCGCGCCATGGTGTTACCGGCCATGGCACCCGATCGCCACTTAGTCCGCACTGCAATCCCCCCGGCGCCCCTTTCGAACAGCCTAGGTGATTTCCACGGCGGTCAGACCGTCTCTTAGCCTCTTTTGCAGCCAGGGTTTCAAGGGGATCAGCACAGCCTCCCTGGCCGGGGATGCCGCGCATCCACTCCCCTATCCACCCTGCCCACGCAAGGCAGGCTACTCTGCACACAGCGTTACGGCGGTATAGCCGGGTAGCACCGCAATGCAGGTTCATCATCTGCCTCGTACACAGGTCGCTTGACCACAAAGGGAGTACGCCTGTGCACAACAGCAGGTCTCCACGAAAGCAGGGTCGGGTCCTCCATGCCATTGGAGGGCGCCCTACCAACGCAGACGCGGGGGCTCCCGCGTCTCCCCCCAGCACCCACCCCAAACTGGGCGTAAGCAGCAGGCACCAGGGACTTCACAGTTGTGCCCTTTAAAGGATTTTTAGGCCCTTCTTACAAGACGGCAGATCCGACTAGGATACTGCGCCCTGCTCAGTCACTTCACATTCTATCACATTTTCTTTCACTTTACAAGCATTTTATACAACATATTCCGTATATAAGCCGCAAAGTCTTCCTTGCCCCGACAAAGGCAACTGAAAAAAGCTGTCTTTTCGGATGAGACTCTTATCAGCGTGTCAAAAAGGGCCTTCGCCCTTTTTTGACAATTATAAAAGAGAGCCGTCCTCTCGGACGACTCTCTTTTATAAAACAGATTGGATCCTTACTTGGCAGCCTTGGCAGCCTTGATGGACTCGATCAGCTCGGGAACGACCTTGAACAGGTCACCCACGATACCATAGTCAGCCACCTCGAAGATGGGAGCGGTATCGTTCTTGTTCACGGCGATGATGCACTCGGAATCCTGCATACCAGCCTTGTGCTGGATAGCGCCGGAAATACCCAGAGCAATGTAGACCTTGGGATGCACGGTCTTACCAGTCTGGCCGACCTGATGGTCGGCGGAGATCCAGCCGGCGTCCACGCAGGCACGGGAAGAACCCACGACGCCGCCCAGCACCTCGGCCAGCTCCTCAGCCAGCTTGATGCCGCCTTCGACGTCCTTGCTGATGCCGCGGCCCACGGACACGATGAAGTCAGCGCCGATCAGGTCAACCAGCTTCTTGGCGGCCTTGACGGTATCGACGACCTCGGTCTTGATGTCGCTGGCAGCCAGCTTGAAAGCGGGATGCAGGATCTCGACGTTCTTGGGGCAGGAACGCTTCTTCATAACGCCGGGGCGAACCGTAGCCATGGCGGGACGGAAGCGGGGGCAGATGATGGAAGCCATCAGATGGCCGCCGAAAGCGGGACGGGTCATCTTCAGGTC
>CAZUYE010000045.1:0-14402 GCA_964624925.1 uncultured Oscillospiraceae bacterium | reverse complement strand
ACAAGGGCAGCCGCATCATCAACTGGTGCCCCCACTGCCTGACCGCCCTGTCCGATGCCGAGGTGGAGTACACCGACAAGCCTGGCCACCTGTGGTACATCCGCTACCCCCTGGCCGACGGCAGCGGCGACATCGTCGTGGCCACCACCCGCCCTGAGACCATGATGGGTGACAGCGGCGTGGCCGTGAACCCGGAGGACGAGAAGTTTAAGCACCTCATCGGCAAGACCTGCATCCTGCCCATTATGAACCGCGAGATCCCCATCGTTGGCGACGAGTACTGCGAGATCGGCTTCGGCACCGGCGCGGTGAAGATGACCCCCGCCCACGATCCCAACGACTTCGAGGTGGGCCTGCGCCACAATCTGGAGGTCATCCGCGTCATCGCTGACGACGGCACCATCAATGAAAATGGCGGCAAGTATAATGGCATGGATCGCTACGAGTGCCGCAAGGCCATCGTCCGCGACCTGGAGGAGCAGGGCTACCTCATCAAGACCGAGGACTACTCCCACAACGTCGGCACCTGCTACCGTTGCCACAACGACGTGGAGCCCCTGATCTCCGCCCAGTGGTTCGTGAAGATGGCGCCCCTGGCCCAGGAGGCCATCCGCGTGGTGAAGGACGGCACCATCAAGTTCGTCCCCGAGCGCTTCACCAAAACCTATATCAACTGGATGGAGAACGTCCATGACTGGTGCATCTCCCGCCAGCTGTGGTGGGGCCACCAGATCCCCGCCTGGACCTGCGACGACTGCGGCCACATCAACGTCAGTCGCCAGGATCCCACCCACTGCGAAAAGTGCGGCAGCGCCCACCTGACCCGGGAGGAGGACGTGCTGGACACCTGGTTCAGCTCCGCCCTGTGGCCCTTCTCCACCCTGGGCTGGCCCGATAAGGAGGCCAAGGATCTGCAGTATTGGTATCCCACCTCCGTGCTGGTCACCGGCTACGATATCATCTTCTTCTGGGTCGCCCGCATGATCTTCTCCGGCATGGAGCAGATGAAGCAGGAGCCTTTCAAGACCGTGCTGATCCACGGCCTGGTGCGGGACGACAAGGGCCGCAAGATGTCCAAGTCCCTGGGCAACGGCATCGATCCCTTGGAGATGGCCGACAAGTACGGCGCGGACGCCCTGCGCTTCAACCTCATCACCGGTAACAGCCCCGGCAATGATATGCGCTTCTTCGTGGAAAAGTGCGAGGCTATGCGCAACTTTGCCAATAAGATCTGGAACGCCAGCCGCTTCGTGATGATGAACCTGAGCATCGACCGGGTGGAGCTGCCCCGGCAGCTGGAGCTGGAGGACAAGTGGGTGCTGTCCAAGCTGAACACCCTCATCCGGGAGGTCACGGACAATCTGGAGGCCTATGAGCTGGGTGTGGCCAGCGCCAAGATCTATGACTTCATCTGGGACACCTATTGCGACTGGTATATTGAGCTGACCAAGACCCGTCTCAACGGCGAGGACGAGGCCGCTAAAAAGTCCGCGGAGAACGTGCTGTGCTATGTGCTCATCCAGACGCTGAAGCTGCTGCACCCCTTCATGCCCTTCATCACCGAGGAGATCTGGCAGGCGCTGCCCCGCATGGCCGGGGAGCAGGGCGACTACCTCATCACCCAGAGCTGGCCCGCCTATGATCCCCAGCTGAGCTTCCCCCAGGACGAGGAGGACATGGGCCTCATCATCGAAGCCATCACCGCTGTTCGCGCACGCCGCAACGAGATGAACGTTGTCCCGTCCAAGAAGGTGCATTACACCGTCGCCACCGCCCATACGGAGACCTTCCTGCGCGGCGTACCCTTCTTCAAGAAGCTGGCCTCGGCCAGTGATGTGACGGTGGAGCAGGAGTGCGCGGGGGACAGCGACCGCAAGGGCATGGTGGAAGTCGTGACCCACGCAGCCCGGCTGTTTATGCCTTTGGCTGAGCTGGTGGACTTTGAGAAGGAACTGGCCCGCATCGCTAAGGAGAAGGCCAACGCTGAGAAACAGCTGGCCGGTATCCGGGCCAAGCTCGGCAACGAGAAGTTCCTGTCCAAGGCCCCGGAGGCTGTCATCAACGGTGCCAAGGAGAACGCCGCCAAGCTGGAGGCGCTGATCGCCAAGCTGGAGGAGTCCGCCCAGGCCATGCGCGGCTGATTTTTCGCCGCATCGCAAGATCCGACAAAAATAAACGGCAAAATACGCTATAATAAACACCGCAGATCGGGAGATCTGCGGTGTTTATTATGTACAAACGGAAAAAAGAAATGCACGATTGTGCAGGGGAAGTGAAGAAAATGCAGTTGAAAAGCAAACATTGGGAGCGCTGCCTGGAGCTGTATCTGCAGGGGGAGCTGGATCACCACGGCGCACAGGAGATCGTCTGGCAGATGGAGCGGGAGATCGAGCGGGCACTGCCGCTGCAGCTGGTGCTGGACTGGAAGGGTGTCAGCTTCATGGACAGCTCCGGCATTTCGGTGGTCATGCGGGCCAGGCAGCGGCTTCGGGAGCTGGGCGGCACCGTGACGCTGCGCCATGTGGCGCAGCAGCCGCGCAAGGTTCTTGAGGCGGCTGGAATCGGCCGCTATGTGCACATGGAAGAAGAAAGGAGCAAATCGGAATGAACGCGGAAAACTATGTGACGCTGGAATTTCTCAGCCGCAGCGCCAACGAGGGCTTTGCCCGCATGGCGGCTGCCGCCTTTGCGGCGCAGCTGGATCCGACGCTGGACGAGCTGGGAGACATTAAGACCGCCGTCAGCGAGGCGGTGACCAACGCCATCGTGCACGCTTATCCCAACCGACTGGGAAAGATTGTGCTGAAGCTGCGCATATTGGAGGGTGGTGTGTTGGAGATGAGCGTGCGGGACTGGGGCTGTGGCATCGAGGACATTCAGCGGGCCCGTCAGCCGCTGTATACCACCGGCGACGAGGAGCGCAGTGGCATGGGATTCACCATCATGGAGAGCTTCATGGATCGGCTGACGATCCGCTCCAGGCCGGGAAAAGGCACCACGGTTTCCATGCGAAAGCGCATCGCCCCGCGCCTGTCCGGCAGGCAATGAGCAGCGGCGAGTTGTTTGCCCTGTTGGATCGGGCACAAAACGGAGACGATGCAGCCTGTGAACAGGTACTGCTGGAAAACAGTGGCCTCATCTGGAGCATCGTGCGCCGCTACTATGGCTGCGGCGTGGAGATGGATGACCTGTACCAGCTGGGGTGCATCGGATTCATCAAAGCTGTAAAGGGGTTTGACCTTACATATGGAACACAGTTCTCCACCTATGCCGTGCCCAAGATTGCCGGGGAGATACGCCGTTTTCTGCGGGATGACGGGGCCATTAAGGTGGGGCGCAGCATCCGGGAGAAGGGGCAGACGGTATCTGCTGCCCGGGAACGGCTGCGGCACCGGCTGGGTCGGGATCCGCGCTTGTCGGAGCTGGCGGAGGAGACGGGACTGACGCCGGAGGAGCTGGCCAGCATCGAGATGGCCACGGTGGCGCCGGAGTCCCTGCAGCAGGAGACGGCCGAGGGGCTGACCCTGGAATCCACCTTGGGCACCGACAGCCCGGAGGAGGGAATGGTGGAGAAGATCGCCCTGCAGGAGGCCATCCGATCCCTGCCGGAGCGGGAGCGTATGACGATTCTGCTGCGGTTTTTCAAGGGACTGACCCAGGAGCAGTCGGCCCGGATCCTGGGGGTGTCACAGGTGCAGGTATCCCGGCTTGAGCGCCGAGGTCTGGCAAATCTGCGGAAGCTGCTGGACGGCTGAGCCGCTCGTGCTCCAGGGGAAGAAACTCCGTCATGACGCCCCGATAGCGCTTGGGCAGAAAGCCGTTTTGACAGCGGGGGTTTTGGCGCTCCCGGATGGAGACGCTCTCAAAAAATTGCTTCCACAGTGCCCGGTACTGCAGCTCCTGCCGGTCTGGCAGCGCCAGCTGCAGCTGATCCACCGGCACGATGCGGCGCTGCCCCTTGGCATAGAGCAGCAGCTCGTGGTGAGTACGGTCATAGAGGAAGAAAGCCTGGTCGGCCATACGGCTGCAGAAATGGGGAGCCAACAGGGGCAGCACACGGTTTTTCGGCTCGATCTCGCCGCCCCAAACGCCGTTATAGTCGGAGAAACGCACAAAGCCGCGGAGCTTCTCCAACTCACCATTCATGTGGCGCAGTGCACAGGCGATGGGGTAAAAGGTTTCGTCGGCGCGTCTGTGCATAAAGCCGGGCCCCTGGTCAAAGAGCTTGCGGATAAAGGCGTACAAGCGCAGCTCCTTGTCCTCCAGGCAGGTGAGCCAAGCACGGCGCAGCGTCTTGAGGGCCGGGCCTGACAGCCGCTCAAGGGCAGCATAGACCCGCTGGCTGTGGGCGCGCTGGGTGACAACGACGCGAACCGGGTAAAGGGAGAGACATTCCTCATCGCTGGAAAAGGCGATGGGGAATTCTTTATGGACATAACTCTCGAAGACGCAGCACAGAAAGCCGGAAAAAGTGCCGTCATATTGATATAGTACGTCAGTCATTGACTCATTTGTTCTCGTTCAGCCTGTTTCACCAAACAGGGACAGCTGTTGACACTCCTGGGCCGGAAGCTGTCCGCGCTCCAGGGCCTCCAGCTGCCGGGACAGTGTGGCGGCAGAGAAGCGCAAACCCGTGCGCATTTTGCCGCCGCAGGTGATGAAAAACTGCGCACGTTTCAGCACGACACCCAGCTTGGGCAGATCCTCAAAGCGCAGGGCTGCCGTTCTGCGGGCGGAGAGGATGCGCCGGGCGCTGACCGGGCCGATGCCCGGCACACGTAGCAGCGTGGGAAGCTCTGCCTGCTGGAGCTCCACCGGGAACTGCTCCAGGTGGTTCAGCGCCCAGTGGCACTTGGGATCCAGCAGGGGATTGAAGTCCGGGTGTGCCTCGTCCAGCAACTCCTGAGCCGTGAAGCCATAAAAACGCAGCAGCCAGTCCGCCTGGTACAGGCGGTGCTCCCGCAGCAGGGGCGGCTTGGTGTCCAGGGAGGGAAGCAGCGTATGCTCCACCACCGGCACATAGGCGGAGTAGAACACACGCTTGAGCCGGTATTTTTGATACAGTGACTCCGTCAAATGGAGAATGTGCCGGTCGCTGTCCGCCGTTGCGCCCACGATGAGCTGGGTGCTCTGACCGGCGGGTGCAAAGACCGGGGCGTGTTTGTATTTGACCAGCTCCGCCTTGCTCTGGGCAGCCTGATCCCGGATGAGCCCCATGGGGCGAAGAATGGCCAGCTTATCCTTGTCCGGCGCCAGGGTCTGCAAGCCCTGCTGGGAGGGCAGCTCGATGTTGACACTGAGCCGGTCGGCCAGCAGCCCCAGCTGCTGCACCAGCTCCGGTGAGGTGCCGGGGATGGCCTTGGCATGGATATAACCGTTGAAGCGGTACTCCTGACGCAGCAGGCGCAGGCACTGGATCATCTGCTCGGTGGTGTAATCCGGGCTGCGCAGCACACCGGAGGAGAGAAAGAGCCCCTCGATATAATTGCGCCGGTAAAAACCAATGGTCAGATCCGCCAGCTCCCGGGGCGTGAAGGAAGCCCGGCGGGTGTCGTTGGAGCGGCGATTGACGCAGTATTTGCAGTCATAGACGCAGCAGTTGCTCAGCAGCACCTTCAGCAGGGTGATGCAGCGGCCATCGGCGGAGAAGCTGTGGCAGCAGCCCGCCAGGGAGGAGGTGGTGTTGCCGATCATGCCGGGACGGCTGCCACGGCGGACGCCGCTGGAGGTGCAGGCCGCATCGTACTTGGCTGCGTCGCTGAGGATGGCCAGCTTATCCAGCAGCTCCATGGCATCAGGCGGCCTTGCGCCGGGGCGCACGGGGACGTTCGATCCAATCCACCAGGGAAAGGGCGGCGGCGGAGAAAGCGCCTGCGCCCAGCAGTGTGATGATAAAACCCAGAGTACCCATAAGTCGTACCTCCTGCAAAACGTTTGTTCTATTCGCATTATAAATCGAACAGACGTTCTTGTCAAGAGGAAATCGAACAAAATTTCTATATTTTTCGCAGGAGTGGTTGACCGGCGGCCGGATTTGTATTAAAATGGGTGTCAGAATAAATGAGACGGGGTAGGGAAGACATGAACGACCTGGAAAAACGCTTTATAGAGGCCCGTCGCCGGGCCATCGCTACGGATTACAGCCGGATGAATCCCCGGCAGCTGGAGGGCGTGCTGAGCACGGAGGGGCCGCTGCTGCTGCTGGCGGGAGCCGGCTCCGGCAAGACCACGGTGCTCATCAACCGGATCGCCAACCTGCTGCGCTATGGACGGGGCAGCGACACGGATGAGATCCCGCTGCCCATCTCGGAGGACGAGGTGGCGTTTTTGGAGCAGTATGCCGCCGCGCCGGATCCGACCCAGCGGCCGCTGGTGCAGTACCTCTGCGCGGTGGAGCCGGCGCGGCCCTGGGAGGTACTGGCTATCACCTTCACCAACAAGGCCGCCGGTGAACTGAAGGAGCGTCTGGAGCAGATGCTGGGGGAGGAGGCCCGGGATGTGTGGGCCGCCACGTTCCACTCCGCCTGCGTGCGGATCCTGCGCCGGGACATCGACAAGCTGGGCTTTGACCGCAGCTTCACCATTTACGACACGGACGACAGCAAACGGGTCATCAAGGATGTGCTCAAGGAGCTGGAGCTGGACGAGAAGACCTTCCCGGTGCGGGAGGTGCTGTCTGCCATCTCCCGGGCCAAGGATGCCATGCAGTCGCCGGAGGAGTACAGCCTGATGTGGGAGCAGCGGGGAGACTGGCAGCGGGTGCGCATCGGACGCATCTATGCCATGTACAATCGCCGTCTGCGGGATGCCAACGCCCTGGACTTTGACGACATCATCCTGCACACGGTGGAGCTGCTGCAGACGAGCCAGGAGACCCGGATGTATTACCAGCGCAAGTTCCGCTATGTACTCATCGACGAGTACCAGGACACCAACCATATGCAGTATATGCTGGCCAGTCTTCTGACCGGCGAGCACCGGAATATCTGCGTGGTGGGCGACGATGACCAGAGCATCTATCGCTTCCGGGGCGCCAACATCGAGAATATCCTCAGCTTTGAAAGGCAGTATCGGGGCGCAAGGCTCATCCGCCTGGAGCAGAACTACCGCTCCACTCAGAACATCCTGGACGCGGCCAATGCCGTGATCCGGCACAATGTAGGCCGCAAGGGCAAGACCCTGTGGACGGAGAACGGCGCGGGTCAAGTGGTGACAGTGAAGACCTGCTTCAACGAGGGGGACGAGGCCAACTTCGTGGTGGGACAGATCATGATGAACTACCGCAGAGGTGTCAGCTGGCGGGAGAACGCAGTGCTGTACAGGATGAATGCCCAGTCCAACGCACTGGAGTATGCCTTCAAGCGCAACGGCGTGCCCTATCGCATCATCGGCGGCACGAAGTTCTTCGACCGGGCCGAGGTGAAGGATATGCTGGCCTATCTCTGCATCATCAATAACCCCACGGACGATCTGCGCCTGCGGCGTATTGTCAATGTGCCATCCCGGAAGATCGGCGCGGCCACCATGGACAAGGCGCAGCTGCTGGCCTCGGAGCAGCACGTGTCGCTGATGGAGATCCTGCGCCATGCGGATGGCTATCCGGAGCTGAGAACAAGTGCTGGCAAGTTAATTGCCTTTACAGATATGATCGACGAGATGCGCCTGCAGCTGGACAACATGGGCTTGGTGGAGTTCTATGGCTATGTGTGTCGGCGCAGCGGCTATGTGGGGATGCTGCAGGAGAAGGACAGCCCGGAGAACCGGGGACGGCTGGAAAATGTGGAGGAGCTGAGCTCCAGCATCCAGGCCTTCCTGGAGAACGATCCGGAGGATCCCACCCTGTCTGGCTTTTTGGATGAAGTGGCGCTGTACACCGACCTGGACAGCCAGGAGGCCGGCGACAACTGCGTGACGCTGATGACCATGCACAGCGCCAAGGGCCTGGAGTTCCCCAGCGTGTTCGTGGTGGGCATGGAGGAGGGACTTTTCCCGGGAAATCGCGCCATGGGTGAGCCGGAAGAGATGGAGGAAGAACGGCGTCTATGCTATGTGGCTATGACCCGGGCCAAGGAGAAGCTGATCCTGACCAATGCCAAGCAACGTCTTCTGTTTGGTCGCACGACACCCTGTATGCCCTCCCGCTTCCTCAAGGAGATCCCGGAGGAGAACATGGAGTGGCTCAGCAAGCCCGCCCCGCGTCCGGCCTCCCGCTGGGAGGATGACTGGTCCGGAGAGGAAGAGGCGGTGTCCGTTCCGCAGCCGGTGCAGCCTGTGCGCCGGGCGGCACCGGCATCGACGGCGACGGAACCGCTGCCGCAGCTGAAGGCCGGCGACAGCGTGCGCCACAGCGCCTTCGGGCAGGGTATGGTGCTCAGCGTCCGGCCCATGGGCGGTGACGCGCTGCTGGAGGTGGCCTTTGACCAGGTGGGCACCAAGAAGCTGATGCTCAAGGCTGCAAGCAGCCATCTGCAAAAGCTGTAAAGCGATTTGACATTACAGTTAAACAACTGTAGGAGGAACTATAAATGAAAGTTTTGGCCATTAACGGAAGCCCCAGGGCAGATGGCAACACGAGTATTGCGCTGAACGAGATGAAAACGGTGTTTGAGCAGGAGGGCGTGGAGTTTGAGATCGTGCAGATCGGCGCACGGGAGGTGCGCGGCTGCATTGCCTGCAACCGCTGCGGCAAAACGGGGAAGTGCGTGTTCGACGATGTTGTGAACGAGCTGGCCCCGAAGTTTGAGGAGGCGGACGGCCTGGTGGTGGCCAGTCCCGTCTACTATGCCTCGGCCAACGCGACGCTGATCGCCTGTCTGGATCGTCTGTTCTACAGCACGGCCTTTGACAAGACCATGAAGGTTGGCGCAAGCGTGGTATGCGCAAGACGGGGTGGTTGCTCTGCCACCTTTGACGAGCTGAACAAGTTCTTCGCGATCTCTGGTATGCCCATCGCCTCCAGCCAGTACTGGAACAGCATCCATGGACTCAGTCGGGGTGAGGCGGAGCAGGACGGCGAGGGGCGGCAGACCATGCGCACGTTGGCGCGGAACATGACCTTCTTGATGCGGTGCATCGCTCTGGGTCGGGAGAAATATGGTCTCCCGGAGCAGGAAGCGCGGGTCAGCACTCATTTTATCCGATAATAAAAGGAGGGGAAAGGCTTACCTTTCCCCTCCTTTTTGGGCGTATTGTGTTTTATTTTGCCAGAATCTTCTTCAGCCGGGCGAAGCGGGGCAGAGAATCCTCCTTGGGCAGGTCGGGCTCGCCCTGGATCAGGGGCAGCGCGTACTCCACAAACTGGTGGTTCACGCCGTTGCCGGCCTCGTTGATCCAGCTGCGGGGGATCTTCTTCTCCACATTGGCTACCTCCATCAGGGGAATGAGCTTGGTCTTGCAAGCATACTTGCCGTCACGGATGCCGCGCTCAAAGCCGATCATGCGGCCATTGATGCCGTTGATGGCGTTCTCCACGGCGGCTTTGCCGGCCATGAAGGACTCCTCAATGTCGGTCTCGGAGGCCAGGTGCGCGCCGCAGCGCTGCAGCAGGTTCAGCTCAATGCCGCGAACCTTGGCGCCGGTCTCCTCCTTGAGCACCTGGGCCAGCATGGCGGCCAGGCCGCCCAGCTGGGCATGGCCGAAGCCGTCAGTAGCGGCGATCTTTGCCTCGGAGACAAAGCCACCGTCCTCATAGTGGATGCCCTCGGACACGGCCACGATGCAGCTGCCCTTTTCGGCGTAAACGCGCTTGACATCCGCGATAAATTGCGTCATACTGAAGTCGACCTCCGGCAGGTAGATCAGATCCGGGCCTGCGCCATATTCACTGGCCAGGGCGGCGGCAGCCGTCAGCCAGCCCGCGTGGCGGCCCATGATCTCCATCACCACGATCATCCCGGTGTCGTACACATGGGCGTCCAGGTTCACCTCCATCATGGAGGTGGCGATATACTTGGCGGCGGAGGCATAGCCGGGGCAGTGGTCGGTGCCAAACAGGTCGTTGTCGATGGTCTTGGGCACGCCCATGACGCGGCACTCATAGCCCACGGACTGCATATACTGGTTGATCTTGTTGCAGGTATCCATGGAGTCGTTGCCGCCGTTATAGAAGAAATATCGGACGTTGTGCTTCTTGAACACCTCCAGGATGCGGCGGTAATCGGTGTCATCCACATCGGGGTCGGCGATCTTGTAGCGGCAGGAGCCCAGGGCAGAGGAAGGGGTATACTTCAGCAGACGCAGCTCCTCCGGATCCTCCAGACCCATGTCGAACAGCCGGTCATTGAGCACGCCCTTGATGCCGTGCTCCGCGCCCAGCACCTGGGTGATGACGCCGGACTTCATCGCCGTATCGATGACGCCATAGGCGCTGGCGTTGATAAC
Organism: uncultured Oscillospiraceae bacterium; assembly: GCA_964624925.1. Classification (GTDB taxonomy): domain Bacteria; phylum Bacillota; class Clostridia; order Oscillospirales; family Oscillospiraceae; genus Vescimonas. Next base: position 4,022 of record CAZUYE010000045.1, on the reverse strand, counting down.
GGACGTAGGGCCGCCGGACTGGCCGATGATACAGGCACCTCTTAATTCTTTCATGTGAAACTTCCTCCCAAAAGAAAATTTTTGCCTTCCAGCTTATTTTATCACGAAAGCCGGACAAAGTAAACCACGGGGACTTGCAAATTTGAAAAAGTGTGGTATACTACTGGTAGATATCTTATTCCAATCATTCCATACAAGTCAAGAGTAAATTTTATAAAGGAGCGATTTTTTATGCCATTGGTCAATTCTAAGGAAATGTTCGCAAGAGCCTATGACGGGGGCTACGCCATCGGCGCCTTCAACGTCAACAACATGGAGATCATCCAGGGCATCACCGAGGCCGCCGCTGAGCTGAAGGCCCCTCTGATCCTGCAGGTGTCCAAGGGTGCCCGGGCTTACGCCAACCGCACCTATCTGAAGAAGCTGGTGGAGGCCGCCATCATCGAGACGGGCCTGCCCATTGTGCTGCATCTGGATCACGGCGACAGCTTCGAGCTGTGCAAGTCCTGCATCGAGGACGGCTTCACCTCCGTGATGATCGACGCCTCCTCCAAGCCATTTGCCGAGAACATCGCCCTGACCCGCCAGGTGGTGGAGTATGCCCACGACCACGGCGTCACCGTGGAGGCCGAGCTGGGTACCCTGGCCGGCATCGAAGACGAGGTCAACGTCTCCGCCGAGGATTCCTCTTACACCCGCCCCGAGGAGGTGGAGGAGTTCGTGTCCCGCACCGGCTGCGACTCCCTGGCCATCGCCATCGGCACCAGCCACGGCGCGTATAAGTTCAAGCCCGGCACCAAGCCCCAGCTGCGCTTCGACGTGCTGGAGGAGGTCTCCCGCCGTCTGCCCGGCTTCCCCATCGTGCTGCATGGTTCCTCATCCGTGCCCCAGGATTTCGTGGCCAAGGTAAACCAGTACGGCGGCAATATGCCCGGCGCCATCGGCGTACCCGAGGATCAGCTGCGCAAGGCGGCCTCCATGTCCGTGTGCAAGATCAACATCGACTCTGACCTGCGCCTGGCCATGACCGCCTCCATCCGGGAGCACTTTGCCCTGCATCCGGCGGACTTTGATCCCCGTCAGTACCTCAAGCCCGCCCGCCAGGCCATCAAGGAGATGGTGGCCCACAAGATCGTGGACGTTCTGGGTTGCGACGGCAAGGCGTTCTGAGAAGAATAAACAGCGAAATAGACAAAACAGCTCCCCTGTACGAAATCCGTACAGGGGAGCTGTTGCTATTTGCTTCAAAAGCACGGGAGCGCTTCGCCGTCTGCGTCATATGTCTCCACCTGGAAGGGCAGGCCGCTGCCGTCGCACCACAGGGGGATCAGCACCAGATCGTTACCACATTCTCTGCCTCGCAATGACCTCCTACATTCTGACAATCGATAGCAGAGGCGGGGGGTATTCCTTTCCTGCCTCTGTTTATAATTTGTCACTGCAGCACACCCACACCGCCCATGATGATGTTGCCGGCCAGCTGTGCCATCTCGTCTGGCTCCTCCTTGCAGCCGCCTCGCAGCCAGGTCAGGGCCAGATTCAGGCTGCCGGACACGATGAAGGAACAGAAGTGCCGCAGCCGCTGCTCGTCCCCTGGATAAAACAGGGAGAGAAAATCATACAAAAAATGATCCCGCAGGATGCGGCAGATCCGGTCGGTGTAGGCTATGTCGCCGTTGGGCCCCAGCAGCACCAGACACAGGTCAGCGTTGTCTTGGATGAAATGATACAAATCTCGCAGGAAGGGATACTGGGACTTGGAGGAGTCCTCGGGCTGGTGGCTCTGGCAGAGGGCGGTGAGACGATCGGCCATCTCGTCCTCCAGCCGCTGCAGGAGGTCGCCTACGTCCTTATAATGGATGTAAAAGGTGCCGCGGTTGATGTCCGCCCGCTCGGCCAGCTCCCGCACGGAGATGGACTTGGCGTTCTTTTCCATCAAGAGCTCCATCAGCGCCAGGCGCAGCTGCCGCTTTGTCTTTCTTACGCGGCGGTCGATATTCGTATGCTCCATTTCCACGCTCCCCTTTGTTGTAATCTGTTTGCCTATATTTTAACACAGGTCATGTCCACTAATCAACCGTTTGTTGAATTGAATTTTCCTCCGAAGTCTAAACGGCGGCCCAGCCGCATAGATATGGAGCAACAAGCTGTTTTAAGGCAGGAGGGGACACAATGAATCAGTCGGCATCCATTTACCAGGACATGGCCAGGCGTACCGGTAGCAGCATCTATATCGGCGTGGTGGGCCCGGTCCGCACGGGTAAATCCACCTTTATCAAGCGCTTCATGGAGACGCAGCTGCTGCCCAACATCGACAATGCGTACCGGCGCGACCGGGCCCGGGATGAGCTGCCACAGAGCGGCTCCGGCCGCACCATCATGACGGCAGAGCCTAAGTTCGTGCCGGAGGAGGCCGTGGAGGTGCAAATGGGGGAGGGGGTCAGCTTCTCCGCTCGGCTCATCGACTGCGTGGGATACATGGTGCCCGGTGCCATGGGCCAGTATGAGGATCTGGCGCCCCGGATGGTAATGACACCCTGGTTTGAGCACGAGATCCCCATGACGGAGGCGGCGGAGCTGGGCACGCAGAAGGTCATCCGGGAGCACGCCACGGTGGGCGTGGTGGTCACCACTGACGGCAGTGTGACGGAGATCCCCCGGGAGGACTATCTGGAGGCGGAGGAGCGGGTCATCCGGGAACTGCAGGAGATCGGAAAGCCCTTCGTGGTGCTGCTGAACTCCACGCAGCCCACCGGCAGCCGGGCCCAGGCCATCGCCGGGGATATCGAAAAGCGCTATGACGTGCGCTGCCTGGCGGTGAACTGCCTGGAGCTACAGGAGGAGGAGATCACGGCGCTGCTGCGTGGCCTGCTGTATGAATTTCCGCTGCAGGAGCTGGATCTGTTCCTGCCTCCCTGGGTGGATGCCCTGCCCCCGGAGCACCCGGTAAAGGCCGGTGTGTACCAGGCCATCCGCCAGAAAACGGCGGAGCTGGCCCATGTGCGGCAGCTGCGCAGCTGCCTGGAACAGCTGCAGGGCGACGGCGATATCTCCGCCGCCTCCATCCGCAGCCTGAACCTGGGCATCGGCGTGGCCGGGGCGGAGCTGGAGCTGCCCCGCAGCCTGTTTTACGAGACGCTTAGCCGCCGCAGCGGCCTGACCGTCACCGATGACGGCGATCTGATGCGGCAGCTTCCGGAGCTGTGCGCCGTGCGGCAGAGCTATCAGCGGGTGGCCCCGGCGCTGCAGGCGGCCATGGAGAGCGGCTACGGCATCATCATGCCGGAGGTGGAGGAGCTGAACCTGGAGGATCCGGAGATCGTCCGCCAGGGCGGCCGCTACGGCGTGCGGATGAAGGCCAGCGCCCCGTCCATCCACCTGATCCGTGCGGATATCTCCACCACCGTCTCGCCCATCGTCGGCAACGACAAGCAGTCGGAGGACATGGTGAACTATCTGCTGCAGGAGTTCGAGGGGGAGCCGGAAAAGCTCTGGCAGTCCAACATATTTGGCCGCAGCTTTCATGAGCTGGTAGGCGACGATCTGCACGCCAAGCTCAAGCGTATGCCGGAGGACTCCCAGAAAAAGCTGCGGGAGGCCCTGGAACGGATCATCAACGAGGGCAGCGGCGGCCTGATCTGTATCATTCTCTGATCCGGCGGGGAAAACGCCTGAATTTGCCAAACAAATTAAAGAAAACTCGCAAAAAATGCTTGCAATTCGGCCATTCTTGTGGTATTATATTTCAGCATTCCGCACAGGGGCGGACTCTCGGTCGGTGCCATCATGGTTGGCCGGGGGGAGGAAGCTCCTGGAGGTAACAAACTAAAATCAAAGGAGAAACAAGCAACATGGCAAATCAGAACGTCGTATCCATGAAGGCCCTGCTGGAGGCCGGTGTCCACTTTGGTCACCAGACCCGCCGCTGGAACCCCAAAATGGCCCCCTACATCTACACCGAGCGTAACGGTATCTACATCATCGACCTGCAGAAGACCGTGAAGAAGCTGGAGGAGGCTTAC
>CAZUYE010000044.1:0-14473 GCA_964624925.1 uncultured Oscillospiraceae bacterium | reverse complement strand
TTGGAGCAGTTTGTTTTAACTCAAAGAAATCAATAAACTAAATAACCGCAAAGGAAGCATTGACCTAGTCCTTTTTCGAGCGCTGATTTGATGCCAGCGGTATTCTGGGATATATTTTCAGGAATAAACGTGGATTTTCTGTTGATCTGTGATATAATGACAAAAAATGATACCTGCGCAAATACGGTACCCAAGAGGACGTTGGTGAGCAAAGGAGAAACAGGATGACAAGTGACTTCACGATGGAGAACGGTGTGCTGAAACGCTACTGCGGAAGGGCCGAAACGGTGGCGGTGCCGGAGGGCTGTGTGTGCATTGGTGAATGTGCGTTTTGGGACTGCACGGGCCTGCGCAGCGTCACCATTCCCGCGGGTTGTGAGGACATAGGCGATTCTGCCTTTCGGGGCTGCACCAGCCTGGAAAGCATCACCATCCCGGAGAGCTGCCGGCGTATTGGCGTGCTTGCGTTCAACAATTGCACGAGCCTGCGCAGCATCCGCATCCCGGTGGGCTGTGCGTGCATCGACAAGCACACGTTCAGCAATTGTACCAGTCTCAGCAGCATCGGCATCCCGGCGGGCTGCAGGCGCATCGACGAGTGTGCATTCTGGGGCTGCAGGAGTCTCGAAAGCGTTACCATCCCGGAGGGCTGCGAGGACATCGGCGAGTATGCCTTCTATAACTGCGAAAATCTCGTCCACGTCAACATTCCGGAGGGTTGCAGGCATATCGGTATCCGCGCCTTTGAGGGCTGCACCAGCCTGCGCAGCGTCACCATCCCGGAGAGCTGCAGGAGCATCAGCGTGGCAGCATTCGGCGCGTGCAAAAGCCTTGTCAGTGTCCGTATTCCGGTGGGCTGCCGGAGCATCGGTGATTGGGCGTTCAAGGGCTGCGAAAGCCTGGGCAGCATCCATATCCCGGAGGGCTGCAGGAGCATCGGTGAGCGCGCATTTGGGGACTGCACGAGCCTGTCGGACGTGTATATCCCCGCCACGGTTTACAAGCTGGGAAAGGATATGCTCTCCGGTGCACCGGCTGTGATCCATACGCTGCCGGGAAGTCCCGCGGCCATCTGGGCGGAGAAAAACGGAATCACCGTGGTTCCGTGCTGATGGAGGCACATATACGGGTGACAAAAACTGCTGCAGGCAGGGCTTGCAGCAGTTTTTTCTTGTCAAAATGCAATTTTCATAGTATACTAAGATGATTATGTATGCCATTGAGAACGAGGTGAAGCACGTGTACTTAAAAGCACTGGAGATTCAGGGCTTCAAATCCTTCCCGGACAAGACCGTTTTGCAGTTCGGCGCGGACATCACGGCCATCGTGGGCCCCAACGGCTCCGGCAAATCCAATATCTCCGACGCCATCCGCTGGGTCATGGGCGAGCAGAACAGCCGCCAGCTCCGGGGGGCGAAGATGGAGGACGTGATCTTCGGCGGCACGGAAAAGCGCAATCAGATGGGCTTTGCCCAGGTGACGCTGGTGCTGGACAACACCGGGCATATCTTCCCCAGGGACGAGAGCGAGATCGCCATCACCCGGCGGTATTACCGCAGCGGTGAGTCGGAATACTATATCAACCGCCAGTCCGTGCGGCTGAAGGACGTGAACGAGCTGCTGATGGACACGGGCCTGGGCCGGGAGGGCTACTCCATCATCGGCCAGGGCAAGATCGACGAGATCCTCTCCGTCAAGAGCGGCGAGCGCCGGGAGGTCTTTGAGGAGGCGGCGGGCATCTCCAAGTTCCGCCACCGGAAGGAGGAGGCCCAGCGGAAGCTGGAGCGGACGGAGGAGAATCTGCTGCGCATCAACGACAAGATCGCGGAGCTGGAGCTGCAGGTGGAGCCTCTGCGGCAGCAGGCGGAGACGGCGAAGAAGTATCTGCTGCTGCGGGACGAGCTGCGGGGGCTGGAGATCTCCGTGTGGCTGGAGAATTTGCAGGCACTGCGGGCCGGAATGCTGAAGCTGGACACCGATCTGCGCAGCGCCCAGGCGGATCAGCAGCGGGCCCAGGCGGAGCTGGACGGCGTATACGCCGCGGCGGAGGAATGCCTGCGGCACATTCAGGAAAACGACGTGCAGGCGGAGGAGCTGCGGGGCCGGATCGCCGGGCTGGACAGCGCCCAGCAGGAGGAGACGGCAGCCATCGCCGTGCTGGAGAGCGGCAGCGCCCGGGATCAGCAGACCATTGAGCGCCTGGAGCGGGAGCTGGCCGACACGCAGCAGCGCTCCCGGAGCCTGGAAGAGCAGGCAGCGCAGCTGCGCCGGCGCATGGAGGACATCGACCGGGAGAACGCGGAGCGTGGCCGGGAGCTGGAGGCTCTGCGGGTGCAGCTGGAGCAGCTGGCCCAGAGTCAGGGCAGTGCCCAGCAGGAGGCGGAGGCCCTGCGGGCCAGGGAGACCTTGGCGCTGGCCGCCGCTGCCAGGCAGCACAGTCAGCTGGCGGCGCTGGAGGCCACGCAGCAGCAGGCACGGGCCCGGCAGGACGCCGTGGAGGCAGAGCTGGCTCAGGCGCAGGAGGCCCTGGCCCGCTGCAGCCAGGAGGAGGCGGAGAATCAGTCCGCCCTGGACGCCGCACGGGAGGAGGAACAGGCCGCGGCCAACGTCATCCAGGGGCACAGTCTGCGGATGGAGAGCCGCCGCCGCAAGGCCCAAGAAGCCCGGCAGCAGGCGGAGCAGCTGCGGCGGCAGACGGAGGCCATGGAGGACCGGATCCATCTGCTGACGGAGATGGAGCGGGACTACGCGGGCTTTTCCCAGGCGGTGAAGCAGGTGATGCAGGCGGCCCAGCGGGGCACGCTGTCCGGCGTAAGGGGCCCGGTGGCCAGTCTGATGCGCACGGAGGCGCGCTACACCGTGGCGCTGGAGACGGCGCTGGGCGGTGCGCTGCAGCACATCGTGGTGGAGCGGGACGTGGACGCAAAGGAGGCCATCTCCCTTCTGAAGCGCCGGGACGGCGGACGGGCAACCTTCCTGCCCATGAGCGCCATACGGGGCGACGTGCTGCGGGAGCAGAAGCTGGAGGAGGCCTATGGCTTCGTGGGCATCGCCTCGCAGCTCATCGAATACGAGGCGACCTATGAGAATATTTTCCGGAACCTCCTGGGCCACACGGTGGTGGTGGAGGATCTGGACTGCGGCATGACGATGGCCAGGCGGTATCAGAACCGCTTCCGCATCGTCACGCTGGACGGGCAGGTCATCAACCGGGGCGGTTCCATGACCGGCGGCAGTGTCAGCCGCAGCGCCGGTGTCCTGTCCCGGGCCGGGGAGCTGAAGGAGCTGAACGGGCAGCTTACCGGGCAGCGCAGCGCCCTGGAGACATCCAGCCGGCGGGCGGAGGAGCTGGAGCGGGAGGTGCAGAAGGCCCAGTATGAGCTGGATGTGGCCAAGGGTCAGCAGCGCACGGCAGCGGAGCAGGTATTGACGCTGGAGACCCGGGCGCAGCACTATGAGAGTCTGCGGGCCAGTCTGGAGCAGAGCGGCGCGGCCCTGGAGCAGGAGCGGCAGCGGCTGCAGGAGCAGGCCCGGGAGCGGGAGGCTCAGCGGCTGAGCGCGCAGGCGGAGGCCCAGCGGCAGGAGGCCCTGGCCCAGGAGCTGCGGCAGCAGGCCCAGGCACTTTTGACGGATCAGAGCGGTCTGCGCAGCCAGACCGATGACATTGCCGCCCGGGCAGCCCAGTGCCGGGAGCGTCAGGCGGCGCTCAGCGCGGAGAAGGACGGCGCACACAGCCGTCTGGCCGATCTGGAACGGCTGCGGAAAGAACTCAGCGGCGACCGGCAGGGCCGGGAGGAGCTGGCACAGGAGCTGCGGCAGGCCCAGGAGCGGGCCCGGCAGCAGATGCAGGCCCATCAGCGGCAGGCGGATGAGTTGCAGCGGCAGGCCGCCGCGCTGCGCGGCAGGCTGCAGGAGAAGCTGCAGGAAAAGCTGCGCCTGGAGCAGCAGCGCACGGCGCAGAACCAGCAGACCCAGGCCTGCAACGACGCGGTGCTGGCGGCCCAGCGGGAGCTGGCGCGACTGGAGCAGAAGCGCAGCGCCGCGGCCATGGAGGAGAACGCGATCCTGGACAAGCTCTGGGAGCGGTATGAGCTGAGCCATTCCGACGCGCAGGCCCAGCGGGTGGAGCTGGAGAGCCTTTCCAAGGCCACCCGGCGCATCGGGGAACTGAGCCGGGCCATCAAGGCCCTGGGCAACCCGAATCTGGGGGCCATTGAGGAGTATGAGCGGGTCAATGGGCGCTATACCTATCTGTCCGAACAGCGCAGCGACGTGGAGCAGGCCAAGGGCGAGCTGACAGGCGTTATCGACCAGCTGACCCGGCAGATGACGGAGATCTTCGCCCAGCAGTTCAAGCTTCTCAACGAGAGCTTCCAGGAGACCTTCCTGGAGCTGTTCGGAGGCGGCAAGGCCCGGCTGGAGCTGGAGGATGAGAATGACATCCTCAACTGCGGCATTGAGATCAAGGTGCAGCCCCCGGGCAAGCAGCTGAAGACCATCACGCTGCTCTCCGGCGGCGAGAAGGCCTTTGTGGCCATCGCGCTGTACTTTGCGATACTGAAGGTCCACCCCACCCCCTTCTGCGTGATGGACGAGATCGAGGCGGCGCTGGACGAGGCCAACGTGGTGCGCTATGCCCGCTATATGCGGCGCATCGCCGGGAAGACACAGTTCATCGTCATCACACACCGGCGGGGCACCATGGAGGAGGCCGACGTGCTGTACGGCGTGACCATGCAGGAGCGAGGCGTCAGCCGGATGCTGACCATCGACCTGAACAGCATGGCCAAGGAGTTTCATATTGAATGAGTAAGGAGATGTGACAATGGGACTGTTCAAAAAATTCAGGGACGCATGGTTTGCGCCCATGTCCTTTGACTCGCTGGACGACGATTTCTATGAGCAGCTGGAGGAATCGCTGATCCTGGCGGACGCGGGCATGGACGTGGCACTGGACGCCACGGAGCAGCTGCGCCGCCAGGCCTATGACCAGCGGCTGCTGACGGCGGAGCAGGTCAAGGGCGCGCTGCGGGACATCCTGGCGCAGAAGCTGGCCGTGGGCGATCCCAAGCTGGATATCTCCACCTCCCCCAGCGTGGTGCTGGTCATCGGCGTGAACGGCGTGGGCAAGACCACCTTTATCGGCAAGCTGGCCCACCAACTGCAGCGTCAGGGCAAGCGGGTGCTGCTGTGCGCGGGAGATACCTTCCGGGCTGCCGCCGCGGATCAGCTGGAGATCTGGGCGGGCCGGGCCGGCGTGGACATCGTGCGCCAGAGCGAGGGCGCGGATCCCGGCGCGGTGCTCTTTGACGCGCTGACCGCCGCCAAGGCGCGCCACAGCGACGTGGTGCTGGTGGACACGGCGGGCCGCCTGCAGAACAAGCAGAATCTGATGAAGGAGCTGGCAAAGCTGCGGAAGATCATCGACCGGGAGGCCCCCAACGCCGCCAAGGAGACGCTGCTGGTGCTGGACGCCACCACCGGGCAGAACGGACTCATCCAGGCGCGGCAGTTCAAGGAGACCGCCGGACTGACGGGCATTGTGCTGACCAAGCTGGACGGTACCGCCAAGGGCGGCATCGTCATCGCCATCGCCCAGGAGCTGCAGGTGCCGGTGAAGTATGTGGGGCTGGGCGAGGGCATCGACGACCTGGCGCCCTTCGACGTGCAGGAATTTGTCAACGATCTGTTTTGAGACAAGGAGGAATGGGGCATGAAGCGTGCGGACGGAAGAGCCTGTAACGAGAGCAGGCCCGTGGAGATCCAGACCGGCTTTATCAAATTTGCCGAGGGCAGCGTGCTGATCCGCTGCGGCGACACGGTGGTGCTGTGCAACGCCTCGGTGGAGGACAGGGTGCCGCCCCATGTGCGCCCCGGCTGCGGCTGGGTGACGGCGGAGTATTCCATGCTGCCCCGGGCCAACCGGGAGCGCTCCCGCCGGGATGTGGACAAGCTGAAGCTGTCGGGCCGCAGCGCCGAGATCCAGCGGCTCATTGGCCGCAGCCTCCGGGCGGCGGTGGATCTGAGGAAACTGGGTGAGCGCACCATCACCATCGACTGTGACGTGCTGCAGGGCGACGGCGGTACCCGTACCGCCTCCGTGACCGGCGGCTTCGTGGCCCTGGCCCTGGCCTGCAAGGGGCTGGTGGAGCAGGGTGCGGTGAAGAAAATGCCCATTGTGCACTATGTGGCGGGTATCTCCGCCGGTATCGTGGACAACGTGGCGGTGCTGGATCTGCCCTATGCAGAGGACAGCCGGGCCATGGTGGATCTGAACTGCGTGATGAACGAGCGGGGCGAGATCATCGAGCTGCAGGGCACCGGCGAGGGCCGGGCCTTCACCCCCGCCGAACAGCAGGAGCTGGTGGCGCTGTGCGCCCAGGGCAATGCCCGGCTCATCGAACTGGAGAAAGAAATCTTAGGAGAATTGCTATGAAATTTGTATTGGCATCCCATAACCGGGGCAAGCTGGCGGAGATGCAGCGGATCCTGGGCCAGCTGGGCGTGGAGGTGGTGCTGCAGTCCGACCTGGGGCTGGAGCTGGAGCCGGAGGAGAACGGAAGCACCTTCGCGGAGAACGCGGCCATCAAGGCGAGGGCTGTGATGGAGGCCAGCGGTCTGCCGGCCATTGCCGACGACTCCGGCCTGTGCGTGGATGCGCTGAACGGAGCGCCGGGCATCTATTCCGCCCGCTACGGCGGACTGGACAGCGACCAGGCCCGCTATCGCCTGCTGCTGGAGAATCTGCGGGGCGCGGGCAGCCGCGGCGCACACTTCCACACGGCGGTGGTGTGCTGCTTCCCGGACGGCGACGTGCTGGAGGCGGAGGGCGACTGCTTCGGCACCATCGCCTATGCTCCCCAGGGCGAGGGCGGCTTTGGCTATGACCCGGTGTTCTTCGTGCCCCAGCTGCGCAAGACCTTTGCCCAGCTGACGCCGGAGGAGAAGAACGCCATCAGCCACCGGGGGAACGCGCTGCGGGCCTTTGCGGAGAAGCTGAAGAACTATCTGGAGAGCAAGGGATGAGGAGGCCGCTATGGAACTGACAAGCAAGCAGAGAGCCCAGCTGCGGGGCATGGCCGCAGGCATTGACACCATCATCCATGTGGGAAAGGACGGCATCGGGGAGAACCTCATCAAGCAGGTCAACGATGCCCTGGAGGCCCGGGAGCTGGTCAAGGGCCGGGTGCTGGAGAACTCCATGTACACCGCCCGGGAGGCGGCGGAGGAGCTGGCCGTGGCCGCCCGCTGCGAGGTGGTGCAGGTCATTGGCAGCAAATTCGTGCTGTTCCGCTATCAGCACAACAAGGACAAGCGCAAGATCGAGCCCGTGAAGGACAGAAAGCGCAGCGTATGAGGATCGGAGTATACGGCGGCACCTTCAACCCCATCCACCGGGGGCATCTGACGGCGGCGCTGGCGGCCAGGCAGGCGCTGGAGCTGGACAAGCTGCTGCTGATCCCGGCCAGTACGCCGCCCCACAAGGCCCTGCCGGAGGGCAGCGCCTCCCCGGAGCAGCGGCTGGAGATGACGGTGCTGGCCACAGCGGAGCTGGGCCCCTGGGCCGAAGTGCTGGATCTCGAGCTGCGGCGGGATGGGCCCAGCTATACCTACGACACGCTGTGCTGCCTGCGGGAGCTGTATCCGGAGGACGAGCTGTGGCTGCTGATGGGGACGGATATGTTCCTGTCTTTGCCCAGCTGGTACCGGGGCGGGGAGCTGATGCGGATGGTGCGCATCGGGGCCTTTGACCGGACGCTGCCCCAGCACGGCGACCAGCTGGAGACGCAGCAGCGCCTGCTGGAAGCGGAATACGGCGCGCACATCCGCCTGATCGAAAATCCCGGGGTCATCGACATCTCCTCCACCCAGCTGCGCCAGGCGCTGCGGGAGGGACGGGGCGAGGCGTATCTGCCCCGGGCCGTGTATGGCTACATCCTGCGGGAGGGGCTCTATGGCACCCATCCGGAGCTGAAGGGGCTCTCCCCTGACCGGCTGCGGCCCATCGCCCTGAGCTATCTCAAGCCCAAGCGGATGCCCCATGTGCTGGGCACCGAGGAGGAGGCCGTCCGGTTGGCCAGGCAGTGCGGCGCGGACGAGACAAAGGCCCGGATCGCTGCCCTGCTCCACGACTGCACCAAGAAGCTGGGGCCGGAGGAACAACTGGCCCTGTGCCGGAGGTACGGCATGGAGCTGGACGAGGTGGAGCGACAGGCGCCGAACCTGCTCCACGCCAAGACCGGCGCAGGTCTGGCCCGGGAGGTGTTCGGCGTGGAGGACGAGGTGTACTGGGCCATCTACTGGCACACCACCGGCCACGCGGATATGACGCCCCTGGAGAAGGTGCTGTATCTGGCCGATTACATTGAGCCCAGCCGGGACTTCCCCGGCGTGGAGGAGCTGCGGCAGGCGGTTCACGCCGACCTGGACCAGGGGCTTTTGCAGGCCCTGAACGACAGCATACGGGAGAACACCAAAAAAGGCCGCCCGGTGCACCACAGCTCCGCAGACGCGAGAGACTATCTATTGAGAGGTAAAAAGCTATGAAAACACCCAAGGAACTGGCCCTGCTGGCCGCTCAGGCCCTGTCCGACAAGAAGGGGCGGGAGATCCAGGTGCTGGAGATCGGCGACCTGACCCCCCTGGCCGACTACTTTGTCATCGCCACCGGCTCCTCCAACACCCAGATCAACGCCCTGGTGGACAACGTGGAAAAGCTGCTGCACGAGGAGGCCCAGGAGGAGCCCCTGCACCGGGAGGGCTATCGCGGCGGCACATGGGTGCTGCTGGACTACGGCTGCATCGCCGTGCACGTCTTCAATGCCGAGGCACGGGAGTTTTACGGCCTGGAGCGCCTGTGGCGCGACGGCAAGCCCCTGGATCTGACGGGGATCGTGGAATGAAGTTGTCAAAAAATGCTGCAAGCGGGGCTTGCAGCATTTTTTGACTGTATCAAATGCGAAGACAGACAAATCGTGAGCACTTGGTTGATTTTTGAAAAAAGGTATGCTACAATACTGCTGATTCTCTTACGATACCTATTAAAAAAGGAGGCCGCTCTATGGAAACCATCACCAGCCGACAGAATCCCCTGATGACCCATATCCGCAAGCTGGCTGCCTCCGCCGCCTATCGCCGCCGCTGCGGCGAGTGCCTGTGCGACAGTCCCAAGCTGCTGCAGGAGGCCGCCCTGTGGGGCGCCCAGGTGCGGACGGTGGTATCCGTGAGCCCCTGGGAGGGGACGCTGCCGGAGGGCGTGCGGCAAGTGCTGGTGCCGGCGGATCTCATGGCCTCCATCAGCCCCGCCAAGACGCCCCAGGGGGTGCTGTTCACCTGTGCCATCCCCGCCTCTCCCCTGCCCCAGCGGCTGCCGGGACGGCGCTATGTGCTGCTGGACGGGGTACAGGATCCCGGAAACGTGGGCACGGTGTTGCGGACGCTGGACGCCTTCGACGCGGACGGGCTGCTGCTGTGCGGCGGCTGCGCAGATCCCTGGGGGCCGAAGACCGTGCGGGCCTCTATGGGGGCGGTGTTCCGCCGCCCGGTATGGCAGCTAACGGCGGAGGAGCTGGGTGTCCTGCTGCGGCAAAGCGGCCTGCCCCTGTATGGCGCGGCCCTGCGGCCGGACGCTCTGGACGCCCGTCAGGCGGACTACAGCCGCTGCGTGCTGGCCATCGGCTCCGAGGGGCAGGGCCTGAGCCGGGAGATCCTGGCGCTGTGTGACCGAACCATCCTCATTCCCATGTCGCCGCGCTGTGAATCGCTGAATGCGGCCATCGCCGCCACGGTGCTGCTGTGGGAGAGCTGGCGCTGAGAGAGGGGGCAAGGACATGGCATCGCTGAAATACTGGGTGTGGCTGTGTACCCTGCCGGGACTCAGCAACCGCAGCAAGCTCCTGCTGCTGGAGCGCTTCTCCTCGCCGGAGGAGATCTATTACACCGAACCGGAGAACAGCCTGCTGACGCAGACGCTGCCCGCCGCCCAGGCCCAGCTGCTCGCTGACAAGGATCTGAGCCGGGCCGACCGCATCCTGACGGACTGCGCACGGAAGGAGCTCTTTGTGCTGACGCTGCAGGACACCGCCTATCCCGCCCGGCTGCGGAACAATTATGACCCACCGGTTCTGCTGTATGGCAAGGGCTCCCTGCCCCTGTTCGACGAGGAGGCGGCTATCGCCGTGGTGGGTACACGCTCCTGCTCGCCCTATGGTGAGCGCTCCGCCCACCGGCTGGGCTATGAGCTGGCCCGGCAAGGGGCGCTGCTGGTATCCGGCATGGCCAAGGGCATCGACGCGGCGGCCATGCGCGGGGCCTTGCAGGCCGGCGGCTTCACCGCCGCGGTGCTGGGCGGCGGCGTGGACGTGGTATATCCGGCGGAGAACCGCTCCCTGTATGACGACATCGCCGCAAGCGGCGTGCTGCTGTCGGAATATACGCCGGGAGCGCCGCCCATGGCCAGGCACTTCCCCGCGCGCAACCGGATCATCAGTGGGCTGAGCCTGGCCACCCTGGTGGTGGAGGCCCCGGAACACTCCGGCGCGCTCATCACCGCCTCCACCGCCCTGGAGCAGGGCCGGGAGGTCTTCGCCGTGCCCGGGCCCATCGACATCCCCACCAGCACGGGCTGCAACCGTCTCATCCGGGACGGGGCGTGTCTGGCTGCCAGCGGATGGGACGTTTTATCAGAATATCAAAGCCGTTTTCCCCACCGGCTGCATCCCCTGCAAGTCACCGTTCCGGAGCCGCCCCAGGCGACGGAGCAGACCCGGGAGGACGCAGCGCCCCAGGCGCCGCCCCCCGCTCCCAAAAAGGAGCCGCCGGCCCTGCCGGTGCTGAATCTGGATCGCAACCGGGAGGGACTGACGGATGACCAGCTGAGACTCATCCGCCAGCTGGATACAGAAAAGCCGCTGCTGACCGACGAGCTGGCCCAGCGCACGGGCGTACCGGTACGGCGGGTGCTGTCGGCGCTGACGGTGCTGGAGATCGATGGCTTCGCACGCTGCACCGGAAACCGCAGCTATGTGCGCACAGTGGCGCTATACTCAAAGAAGGAAGGATCTTAAACATGGCAAACAAGGCAGAACGCTACCTGGTGATCGTGGAGTCCCCGGCCAAGGCCAAGACCATCGGCAAGTATCTGGGGAACGCGTATCAGGTGAAGGCCTGCATGGGACATCTGCGGGATCTGCCCAAGAGCAAGCTGGGCGTGGACGTGGAGAACGATTTTGAGCCAAACTACCGACCCATCAAGGGCAAGGAGGATATCATCCGGGAGCTGAAGCAGGCGGCTAAGGACAGCAGCGCCGTATATCTGGCCACCGACCCCGACCGCGAGGGCGAGGCCATCAGCTGGCACCTGAAGCAGCTGCTGGAGCTGCCGGAGGACAAGGCCTTCCGCGTCACCTTCAACGAGATCACCCGCAAGGTGGTCACCGAGAGCATCCAGCAGCCCCGGGACATCGACCAGGATCTGGTGGACGCGCAGCAGGCTCGGCGTATTCTGGACCGCATCGTGGGCTATCAGCTCTCTCCCCTGCTGTGGAAAAAAATTCGGCGGGGCCTCTCCGCCGGGCGGGTGCAGTCCGTGGCTATGCGCCTGGTGGCCGACCGGGAGAAGGAGATCGCGGACTTCGTGCCCAAGGAGTACTGGACGCTGGACGCGCTGCTGAAGAACGATGCAGGCGTGGGCTTCCGGGCCCACTACTATGGACGGGGCGGCAAGAAGCACGAGCCCGCCTCCCAGGAGGAGGTGGAGGCCATCCGGGCGGAGCTGCAGGACACCCCCTTCGCCGTCAGCAGCGTCAAGCGCAGCGACAAGCGGCGCTCCCCCTCGCCTCCCTTTACCACCTCCACCCTGCAGCAGGATGCCTCCCGGAAGCTGAACATGACCCCCCGGCGCACCATGGCCATCGCCCAGCAGCTCTATGAGGGCGTGGACATCAGCGGCGAGGGCACCGTGGGTCTGATTACCTATATGCGTACGGACTCCCTGCGCATTTCCGAGGAGGCCCAGGCCGCGGCGCGGGATTTCATCGACAGCCGCTATGGCACGGCCTACCGGCCCGCCAGCCCCAAGCAGTATAAGGCCAAGGCCGGGGCCCAGGACGCCCACGAGGCCATCCGGCCCAGCAGCGTCACCCTGACCCCGGAACAGGTGAAGGGCGACCTGACCGGCGAACAGTACCGCCTGTACCGGCTGATCTGGAGCCGCTTTTTGGCCAGTCAGATGTCCAACGCCGTGTATGACAGCGTGAATGTGGAGCTCAGCGCCGGGGAGCACAGCTTCCGGGCCAGCGCCAGCAGCCTGAAATTTGCCGGCTACACCGCCGTGTATGAGGAGAGCCGGGACGACGACAAGGAGGAGAAGGAGCCCGCCCTGCCGGAGCTGCAGCCCGGCGAGGTGGTGGATCTGGTGGGCTTTGAGCCCGGCCAGCACTTCACCCAGCCCCCGGCCCGCTATACCGATGCCACGCTGATCCGCACCATGGAGGAGAACGGCATTGGCCGGCCCTCCACCTATGCCCCCACGGTGTCCACCATACTGGATCGGGAGTATGTGGTGAAGGAGGGCAAGGCCCTGCGGATCACCCCCCTGGGCCAGGTGGTCACCGACCTGATGTGCCAGCGCTTCCCGGACATTGTGGACGTGAAGTTCACCGCACGGATGGAGGAGGAGCTGGACGAGGTGGAGAGCGGCAAGATCCCCTGGAAGGAGCTGCTGAGGCAGTTCTATGGCGGATTTGCGTCGAACCTGCAGCAGGTGGAGAAGGACATGGAGGGCATCTATCTGAAGGTGCCGGACGAGGTGACGGAGGAGAAGTGCGACGTGTGTGGCCGCAACATGGTGGTCAAATCCGGGCGCTTTGGCCGCTTTTTGGCCTGCCCCGGCTATCCGGAGTGCACCTTCACCAAGCCGCTGGTCATTGAGATGCCGGGCCGCTGCCCCAAGTGCGGCGGGCGGCTGATGAAGCGCACCGGCGTGAGCAAAAAGACCGGCAAGCAGTTCACCTATTACTGCTGCGAGCGGCTCAGCGCCGCAGACGAGACCGCCAGATGCGACTTTATGACCTGGGAGGTGCCGGTGAAGGACGACTGCCCCGCCTGCGGCCAGACCATGTTCAAAAAGGCCGGAAAGGGCTTCCGCAAGCCCTTCTGCATCAATCCCGCCTGCCCCAACTTCCTGCCGGAGGACAAGCGCGGCTATGTGAAAAAGGCCACGGCGGACAGCGAGCCGCCGGCGGAGGAGAAGGCCGGTGAGACGGCGGAAAAGGCCAAAAAGGCCACGAAAACTACCAAGACCACTAAGACCACCAAGACGACGAAGGCAGCCAAGACGGCCAAGGCAGCCAAGACCACCAAGACCACCAAGGCGGCCAAAACGGCCAAAACGAAGGACGAGGCGGAGGAAGCATGAAGCGAGTAACTGTGATCGGCGCGGGCCTGGCAGGCAGCGAGTGCGCCTGGCAGCTGGCCCAGCGGGGCATCCCCGTGACGCTGCGGGAGATGAAGCCCCAGAAGATGACCCCCGCCCACAGCAGCGGCGACTTTGCCGAGCTGTGCTGCTCCAACTCCCTGCGGGCGGCGGGGCTGGAAAACGCCGTGGGCCTGCTGAAAGAGGAGCTGCGGCGGCTGGGGAGCCTGCTGATCCGCTGCGCGGATGAGACGGCGGTGCCCGCCGGAGGCGCTCTGGCGGTGGACAGGCAGGGCTTTGCCCGGCTGGTGACGGAGCGGCTGCGCAGCCATCCCCTGATCGAGATCGTCCCGGGCGAGGTGACGGAACTGCCGGAGGGCGAGGTGGTGGTGGCCTCCGGGCCCCTGACCTCCGACGCGCTGGCGGAGCATCTGCTCCGGCGCATGGGCGGCGAAGACGCGGCCCTGCACTTCTTCGACGCGGCGGCACCGCTGGTGAGCTTTGACAGCGTGGACATGGACAGCGCCTTCTTCGCCTCCCGCTATGACAAGGGGACACCGGACTATATCAACTGCCCCATGGAGAAGGACGAGTATCTGCACTTCTGGCAGGAGCTCACCCAGGCCCAGGAGGCGGAGGTGCACGGCTTTGAGGACAAACAGGTCTTTGAGGGCTGTATGCCCGTGGAGGTCATGGCACGGCGGGGCGAGGACACCCTGCGCTATGGGCCCCTGAAGCCCCGGGGGTTGAAGGATCCCCGGACGGGGCGGGAGCCCTGGGCCGTGGTGCAGCTGCGCAAGGACAACGCCGAGGGCAGCATCTATAACCTGGTGGGCTTCCAGACCCATCTGCGCTTCCCGGAGCAGAAGCGGGTGTTCTCCCTGATCCCCGCCCTCCACGATGCCAAATTCCTGCGCTATGGCGTGATGCACCGCAACACCTATCTGGACTCCCCCCGGCTGCTGGATCGCTACTACCGCCTGAAGGATGAGCCGCGCATCGCCTTTGCCGGGCAGATGACCGGCGTGGAGGGCTATGTGGAGTCCTGCGCCTCCGGCT
>CAZUYE010000043.1:0-14645 GCA_964624925.1 uncultured Oscillospiraceae bacterium | reverse complement strand
GGTGCAGGACGAAAACGGCGTATGGCGCATGGACTTTGAGGATATGGATCGTCAGCTGAAGCGGCACCACATCCACCTGGCCATTTTCTGTTCCCCTCACAACCCCTGCGGACGGGTCTGGGAGCGCTGGGAGCTGGAGAAGGCCATGGCGGTCTACGCCGCCAACGATTGCACGGTGATCTCCGACGAGATCTGGTCCGATCTCATCATGCCGGGGCATAAGCATATCCCCACCCAGAGCGTGTCGCAGGATGCCCGGCAGCGCACGGTGGCCTTCTATGCCCCCACCAAGACCTTCAGTCTGGCCGGTCTCATCGGCTCCTACCACATTATATATAACGACCGTCTGCGCCAGCAGGTGCAGCGCCAGGGCGACCAGTCCGGCTATAACGACTGCAACGTTCTGTCCATGCACGCCCTGACCGGGGCCTACAGCGACGCGGGCGCGGAATGGGTGGAGCAGCTGTGCGCCGTGCTGGACGGCAACCTGCGCTACATCCGTGACTTCATGGAGAGCTGCTTCCCTGGCGTGCATATGATGCTGCCGGAGGGCACCTATATGCTGTTCGTCAATTGCCGCGCCTGGTGCGGCGCGCACGGCATCACGCCGGAGGAACTGCGCCGCCGGGGCGTGGAGCACGGCGTCATCTGGCAGAGCGGCGCCGCCTTCAGGGACGACGACTGCATCCGCATCAACGCCGCCCTCCCCTTCTCCCTGGTGCAGGAGGCCATGGCGCGGCTGGAGAAGTATGTGTTTGTGTGATCGAAAGGAGCTGTTTGTCCATGAAGAAATCAACTGCCCTGTCCCTGCTGCTTGCCTGCATTGTGCTGCTGGTCGGCTGCGGTAAGCGGAGCATGAACGACATCATCGCCCACGAACCCAGCGTTACGGGCTTTGTAGAGGAGGTACACGCCGACTATGTGCGCCTCCGCCTGGTGTCGCCGGACTATCCGGACGGCGCGGTCTGCCAGGTATCCCTGGATGTGGAAAACAAAGACAGCGTAACACATTTCAGTGTCGGCGACGAGATCGTGGTCTACTTCGATGGCCAGATAGCGGAGAGCGACCCTCTGCAGATCCGCACCGTGTACGCCATCACCCTGAAGACCCCCGCCAACAGAGCCTCCAATGATACGCCCTGACAAGACTCCCGCCGCCGGTCGGCTATTGTCCCGCGCCGGGAAACACAAAAACATATCCTTATATTGATGAATCAAGCGCCGGGGTCACCCCCGGCGCTTGTGCGTTTATCGTTTGTTGGAGCGGATCCAAATACCCTGTTTTTCGGCGTTGGCAATGAGCTCATCCCGGAACTTGGGATGGGCGATGGAGATCAGCTTCTCCGCCCGCTCCCAGGTGCTGCAGCCCACCAGGTTCACGCCGCCGTATTCGGTGACGATGTAGTAGGCCAGGCTCCGGGGATCGGTGACGATATCGCCGGGAGACAGCAGCGGATTGATCCGGGACACCATCTCCCCCTCCTTGTTGACAAAGTAGGAGGTCAGGCAGATGAATGCCTTGCCGCCCCGTGACACGGCGGCGCTCTCCAGAAAGTCCAGCTGTCCGCCGGTGCCGCTGATCTGCCGTGTTCCGGCGCTCTCGGCACAGATCTGACCGTACAGATCCACGGAGATGCAGTTGTTGATGGAGACGAAGTTGTCCAGCTTTCCCACGATGGAGGGATCATTGCAGTAGCTGATGGGGTAGGTCACAACGCCGGGATTCTCCCGTATCCAGTCGTATAGATCCGGCGAGCCCAAGGCCAGGCCGAACACACTCTTGTACCGGTCCACCGTCTTCATGCGGTTGTTGATCTTCCCGGCCTTATACATATCTAAATAGGAGTCGCACAGCATCTCCGTGTGGATACCCAGATCCCGCAGATCAGAGCGGGCGATCATCTGCCCCACGGCATTGGGCAGGGATCCGATGCCAAGCTGCAAGGTGGAGCCGTCCACCATGTTTTGCACCACATACTCGGCGATCTTCGTCTCCTGCTCGCTGGCCGGTGGGGACTTGACACCCGGCAGCGGGTCATGAGGCCCCTCCACGATCATGTCCACATCATCGATGTGGATGCACTCGTCCAGTCCGCCATAGACCCAGGGCAGGTTCTCGTTGACCTCCAGGATCACGATGTCTGCCTTGTCCAGCACCGCCCGGGCGGAGGCATTGGACACGGAGAAGTTGAAATAGCCATGCTCGTTCATGGGGGTCACGCAGGTGATGGCCACGTTCACCGTGAGGAAATGGTTATAGTAGGCCCCCAGATTGCGGAATACCATGGGATTGAAGTTGCACAGCCCCCGGTCGCAGAGCTTGCGCTCATAGCCGGACATATGCCAGCTGTTATAAATGAAATGTTCCCGGGTGGGGTCGCACTCCACCATCTGGATGGGCTGCTGGATCAGATACCCGCGGATCTTCACGCCCCGCAGCTCCTCCTTGCGCTTGGCAATGGCCGCATCCATCAGGGCCGGAAAAGCGCCGCCCATGGAAATATCCAGCCAGTCGCCGCTTTTGACCACCCGGGCCGCCTCCTCCGGCGTGTGCAGCTTGCGCCGGTACTCAGATGTATAGTCAAACGGTATCGCCATAGTCTCTCCGCCTCTCTGCATGAATTTCCCTCTTTGTTAATTAAATCACATTTTGCCACGATTGTCAATACACCTGCGCCGATCCCGACTGCATCGCCTGCCCCAAAGCCAGCAGCAGGCGAAGTTTTTTGCCCAAATTCATAAATTTGTTACAATTTGGGATGGAAATTCCCGCCCGTTGGATATATAATAATAGGCTGTCAGAATGTCTGCGCCCCTCCGGCGCATAATGATACCCATTCCACTGCAAAGGAGAACGAACATGACACACGATACATCTGCCGTCCCCAAGCGAAGCAGGGCGGAATGGTTTGGCCTGGTGGCGCTGGCCGTGCTGCTGCTGAGCAGCCTGGCCCTGCTGATCCGCCTGATGACCACGCGCTTTTTGTCCACGGAGCATCTGCTGCTGGCCGCCGGTGCCCTGCTGGTGCTCAACGGGCTGCACATCTGGGTGCAGCTGCCCCGCCGGGAGAAAAACGGTGGAAAGCTGGCCTGCGGCATTATCGCGCTGCTGCTCTCCGCCGCCATGCTCTATGGCATGGTGGCCCTGGGCCAGGTGCAGAACGCCCTGACGGACATCAGCAGCCAGGATCAGGAGACGGACATCACCTGCGTCATCGTCAACGTGGACGATCCGGCCCAGAGCGTCCAGGACACCCAGGGCTACCTCTATGGCATCCTGGACGGCCGGGACACGGAGAATACCCAGTCCCTTCTGGCGGAGCTGCAGGACAAGCTGGGCGCAGCAGACCGCGCCGCCTACTCCTCCTATACCAGCCTCACCGACGCACTGTATGATGACCAGGTGGGGGCCATCCTGCTGAACAAGGGCTACATCCCTCTGTTGGAGGAGCAGGAGGGCTATGAGGATTTCTCAGAGAAAACGCGCATTCTCTATGAATACACCACCTCCAAGACGGTGGAGCCCATCACAAAGGTGGATGACATCACCACCACGCCCTTCGTGGTCTACTGCAGCGGCATCGATGCGCGCAGCTCCAACATCAGCATTACCAGCCGCAGCGACGTGAACATCCTGGCGGTAGTGAACCCGGTCAGTCACCAGATCCTCCTGCTGAACACGCCCCGTGACTACTACCTGCCTCTGGCCCGGAACGGCCAGCTGGACAAGCTGACCCATGCAGGGATCTATGGCACCAGTGAGTCCATGCAGACGCTGGATAACCTGTACGGCACGGAGACCGCCTACTATATGCGCGTGAACTTCGCGGGATTGACCCAGATCGTGGACGCCCTGGGCGGCGTGGACGTATACTCCACCAAGAGCTTCCGAATGGGCTCATACTCCTTCACCGAGGGTGTTAACCACCTGGATGGCGCGGCAGCCCTGGCTTTCTCCCGTGAGCGCTACGCCTTTGCCGATGGCGACAACCAGCGGGGTAAAAACCAGATGGCCGTGATCCAGGCCATCGTGGCCAAGGCCTCCTCCCCGGCGGTGCTGAAGAATTACCAGACACTGCTGTCCTCCCTGTCCGATGCCTTCATCACCAATATGTCCTATGACGACATCACCGACCTGGTGCAGATGCAACTGAAGGACATGAGCGGCTGGAACGTCACCACTTACGCCGTGTCCGGCTTTGGCGACACCAACTATTGCTATTCCCTGGGCTGCAACGCCTGGGTCATGCAGCCCAATATGGAGACCGTGGCAACGGCCAAACAGCTGATCGCTCAGGTCATGGACGGTCAGGTACCGCAGCTGCCCTGAGCTCCACAAGCCTTACAGAGAGATAATAAGGAGAAAGAATCATGAGCTATCGACGCAGAAATGCTTATTCGTCGTATCATGGCGGCAGCCGCAGCCTGCTGGACTGGCTGGGCCTGCTGGTCTGTTTATTCATGCTGGTGTGCAGCGTGATCCTGCTGGTGCGGGTTCTCCAGGCCGACGTGCTGTCCGTGGGCCTGTGCATCGCCTTCATCGCCATTTTGCTGCTGCTGAACGGCCTGCATATGTGGGTGCAGCTGCCCGTCCGGCGGAATACCCTGGGCAAGCTGATCTGCTCGGTGGTGGCGCTTCTGCTGTCGGTGGCCATGCTGCTGACCTCCTCCGCCGCGGGCTCCTTCCTGTCCTTCCTCTCCAACATCACTTCCGGCGGCTCCACCAAGAATACCACCGCCGTGGTGGTACGGCAGGACGACCCGGCCCAGAGCATCAACGACACCTTCGGCTATACATACGGCATCCTGGAGGTGCTGGATCGCGAGAATACCGACGCCACACTGGAACACATCCAGGAGGGCATGGGCCAGGTAACGCTGCAGCTCTATGGCTCCCCCACGCAGCTGGCCGACGCACTGCTGAGCGGCGAGGTGGACGTGGTGGTGTTCAACACCAGCTACTTCTCCCTGCTGAAAAACACGGAGGGCTACGAGGACTTTTCTCAGCTGACGCGGGTGCTCTATGAGTACTCCCTGGACACGGAGGACGTGGAGCCCATCGCCCCCAATGCCAACATCTCCCGCGAGCCCTTTGTGGTGTATTGCAGCGGCACGGATGAACGGCTGGACTACATCCCCCTGAAGAGCCGCAGCGACACCAATATTCTGGCCGTGGTGAATCCCTCCACCCACCAGATCCTGCTGGTCAGCACGCCCCGTGACTACTATCTGACCATGCCCAGCTATGGGCAGCCGGACAAGCTGACCCACTTCGGCCTCTATGGCATCGACGAGTCCATCCAGGGCCTGGAGCAGCTGTTCGGCGTGGATGTGCGCTACTATGCCAGGGTGCACTTCGCCGGCCTTGTGGGCGTGGTGGATGCCCTGGGCGGCATCGACGTCAACTCCGACGTGGCCTTTGACACCGTGGGCATGGAGGTACCTAACGAGGACGACAGCAGCCAGTTCCACTTCGAGTCCTACTCCTTCACCCAGGGCCTGAACCACCTGGATGGCCGGCAGGCGCTGGCCTTTGCCAGAGAGCGCAGTGCCTTCCCCTCCGGCGATATGCAGCGCGGCCGCAACCAGATGCTGGTGGTGAAGGGCCTCATCGACAAGGCCGCCTCCCCCGCCATTCTCAAGAGCTATCAGGACGTGCTGGCCGCCGCCTCCTCCTGCGTGGCCACCAATATGCCCCAGGAGGATATCCTCTCGCTGGTGAAGCTGCAGCTGCAGGATATGTCCGGCTGGAATATCACCTCCTATGCCCTCACCGGCCAGAACAGCACGGGCTATTGCTATACTCTGGGCTCCGGGCGGCAGTACGCTGTGGTGCTGCCCAATGAAGATATGGTGAACACCGCCCGCGAGCTGATCCGGCAGGTACTGGACGGCGGGGTACCCACTGTCAGCCAGTAAGCCGCAAGGCAGAAAGGATAACCTATCTATGCGCGAACAAGAACAAGCCCGCCGCGTCAAACGGCTGCGCCGCACCGGCGCGGACTGGTTTGGCCTGGTGGCCATGATCCTGCTGATGATCTGCAGCCTGGTGCTGATGATACAGTTGATGTCCACCCAACTGCTGACTGATCTGTATCTCATCCTCATCGAAGTGGTGCTGCTGCTGATCAACGCAGGGCACGCTATCATCCAGCTGCCCATCCGCTGGATCAAAACCGACAAGATAATCTGCGGCCTGGTAGCGCTGCTGCTGTCGGCGGCCATGCTGTATGGTATGTCCGCCGCGGGCTCCCTTCAGAATGTGCTGCAGCGGATCTCCGGCAAGACCATCGAAAAGACCACCTCCTACGTGCTGGTCATGGCCGACGACCCGGCCCGCAGCATCGGAGATACCCAGGGCTATACCTTCGGCCTGCTCCAGGAGGAGGACATGGAGAACACCAACGCCCTGCTGGAGGACATTGAAACGGGCCTGGGTGCGGTGCACACCGTGTCCTATGACTCCCCTACCCGCCTGGCGGACGCGCTGTACGACAGCGAGGCGGGAGCCATCATCCTGAACGCGGGCTATGTCTCCGCCCTGGAGGCCACCGATGGCTATGAGAGCTTCTCTACGGATACCCGCATCCTCTATGAATTCAGCACCACCCGTGAGGTGGAACCCATCGCCCCCAACGCCGCCATCACCACCGAGCCCTTCGTGATCTATTGCAGCGGCATCGACGCACGCAGCTCGGATATCAGCATCCAGAGCCTCAGCGATGTGAACATCCTGGCGGTGATCCATCCCCGCACCCATCAGATTCTGCTCATCAACACGCCCCGGGACTACTATGTGCCCCTGGCCTTCAACGGGCAGCGGGACAAGCTGACCCACGCGGGTGTGTATGGTATCACAGAGTCCGCCGCCGTCCTGGGCAATCTCTATGGCGTGCAGCCGGATTACTATGCCCGTGTCAACTTCTACGGGCTCAAGCAGATCGTGGACGCTCTGGGCGGTGTAGACGTGTATTCGGATTACGACTTCTCCACCGTGGGCATGGAGGTGCCCAACGAGAACGGCCAGGGCGTGCACTTTGCCCGCTACAGCTTTACCCAAGGCTATAACCACGTCAACGGCGAGCAGGCCATCCTCTTTGCCCGGGAGCGCCATGCCTTTAACGATGGTGATAACCAGCGGGGCAAGAACCAGATGGCCGTTATCAAGGCCATCGTGGACAAGGGCACCTCTCCGGCCATTCTGAAGAGCTATCAGAAGGTGCTGAATGCCGTGGCCAATTCTTTCATCACCAGCATGAACTATGAGGATATCAGCAGTCTGGTGCAGATGCAGCTGCGTGACGGGGCCCAGTGGAACGTCACCACCTACTCCGTCAGCGGAAGCGGCAGCATGGAATACTGCTACTCCATGCCGGACATGGAGCTGTCGGTCATGTGGCCCAATGCCAGCCAGATCAACACGGCCAAGAGCCTGATCCAGCAGGTCATGAATGGCGAGACGCCGGTAATGCCGGAGGACTAAGCATAAGGAGAGAGAAATCACCATGCAGAAAAAAACCGTGGGGCACCTGTTTGCCCTGTTCACCATTCTGGTCTGGGGCAGCTGCTTCGTGCTGACGAAGAACTTGCTGGTGGCCTACACGCCCATCCAGATCATCCCCCTGCGGATGGGCCTGGCGTATCTGACGCTGTGGGCCCTGCGGCCAAAGACCATGAAGCTCCCCTGGAAGGACGAGCTGATGTTCATCCTCATCGGCATCACCGGCGGCAGCTTCTACTTCTTCCTGCAAAACACCGCCCTGGATCATACCTACGCCGCCAATGTCAGCATCATCGTGGCCCTGTCCCCGATTCTTACGGTGATCCTGGCGCAGCTGTTCTCCCGGAAGGGGGAGCGGCTGGGGAAGCTGGTATACATCGGCGCGGTGATCGCCCTGGCCGGCGTGGTGCTGGTGGTGCTCAACGGCACCCTGTCCTTCCATCTGAGTCCCACCGGTGACCTGCTGGCCCTGGCCGGAGCGCTGATGTGGGCGGTCTACTCGGTGCTGGTGAAAAAGTACACCGACCGCTACGACAACTTCCTGGTGACCCGGCGGGTGTTCCTGTGGGCCTTTATCACCGCCGTGCCGCTGATGCTGCTGACCGACGGTATGCCCGACCTGGCGCCGCTGTTCACACAGCCGAAGATCCTGGTCTCCTGGCTGTTTTTGGGCATTTTCGGCAATGCCGTGTGCTTTGCCATCTGGAACATTGCCTTCCAGCGGCTGGGTGTGGTGGTCACCAACAACTATCTCTATGCCCAGCCCTTTATCACCGTGGTGGTGGGCTGGCTGCTGTTGGATGAGAAGATCTCCTGGATGAGTATTCTGGGCGCTGTGCTCATTACCCTGGGTGTTATATTTGCCAACCGGAGCAGCACAAAGACCTGATACAGAGTGAATGGCCCGCCGTACAGATGCGTTTCTGCGCGGCGGGCCGTAGTTTTCTCTTTGCCAAGCGTAGAAATCTATGCTATAATACGCTATAATGATGTAATATTGAAGTATTTATCGAGGTGACATACCATGCAGGTGGACAATCTCAGCTGGTTCCCCGGGCACATGACCAAGACCCGGCGGATGATCGCCGCAGAGATCAAGAATATGGACGCGGTGTGCGAAATACTGGACGCCCGGATTCCCCTGTCCAGCCGGAACCCGGACATCGACGAGCTGACGGCTGGCAAGCCCCGGCTGGTGGTGCTGAACCGGGTGGACCAGGCCGACCCGGCCGAGACGAAGCGCTGGGCCGCCTGGTTCCGTGAGAGGGGCTGCGCCGTGCTGGAGGCCAACGCCAGGGAGGGCGTGGGCACCGGGCAGTTTGCCGCTGCCGTGAGGGAGCTGCTGCGGGAGAAGATCGACGCCTGGGCCCAGCGGGGCCAGGTGGGCCGCACCGTCCGGGTGATGGTGCTGGGGATCCCCAACGTGGGCAAATCCACCTTTATCAACAAGGTGGCCCGGCGAAAGACCGCCCGGGCGGAGGATCGGCCCGGCGTGACCCGCAGCAAGCAGTGGGTGCCGGTGGACGCCACGCTGGAGCTGCTGGACACTCCCGGCATCCTCTGGCCGCGCTTTGACGATGCAGAGGTGGGCAAGCGCCTGGCCTTCACCGGCGCCATCAAGGACGACGTGGTGGACATGGAGGAGCTGGCCTGCTATTTGATGGAGTATCTGGCCCGGCGCTATGCGCCGGTGCTGCTGGAGCGCTATAAGCTGACGCCGGAGCCGGAGGACGGCGGCTATGAGCTGCTGGAGAAGGCCGGGCGGCAGCGTGGCTTTTTGATGCGAGGGGCCCAGGTGGACACCCAGCGCATGGCCCGGGTGCTGCTGGATGAGTTCCGGGGCGGCAAGCTGGGCCGCTTCACCTTGGAGACGGTGGAGGATGCGACATGAGTCTGCCAGATCTGTATTTGGAGGAGGCGGCGCGGCAGCGGGGCTATGCCCTGGTGTGCGGCTGCGACGAGGCAGGTGCGGGGCCCCTGATGGGGCCGGTATACGCCGGGGCGGTGATCTTGGCGCCGGACTGCGAGCTGCCGGGAGTCAACGACTCCAAGCAGCTGTCGGAAAAAAAGCGGGAGGCCCTGTTCGGGCTGATCACGGAGCGGGCCATGGCCTGGGCGGTGGCCTCCGTCAGCGCGGCGGAAATCGACGAGACGGATATTCTCAGTGCCCGGATCCGGGCCATGCAGCTGGCCATCGAGGCCCTGCCCATCCAGCCGGACTATGCGCTGATCGACGGGAACCGCGACCACGGGAAAAGCGCCGCCATCACCATCCCCTGTGAGACGGTGCTGGGCGGCGACAGCCGGAGCCTGTCCATCGCGGCGGCGTCCATCCTGGCCAAGGTGTCCAGAGACCGCTATGTGGAGCAGGTGATCGACAAGCAGTATCCCCAGTATCTGTTCGCCCAGCACAAAGGCTATGGCACTAAGCTCCACTATGCCATGCTGGATCAGTACGGCCCCTGCCCGGAGCACCGGATGAGCTTCTTGAAAAAGTGGAAGGAGCGCCAGGTATGAGCCGGGCGGAGGGCGTATGGGGCGAGGCGGAGGTGGCCAACTATCTGCGCCGCCGGGGTTATACTCTGCTGGCCCACAGCTTCCGCTGCCGCTTCGGGGAGATCGATCTCATCGCCCGCAAGGGCGGCGTGCTATGCTTCGTGGAGGTAAAGACCCGCAGCAACCT
The DNA here is from genome assembly GCA_964624925.1 of uncultured Oscillospiraceae bacterium. Taxonomy (GTDB): domain Bacteria; phylum Bacillota; class Clostridia; order Oscillospirales; family Oscillospiraceae; genus Vescimonas. The sequence goes on along the minus strand of CAZUYE010000043.1, from coordinate 4,461 downwards.
GACCTGCGGCCTACCCCGGGAGTACGTCACCGCCGCCAAACAGGAGCGGCTGCGCAAGACCGCCGCCTACTACCTGATGGTGAAGGAACTGGACTGCCCGGCCCGCTTCGACGTGGCGGAGGTCTACACCAACGATGTGCAAGACCCCCGAGCCACGCGCATTGAGTACATCGAAAATGCATTTTGAGGAGGAGCTATGCCTATCCCCTATTTCGACGCACACTGCGACACCATACACCGCTGTCAGACCGCTGGCCTCCCCTATCGGGAGAGCTGGCCGGAGCTGTGCGAATACTACGAGGCCGCACAATGTCTGCGAAAAAGCGGCGGACACATCGACCTGGAGCGGACGGCGGGCTTTTCCCGCTATGCTCAGGTGTTTGCTCTGTATCAGGATCCGGAGCTGCTGCCGCCTGGCAGCAGCATGGAGCAGCAGGGAGAGCTCCTGTATCACCGCTTTCTGCGGGAGATGGAGGAGAACGAGGACCGCATCCTCCCCTGCCGCACAGGCCGCCAGGTGGACGAGGCCGTGGCGGCGGGCAAGGCGGCGGCCCTGCTGAGCATGGAGGGGGCCGATCTCATCGGCTGCGACCCGGAACAGGTGGCCGTTGCCGCCCGGTGGGGCGTGCGGCTGCTCAATCCGGTATGGAACCACCCCAATGCCCTCAGCGGCACCAACTGCCGGGACTCGGAGCGGGGTCTGAGCCCCCGGGGCGCGGACTTTATACGCCGGCTGGAGGCACATGAGATCTATGTGGACGTTTCCCACATCAGCGATCCGGGCTTCTGGGACGTGATCCGGCTGGCCCAGCGGCCGGTGGTGGCCAGCCACTCCAACAGCCGGGCCCTGTGCCCCCATCCCCGGAACCTGACGGACGATATGTTCCGGGCCATCCGGGACAGTGGCGGTGTGGTGGGTCTGAACCTCTACCGGGACTTCGTGGGCGATGAGCGCATGGAGACACTGCTGCGCCATGTGGAGCATTTCCTGGCCCTGGACGGGGAAAAGACCCTGTGCATCGGCGGCGACCTGGACGGCTGCGAGGCCCTGGCCGGCGGCATGGAGGGGATTCAGGACGTTCCACGGCTGTGGCAGGCACTGGAGGAGCGCGGCTATCCGGAGCGGCTGCTGGAAGACATTTTCTGGGGAAATCTGCGGCGTATCCTGTGATACAATAAGCATCGTAAAGGAGGTGTCTCATGGCACTGTATGCCATCGGCGATCTGCATCTGTCTCTGGGCTCGGACAAGCCCATGGAGATATTCGGGGACGGGTGGAAGGATTATGTGGCCCGGCTCCGGGAGGGCTTCTCCGTTTTGACAGAGGAGGACGTGACGGTGCTGTGCGGTGACCTGTCCTGGGGCATGAGCCTGGAGGAGTCGCTGGAGGACTTTCGCTTCATCGACGCCCTGCCGGGGAAGAAATACCTGCTCAAGGGCAACCACGACTACTGGTGGAACACCGCCGCCAAAATGGAGCGTTTCTTTGCCGAAAACGGCCTGACCAGCATGGAGCTGCTGCACAACAACTGTCAGCTCTATGGCGAGCTGGCCCTGTGCGGCACCAGAGGCTGGTTTTACGAGCTGGACAACCAGGGCAGCCACAACGAGAAGGTGCTGCTGCGGGAGATCGGACGGCTGGAGACCTCGCTGAAGGCGGCGGGTGAGCGGGAGAAGCTGTGCTTTCTGCACTACCCGCCCCTGTACCAGGGCTATCAGTGCCCGGAGATCCTGCGGCTGCTGCGGGAATATGACGTGAAGGTGTGCTGCTATGGCCATTTGCACGGGCCTTCTCACCGCCGGGCCCTGCAGGGAGAGCGGGGCGGAACGACCTTTCACATGGTCTCCGCGGACTATCTGGGCTTTCATCCCAAAAAAATTTGCGATTAGTGCAAAAAAGTGTGGAAATTCAAATTGTTTTCTGGTATCATATTATATTGCATTGATTGAAAATGAATGCTGAACGGAGGAAATTCAAAATGAGCGTAAAATCCTGTGAAAAACTGGAGAAAAGCAAGGTCGCACTGACCATCGAGGCCGACGCAGCCGCGTTTGAGGCCGCCATCAACAAGGCGTATCTCAAGCAGCGCGCCAAGATCAGCGTTCCCGGCTTCCGTCCCGGCAAGGCCCCCCGGAAGATGATCGAGAGCATGTACGGTGTCGAGGTCTTCTATGAAGAAGCCGTGAATATCCTGCTGCCCGAGCTCTACGAGGCCGCTGTGGCTGAGCAGGAGCTGAAGGTCGTGGGCTATCCCGAGGTGGAGCTGGAGTCCTGCGACAAGGACGGCGTGGTGTTCAAGTGCACCGTGGCCGTATATCCCGAGGTGACCCTGGGCCAGTACAAGGGCCTGGAGGCCCCCAAGGCCGCCGCCACCGTTACCGACGAGGATGTGGATGCCCGCCTGAAGGAGATGGCAGACCGCAACAGCCGTCTGGTCAGCGTGGAGCGCGAGGTACAGACGGGCGATACCGCCAACATCGACTTCGAGGGCTTTGACCAGGGCGTTCCCTTCGAGGGCGGCAAGGGCGAGAGCTTCGATCTGGAGATCGGCTCCGGCAGCTTCGTCCCCGGCTTTGAGGATCAGCTGGTGGGCATGAATGCCGGCGAGGAGAAGGACATCGACATCACCTTCCCCGAGAACTACACCCCCGAGCTGGCCGGCAAGCCCGTTGTCTTCCACGTGAAGGTCAACGAGGTCAAGTGCAAGGAGACCCCCGCCATTGACGATGAGTTCGCCAAGGACGTGTCCGAGTTCGACACCCTGGAGGAGCTGAAGGCCGATCTGATCAAGAAGATCACCGACGAGCGCGAGGCCGCTGCCCAGCGCGCCTTTGAGGACGTGCTGATGCAGAAGGTGGCCGACGGTCTGGAGGCTGACATCCCCGACGAGATGATCAGCGTGCAGGCTCAGCAGCTGGTGGACAACTTCAAGCAGCAGCTGGCTGCCCAGGGCATCCCCTTTGAGCAGTATTTGCAGATGACCGGCACCACCGAGGAGACCTTCCTGCAGCAGGCGCAGGAGCCCGCTATGCGTCAGGTGCGCATGGATCTGGCCATTGCCGCCCTGGTGGAGGCTGAGAAGCTGGACGCTACCGCCGAGGAGATCGAAGCGGAGATGCAGGCCGTAGCCGATCAGTATGGCATGGAACTGGAGAACATCAAGAAGTACCTGCCCGAGGCCGATGTCCGGGAGCAGGTGATCCGCAGCAAGGCCATTAAGCTGGTGGCCGATAACGCCGTTGTGGCACCGGAGGAGACCGCTGACGAGGCAACCGACGAGGCCGGGGACAAGGACGCGGAATAATTTTATCTTCCCTGCTTGAAACACCAACCGGGCGGATATACTTTGGTATCAGCCCATCTATTTGAACAGGAGGTTTATCCTATGAGTTTAGTCCCTTATGTTGTGGAGCAGACCACCCGGGGCGAGCGTTCTTACGACATCTTCTCCCGGCTGCTGAACGACCGCATCATCTTCCTGGGCGAAGAGGTCAACGATACCACCGCCAGCCTGGTCGTGGCTCAGCTGCTGTATCTGGAGGCGCAGGACCCCGACAAGGACATCCAGATGTACATCAACAGCCCCGGCGGCTCGGTGACGGCGGGCATGGCCATCTATGACACCATGCAGTATATCAAGTGCGACGTGTCCACCATCTGCATCGGCATGGCGGCCAGCATGGGCGCGTTCCTGCTGTCCTCCGGTGCCAAGGGCAAGCGCATCGCTCTGCCCAATGCGGAGATCATGATCCACCAGCCCTCTGCCGGTACCCAGGGCAAGGTCACGGATATGGAGATCGACGTGGAGCACTTCCTGAAGCTGAAGAAGCGTCTGAACGACATCCTGGCCGCCAACACCGGCAAGGATCCCGAACAGGTGAAGCAGGACTCTGAGCGCGACCACTGGATGATGGCCGAGGAGGCTCGGGAATACGGTCTGGTGGACAAGGTCATTTACAAGAGGTAAGCATGTCTGAAACGAAAAAGGCGCTGCGCTGCTCCTTCTGCGGCAAGCCGGAGACCCAGGTTCACCGGATGATCCAGGGTAATGGCGTGTGCATCTGCGACGAGTGCGTGCAGCTGTGTATGTCCATTCTGGACGATGGGTACCGCCCCGACCCCGACGAGGTATTTGAGGCGCCGGAGCAGCTGCCCACCCCCCGGGAGATCAAGGACGTACTGGATCAATACGTCATCGGGCAGGAGGGCGCCAAGGTGGCCCTGTCCGTGGCGGTGTACAACCATTATAAGCGTATCTTCTTCGGCGGCGGCGAGGATGTGGAGCTGCAAAAGAGCAACATCCTGATGATCGGGCCCACGGGCTCGGGCAAGACGCTGTTCGCTCAGACGCTGGCGCGGGTGCTGAAGGTACCCTTTGCCATCGCCGACGCCACGACGCTGACGGAGGCCGGCTATGTGGGCGACGACGTGGAGAACATCCTGCTGCGGCTGCTGCAGGC
>CAZUYE010000042.1:0-15264 GCA_964624925.1 uncultured Oscillospiraceae bacterium | reverse complement strand
ACTCGCTACCTCGACCTTGGCAAGGTCGCGCTCTACCAGATGAGCTACGCCCGCATATGGCGCCGGTATTCCAGCACCATGGTGCCTCCGGTCGGAGTCGAACCAACGACACGCGGATTTTCAGTCCGCTGCTCTACCAACTGAGCTACAGAGGCAAATGGCGACCAAGATGGGGCTCGAACCCACGACCTCCAGCGTGACAGGCTGGCGTTCTAACCAACTGAACTACTTGGCCATCTGTATGGTGGGAACAACTGGACTCGAACCAGTGACCCCCTGCTTGTAAGGCAGGTGCTCTAACCAGCTGAGCTATGCTCCCGTCCTTGCCGCTGCTGTGTTCTGCACCGCAACGGCAAGGATTATTATACTCAAAACGGGCCGGGATGTCAACACCAAATTTCAAAATTTTTCAATCTTTTTTCCGGGCGGCGGCAGCCAGCTGCTCCAGCTGGGCGGCATCGAAGTCGTACACCGCGTCGCAGAACTGGCAGGTCAGCTGGCAGCTGCCCTGCTCCCGCAGGATGCCCTCCAGCTCGTCGGCCCCCAGGGACAGCAGCGCCCGCTCCACCCGCTCGCGGCTGCAATAGCAGCGGTATTCCACCGGGCAGCGCTCCAGGATCTTCACCTCGAAGTCCGACAGCACCGTCCGCAGCAGCTGCTCCGGGTCGGGGTCACGGTCCAGCAGCGCCGACACCGGCCCCGCGGCCAGCACGCCGCCCTCCACCTTGGCGATGGTATCCTCCCCCGCGCCGGGCATCAGCTGGATCAGGTAGCCGCCGGCGGCCTTGACGCTGCGGTCGCGATCCACCAGCACCCCCAGGGCGCAGGCCGTGGGGATCTGCTCCGACTCCACAAAATAGCCGGCGATGTCCTCTGCGATCTCGCCGCCCATCAGATCCACCGTGCCCACATAGGGCTCCTTCATGTGCAGATCCTTGATGACGGTGATGGTGCCCTCCCGGCCCACCGCGCCGCCCACGTCCAGCTTGCCGTCCTCCCGCAGGGGCAGCTCCACGCCGGGGTTCACCGCGTAGCCCCGGACGTTGCCCTCCGGGTCGGACACGGCCAGCACCGTGCCCAGGGGGCCGCCGCCCTTGATCTGCAGGGTCAGACTGGCGCCCTGGCCCTTCAGGGCGTTGCCCATCATGGAGGCGCCTGCCAGAACCCGGCCCAGGGCCGCCGTGGCCACCGGGCTGCAGTGGTGGATCTGCCGGGCGCGCTCTGTCAGCTCCCGGCTGCAAATGGCCGCGGCCTGCACCAGGCCGTCGGACGAAATGGCTCTTACGATATAGTCGCTCATGGTCGTTCCTCGTTTGTTGTAGTTATATATTATATGGTATGCGAAGCCAGTGCGCACCGGCTTCGCAATCCGTATTCCCCGGCCCAGGAAGACGCGGCTCCCCACGTCGGGCTGCACCCCCCTCGCAATGACAAGGGGGATGAAATCTGCTCTCTCCGGGCTGATGTGAGCATCAGTCCCTATGCCCGCAGGCAGGTGAAATAGATCCGCTGCTCGCCGGGCTTCGGCCCCCGCAGCACGCCGTCGCCCCAGGTGCGGATATCGGTGAAGCCCGCCTGCTCCAGCCACAGGCGCAGCTCCTCCACGGTATAGCCCCGCTGGCGGTGCAGCTCGAAGCTGCGCTGCCAGGAGCCATCCGCCTCCTGGGTGAACAGATCCATATAGTAGCTGCAAAGGCCCCGGCTGTACTCCGTCCGCCACACGCAGTAGGTATCCTCCGTCTCGTCCAGGAACACCTGCCCGTCCAGGGCGGCCAGCTTCTCCACGCTGTTCACATCGAACACCAGCAGCCCGCCGGGGCTGATGAACAGGTGCAGCCGCTGGAAAGTGCGCTGCACGTCCCGGGGCCGGGTCAGGTAGTTCAGGCTGTCCAGGCAGCACACGGCGGCGTCCACCGTGCCATACAGATCCAGCTGCGGCATGGACTGGTGCAGAAACAGCGGCGGCGTTTCCACCGGCTCCTGCTTGCCCATGGCGGCGGCCAGCATCTCCTCCGAGGCATCCACGGCGACGAGCTCATAGCCCCGCCGGGCCAGCAGCCAGGTCATGCTGCCGGTGCCGCAGGCCAGATCCAGCACCGTGTGCACCGGGATGCGGCTGCGGCGGAACAGCTTTTCCAGATAGTCCGCCCGCTTTTCATAGCCCACGTCCCGGGTCAGCGCGTCATAGGAGCCGGCCAGCCGTTGATAGCTGCTCATTCGTCCTCCTGCTCTCCCCGCTCCTCCAGCTCCTTCATCCGCTCCAGCACGCACTCATAGCCGCCCGCGCCGTTGATGAGCGAGCGGTTCACCCGGCTGATGGTGGCGCTGGAGGCGCCGGTGCGCTCCAGGATGTCGCTGTACAGCATCCCGTCGTTCAGCTGCGCTGCCACCTCATAGCGCTGCTCCATGGAGCGCAGCTCGGAAATGGTGCACAGATCCTGGAAAAAGCTGTAGCACTCCTCCTCCGTCTTCAGCGTCAGGATGGCCCTGTACAGCAGGTCGCTCTTTTCCTTCTGGGAGATCTTGGACTTGGCTGCTCTGATCATGTTATGCTCCTCCTCATTAAAATTCGGGTATCCCCTTCTCCTCCATTTACCATTTTACCATTTTAACCGGTGAAAGTAAACCTTTTCTTTGTAATTTTTTTCACAGATTCCCTTTCCTGACGTGTCCTGTATGTGCGATGGATCGCACATATCTTGTACCATACATTCCGTATAAGTGTTTTTGTTCTTTTTTCGTCTGTATTCGCTGCGTCCACCGATTTTCAGACAAGTTCGTTGCCGAAATTAGGGTTTTTTCGCACGTATTCGATTTTCTTCACGAGAAACATTAACAGAAGTTCACGAAATCTTTATGAACAATTTATGTCGGTAACGTATTTATTAACACACAATTAACACGCAGTGTGCTATAATTCCTTATATTCCGAGGGCAAGTCGAACGCCCCCAAAAAGCACAAAAGAGAAAAGGAGTGTGTATTTGTGACTACATTTATCATCGGCCTCGTAATCCTGATCGGCGGCGCAGCGCTGTACGGCAAGCTTTGCGAGAAGGTCTTCGGTCCCGATGACCGCAAGACACCTGCTTATACCAAGCAGGACGGCGTGGACTTCGTTCCCATGAAGGGCTGGAAGAACAGCCTGGTGAACCTGCTGAACATCGCAGGCACCGGCCCCATCCTTGGCCCCATCCAGGGTATTCTGTTTGGGCCCATCGCCTTCATTACTATCCCCATCGGCAATGTTATCGGCGGCGCTATGCACGACTATTTCTGTGGTATGATCTGCATGCGCGACGGCGGTACCCAGATGCCCCAGATGATCAAGCGTTACTCCAACAAGGGCATCTTCAACGTGTACAACGTGTTCTGCTGCGTGCTGCTGCTGCTGGTGGGCGCCGTGTTCGTCTACACCCCCGGCGACATCGCCGCCACCCAGGTCTTCGGCTTCGACGGCAAGCCCTCCTCCATCTCCACCTGGATCATCTACGGTGCCATCTTCCTGTACTACCTGATCGCCACCGTGTTCCCCATCGACGCCATCATCGGCCGCATCTACCCCATCTTCGGCGCGATCCTGCTGTTCTCCGCCATCGGCGTGTTCATCGGCATCTTCGTCAAGGGCTATCCCCTGCTGAACCTGTGGGATGACTGGTCCTCCCCCATCCTGGCGCTGACCGCCTCCGATGGCAGCGTGGGCACCTTCAACTACGCAGATTACTTCTCCTCGGGCCACTTCCTCCCCATCTTCTTCGTCACCGTGGCCTGCGGCATTCTGTCCGGCTTCCACTCCACCCAGACCGCTATCATCACCCGTACCGTTAAGAGCGAGCGTCAGGGCCGCATGACCTTCTACAACATGATGGTTCTGGAAGGCTTCATCGCCATGGTGTGGGCTGCCGGTGCCATGGGTGTGTACAACCTGGCCCTGCAGGAGCCCAACGCCTCCCTGGCCACCAGCACCATCGGCGTGGTGTGCAAGGACATCCTGGGCCCCGTGGGCGGCATCATTGCCCTGCTGGGCGTCATCATCCTGCCCATCACCTCCGGCGATACCGCCCTGCGCGCTCTGCGCCTGTCCCTGTCTGAGACCTTCCATCTGGACCAGAGCACCAACGGCAAGCGCCTGAAGCTGGCCGTGCCCGTGTTCATCCTGGCCGCTGCCATCATCGTCTTCGCCAAGCTGAACGCCAACGGCTTCAACATCCTGTGGCGCTACTTCGCCTGGTCCAACCAGACCCTGTCCCTGTTCGCCTTCCTGTGCATCACCGTGTGGATGTTCGAGAACGGCAAGGCCAAGTGGGCCTGGATGCCCCTGATCCCCGGCGGCTTCTACACCTTCATCTGCGCTACCTACATCGCCAATGCCCAGATCGGCTTCAACATCCCCTGGACGGCTTCCTACATCATCGGCGTCGTCCTGGCCGTTGCGTATGTGGTGGCCCTGTGCCTGTACGGCAAGAAGCGCGGCAACGCAGTCAAGCTGAAGGCTGCTGTTAAGTAACCTTTTCCTCGGTTCCGCTCATCAAGCAAACAAGAGGCAGACTTCGCGAGAAGTCTGCCTCTTGTTTGCTTGTCAAAAAAGCCTCGCAGAGTTTGCGGCCCGCAGGCCGCAAATGCTGTTCAATCGTTTTTTTCGGCGGCGTGTACGTCGAAAAAAACACTTTGCGCGGAGTAGAGTGTCGAATTGGCCGCTTTTAGCGGCCAACCGAGGCGCGGAACGCAGCGAAGCCTATTGTCAAAAAAGGGCTAAAGCCCTTTTTTGACAGTCTCAAGAGGCAGACTTCTCGAGAAGTCTGCCTCTTGCGCTTTTTGCGGCAAATTGGGCATTGAAAGGCCGCGGACATCGTGGTAAAATGAGGAAAACGCAGGAGGTGGGAGCGCATGACGGGCTGTTTTTTGGCGCTGGAGTCGGCGCTGTATGCGCTGTTTTTGTGGCGCGACCTCTCCGGCGGGGACGCGGCGACCATTAAGTACGGGGCCATCGCTCTGTGCCTGCTGTTCTCCCTGCTGTATGCCCGGCGGGGCGGCAGCCGGCTGATGCCGGCGGCGATGGCGCTGACCCTGGCGGCGGACACGTTTTTGCTGCTGCTGGACGCGCACTATGGCGTGGGCGTGGCGCTGTTCTGCGGGGTGCAGGGGCTGTATCTGCTGCGGCTGCTCCGGGAAAACGGCGGGCGCTCCCTGTGGCTGCTTCGGCTGGGGCTGACGCTGCCGGCCTGGGCGGCGCTGGGGCTGCTGGGCCTGCTGACGCCGCTGAACGCCCTGGCGGGGCTGTATTTCGTGAACTTCCTGGTCAATGCCTGCCAGGCCCTGGGGCGGCGGGAGAAGCTGTTTGCCCTGGGCCTGTGGCTGTATCTGCTGTGCGACGTGTGCGTGGGCATATGGAACCAGCCGTCGCTGTTTCCGGCGGCCCTGAGCGGCTTTGCCCGGGTGGGTATGTGGCTGTTCTATCTGCCGGGGCAGGTGCTGCTGGTGCTGTCCGGACGAAAGAGAGAGGAGAAAGACCCATGAAAAAGCTGATAAGCATCCTGACCATTCCCCTGACGGCTCTGACCGTGCTGACGGGGGCCATCGCGCTGCCGCTGCTGATCCGGCCCTTTTACTGGCTGCACATCGGCCCCCTGGGCATCGAGGCGGCCAGCGGCCTGAGCACGGAGCAGCTGCGGGCGGCCTACGACGACGTGATGGACTACTGCCTGGGGCTGCAGCCCGACTTCGCCGCCGGAGTGCTGCCCTTTTCCCAGGACGGGGCCAGCCACTTTGCCGACGTGCGGGTGCTGTTCATCCTGGATCTGCTGGTGCTGGTGGTGTCGGCGCTGTTGCTGGTGCTGCTGTGGCTGGTGCGGCGGAGCCGCCGCATGGAGCTGTGCCGCTTCGGCGGGCGGAGCACCGGCTTCTGGGCCGCCTGCGGCCTGGGCGGGCTGTTCGTGCTGATCGGCGGCCTGGCGGCGCTGGACTTCGACCGGGCCTTTGTGGTGTTCCACGGCATCTTCTTCCCGGGAAAGGACAACTGGATCTTCAACGCCTCCACGGATCCGGTGATCCTGATGCTGCCGGAGGACTTCTTCCGCAACTGCGCGCTCCTGATCCTGGGGGCGCTGCTGCTGACCTGCGCCGTGCTGATCGTGGGCGATCTGATCCGGGGCCGCCGCTACCAGGGCCGCCGCGTGGCCAAATAGGGGGACGATTCCCGCGTTTCAAATGTAGCATACTTTCATCCCATTTGGCGCCGCAGCGGGCGGGCAGAGTCGTCCTCCCCTGCGGAGAAACGCGTGTATTTTCGTCCTGTCCGAATGACCGCACAGGGGCCGGTGCCCACATCAGCCCGGAGTGAGTAAACTCCATCCCCCCTGTCATTGCGAGGATGGCGCAGCCCGACGTGGCAATCCGTCTCTCTCTTGTCGCAGAACGCGATACTGCCGCATGGCAAGCCCTTTTTTGACAAACCAAAGCACCGGTCTGCATTTTGCAGGCCGGTGCTTGTTATGCAATTGTTATGCAGTGGGGGTGTTTACGCGTCGATGCCGCGGCTGGTGAGATACTTCTTCACCATCAGGGCTACCTTGAAGGTGATGGCATCGTCGAACTCGCGCAGATCCAGGCCGGTGAGCTTCTTGATCTTCTCCAGGCGGTACACCAGGGTGTTGCGGTGGACAAAGAGCTTGCGGGCGGTCTCGGACACGTTCAGGTTGTTCTCGAAGAACTTGTAGATGGTGAACAGAGTCTCCTGATCCAGTGCGTCGATGGGGTTCTTCTTGAACACCTCCTGCAGGAACATCTCGCACAGGGTGGTGGGCAGCTGATAGATCAGGCGGCCAATGCCCAGGTTCTCATAGTTGATGACGTAGCGCTCGGTGTCGAACACCTTGCCCACCTCAATGGCGATCTGGGCCTCCTTATACGCCTTGGCCAGATCCCGCAGGTGCAGGGCCAGGGTGCCGATGCCCACGAAGACCACGCTGGCGCCGTCCACCCGCAGGGCCTCCTCGATGGCGACGGCCACCTTCTCCAGATCCTTGCCGCAGGAGCCCTCCGGCATCTGGTGGATCAGGGCCACGTCCTCGTCGCCCACGCTGAGCACAAAGTCGTTCTGCCGGTCGGGGAACATATTCTGGATCACGTCCACGGGGATGTTCTCGCCCCGCTCGTCCACGGGCCGGATGACGAACACGCCCCGGGGCACCTCCGCCTCCACGTGCAGCTCCTTGGCGCGCATATAGATGTCGCTGATGAGGATGTTGTCGGAGATGATGTTCTTGATGAAGGAGCCCTTGTCGTGCTTCTCCTCGTAATAGATCTTGGCAGAGTTCAGGGCCACGCAGGCCATGGAGCACACCGTGCGCCCCACACTGTCGTCGCCGCTGGTGAACACGGCATAGTCAAAATGGCTGCCCCAGCCGGGCATCGCCTTGAAGGTGCGCCCGTCCATCGTCACGCAGGCACCGTCCGCCGCGGCGATGGGCTCCACATACTTGCTCCATTTTTTGCCGATCCCGGTGAGCTCGCTGCAGGCGATCACCGTGCCGTCAGAATCGATCACGCCGATGGTGCGATCCGTGGTCTCCTTAAACTGCAGTACAACGTTTTGAAAAATTCTTCCAGACATTGAGATTCCTCCCGCCGTTTTAGGCTGTGGCTATTTTGTGCAAAGTGTCAGACCGTTACCCCTATTATATCGTCACAATCACGGATTTGCAAGTATTTTTTTATATTTTCTACAAATTTCTTTTTCCTTTTTTTACACTTATGTCATATACCCGGCTTATCGCAGCCAGAAAGGGCCATTTGCTCCTCCCGGGTCAGGGGACGCCAGGCCCCGGGGGCCAGGGACTCGTCCAGCTGCAGGGGGCCCATGGACAGGCGCTTGAGGTAGATCACCGGCGCGCCGCAGGCGGCCAGCATCCGCTTGACCTGGTGAAATTTGCCCTCCCGCAGCGTCACGCGTACCTGGCCGGCATCCAGCAGCTCCAGCCGGGCGGGCAGGCAGCGCAGCCCGTCCTCCAGGGTCAGGCCCGCGGCAAAGGCCTCCACGGCCTCCTGGGTCAGCGTGCCGTCCACCCGGGCCAGGTAGACCTTGTCCACGTGGTATTTGGGGGACAGCAGCCGGTGAGTCAGCCCGCCGTCGTTGGTCAGCAGCAGCAGACCCTCGGTGTCCTTGTCCAGGCGGCCCACCGGGGCCAGACCCCGGCGGCGCAGCTCCGGCGGCAACAGATCCAGCACCGTGGGCTGGCGGCTGTCCTCCGTGGCGGACAGGAGCCCGGCGGGCTTGTGGAGCATGATATAGGTGAAGCGCTCCAGCTGCAGCGGCTCCCCGTCCACGGCCAGACACACCGCCCCGGGCTCCAGCTTCTGCTCGGCGGCCCGGGCGGGGCAGCCGTCCACCGTGACCCGGCCCTGCCGCAGCAGCTCCTTGACCTCCCGCCTTGACCAGCGGCCCGTGCCGCTGAGAAGCTTATCCAGTCGTTCCATCGCCCTGCCTCCTTTTGCTGATGCTTAGCAAGGCTGATTATAGCATAAAATCCGCCTCTTGGGAATATGAAATGTGCAGGAGGTGTTGATGATGATCGTATGTATGCGCAGGCGGTACCTGCTGGCCGCCCTGGGCACCCTGATGGCACTGGGACTGCTGTTGCTGCTGGCGGGCTGCCAGGAGGCGGAGGAGCCCCAGGCGGTGCGGGCCGCCGACAACCGGGCACGGGTGGCCTATCTGGAGAGCCTGGGCTGGCAGGTGACGGAGGAGCCCCTGGAGACCCTGAGCCTGCTGCTGCCGGAGGATCTGTCCGGCCAGGCGGACTATGCCCGGCTGCAGGAGGAGCTGGGCCTGCCCTTCGCCCAGTGCGGCGGCCGAACCGTGACCCGCTATACCTACACCGTGCTGAACTACCCGGAGCTGCCCCAGGGGGTGCAGCTGAATCTGCTGCTGTGGGGCGATCAGGTCATCGGCGGGGATGTGATGTCCCTGGGGGAGAACGGCTTTCAGCGCAGCCTGGTCTTCCCGTCATAGCTGAGACGGGCCCGGCTGCGGTAAGCAGCCGGGCCTGTCCTGTTATCTATGCTTACAGATTCTTCTCGTAGGACTCGATCATCTTCTTGACCATCTGGCCGCCGACGGAGCCGGCCTCGCGGGAGGTCAGGTCGCCGTTGTAGCCGTCCTTCAGACTAACGCCCACCTCAGACGCGGCCTCCATCTTGAACTTATCCATAGCGGCGCGGGCCTGGGGAACATTCAGCTTGTTGGTGTTCTTGGCAGACATGAGTGTTTCTCCTTTCTCACAGTTTCCGCGACGCCCGCTGTTCGGGTATCGCAGACATAGCTTTACCCGCCCTGCGGCGAATATGCGCATACGCGCTCTGGTAAAATTTTGTCAGCCTCGGCAAAGCGGAACGTGTCTCGTTTTTGACAAGCTAAAACAGAGGCAGGGATACACCCCGCCTCTGTTTTTCTGATTCAAACTATTACGCCACAATGGGAAACAGCAGCTTCAGCACGCCGAACACCACCAGCGCCACGCCCGTGGCGATGAGGCAGGCGATGCATCTCTTTCTGTCCCTCTGGGCCATTGCTTCGTCCTCGTGCTCGTTTTTCCAGCGCACGAAGAACCAGCCCGTGCACAGCAGGCACAGCAGCGGCGCAAACAGCAAGCCAATGATGGCAACATATCCCATGACGATTCCTCCCGATCTTTTTGTTCAGTATACCCTATCCGGGCCGCCCCGTCAACTAAAAAGATAGGCAAGGCAGAAGCTTCTTGAAAGAACTGCCACTATTTGATACAATGGTTTATACAGAAAAAATGACAGGAGAGACAGAGATGGGTAAGGTGTTGGATCAGGCTATTTTATTTGCAACAGAGGCACATAAGGGACAGCTGCGGAAGGGCTCAGATATGCCCTATATCCTGCATCCGCTTGAGGCGGCGGCCATTGTCGGAACGATGACCAGCGATGATGAGATCATTGCCGCGGCTGTGCTTCACGATGTGGTGGAGGATACCGACACGACCATTGAGCAAATCGAAGCGCTGTTTGGCCGGCGTATTGCCGGCTTTGTCGCCGCGGAGAGTGAAAGCAAGCGCGATGAGCTGCCTGCGGAGGTCTCCTGGAAAATCCGCAAGCAGGAGACCCTTGACCATCTCAGAACAGCCTCCATGGAGGTTAAGATGCTCACCCTTGGGGACAAGCTCTCCAACATCCGCTCCATCTACCGCGATCAACTGGCCATTGGGGATGCGCTGTGGCAGCACTTCCATCAGAAGGACAAGCGGCAGCATCGCTGGTATTATTGCGGCATTGCCGACCGTCTTGCCGGGCTGGAGGGGTATGCGGCCTATACGGAGTATTGCAGCCTGGTCGAAAAGGTATTCTCTTGAAAATACGTTCAGCACAGTGTTAACAAGCAGACAGGGCAGCCATTGCGGCTGCCCTGAGACTGTCAAAGAACTCGGAGACGCTTCGATTACGGAAAGGAAGATAGTTACGAAAGAAACCCATCAGGGGTGTCTTTCGTTTTCAATCACCGGATTTTCCGAACTTTTTCGAAGTTTGGAAAATCCGCAGCAGCCCGGCAAAAAGCCTTTTTTGACGGGCTGAGGGCAGCCATTGCGGCTGCCCTGTTCTTGTTTTGTGTTTTTACTTGGTGCCGAAGATGCGGTCGCCGGCATCGCCCAGGCCGGGGACGATGTAGCCGTGCTCGTTCAGGTGGTCATCCACCGCACCGGCGTAGATATCCACGTCGGGATGGTGCTCCTGGATGAACCGGATGCCCTCGGGGGCGGCAACCAGCACCATGAGCTTGATGTTGTGGCAGCCGCGCTTCTTCATCTCGGCAATGGCCGCGTCGGCAGAGCCGCCGGTGGCCAGCATGGGGTCGACGATGATGATGTCGCGCTCGGCCACGTCCTTGGGCATCTTGCAGAAGTAGACATGGGGCTCCAGGGTCTCCTCATCCCGGAACATACCGATATGGCCCACGCGGGCGGAGGGAACCATACGCAGCACGCCGTCCACCAGGCCCAGACCTGCGCGCAGGATCGGCACCACAGCGAACTTCTTGCCGGCCAGGGTGGGAAGCTCCGCCTTGCACAGGGGGGTCTCCACCTCCTTGGTGGTCAGGGGCAGGTCACGGGTAGCCTCATAGGTGATGAGCATACCGATCTCGGACACCAGCTCACGGAAATCCTTGACACTGGTGTTCTTGTCCCGCATGATGGTCAGCTTGTGGGCCACCAGGGGATGATTCATGATGTGTACCTTTTCACTATACATGGCGCGTCTCCTTTTATATAAAAAATTGTTAATCCAGCGTGATCTTCAGGCCCTTGGCCAGGCGCTCCCGCTCGGCCTGGCTCAGGCGCAGATAGACAGGCGTGAGCTCCCGGGCGGTGGTGGTCTCGCCCCGGACGGCCATCTCCTCCGCCGCCAGAGCCACACCCACGGCATTCTGCATCAAAAGCTGCGGCGGGGCCAGGCGGCAGGAAAAGCCCTGCTCCCGCAGATAGTCAAAGCACAGCTGTCCGCCGTCGCCCAGCACCCACAGGGGCTCCGGGCGGCCGCGCAGCTCCTCCGCCAGCTCCGGCAGACCGATGGCCCGATCCGGACACAGGCGGGTCAGGCGGCCCTCGTGGGCCAGGAACAGGGCGTTATAGACCTGGCTGCGCCGGGCATCCATGGCACAGATCACCAGGCCCTCCACGTGGGAAAGGTTCCGGGACATAGCATCCAGGGTGGACACGCCGCAGCAGGGCTTGTCCAGGGCCCAGGCCAGACCCTTCAGGGCGGACACGCCGATGCGCAGGCCGGTAAAGCTGCCCGGCCCGGCGGCCACCGCCAGCAGATCCATCTCCTCCGCCTTCAGCCCGGCGGCGCGCAGCATCCCGTCCACCAGGGGCATCAGGGTGCGGCTGTGGGTCAGGCCACGGTTCTGATAGGCGCTGGTCAGGGGCACGCCGTTCTCTGTCACGGCGGCGGAAACGCTCCGGGCCGAGGTCTCGATGGCAAGTATCTTCAAGTGCGCTCCCCTCCCGTTATAACAATGCGCCGCCAGTTGTCATCCTCTGCGCAGCGCTCCAGGGAGACGAAGACCGTCTCCGGCGGCAGCGCCGCCTCCACGTTTTCGCTCCACTCCACGGCGCACACGCCGCCCCGCTCCAGATAGTCCTCCCAGCCGATGTCGAACAGCGCGTCGGCGTCCGCCAGGCGGTACATATCAAAGTGGAACAGCGGCGTGGGGCCGTCGTACTCATTGACGATGGTAAAGGTGGGGCTGGTGACACGGCCCCGGCAGCCCAGGCCCCGGGCCAGGCCACGGGTAAAGGCCGTCTTGCCCATGCCCAGACCGCCGCGATAGGCGATCACCGCGCCGGGGCGCAGCTCCCGGCCCAGGTGGCAGCCCAGCTCCTCGGTTTCCGCCGGACTGTGGGACAGGTATTCCATGCTTCGCCCTCCTTCTCCTAAAATCACTTGATTATATCACAGGAAAAGCCGCTTGAAAAGAGAAAATCCGGTTTACAGGAAAAGTTTCTTGTGGTAAACTAAGATGAAATATTGTTTTCACCCGTGGATCACAAAAGGAGCGTCCCATGCTGAAACGGATCAAAGAGAGCTTTTTGGATATTTTACGCCAGGCGGACTGGCTGCTGCTGTGTCTTTGCTGCTGCGCGTCGGTCTACGGACTGGTGATGGTGGCCAGCGCCACCAACTATATCGGCTCGCGCAAGCTGGTCGTTGTGCAGGCCTGCGCCATCGCACTGGGCGTGTGCATCTATTTTCTCATGTCGCAGATCGATCTGACGGAGGCGGCCAAGCACTGGAAGTGGCTGCTGGGCTTCGGCGTTGTGTTTTTCCTGCTGCTGAAAACGCCGCTGGGCATCGAGAACAACGGCAACCGGGCCTGGATCGGAATTAGCGGCTTCCCGGTGAACATCCAGCCGGCGGAGGTGGTGAAGCTGACCTTCATGCTGGTGCTGGCCAGGCAGTTGGTGTGGCTGAAGGAGCAGCGGGATCTGCGCTCGCTGAAATCGATCCTCTTTTTGGGCGGGCATCTGCTGCTGATGGTGGGGCTGTACTACGTCATCTCCTCCGATATGGGCAGCGCCCTGGTATATATGTTCATCTTCGTCTGTATGGCCTTTGTGGCCGGCGTGGCCATACACTGGTTCATCCTGGCCCTGCTGGGCGGCGGCATAGGCTTCTACCTGCTGTGGGAACTGGACAAGATCCCGGATTATATGAAGGAGCGCTTCCGGGTGGTGTTCGACCACGACCTGGATCCGCTGAACGCCGGCTGGCAGCAGACACGCAGTCTCCTGGCTCTGGGCGGCGGCAAGCTGACGGGCCAGGGCCTCTTTAACGGGATCCAGACCCAGAGCGAATACGCGGGCAGTCTCCCCTTCCGCCATACAGACTTCATCTTCTCCGCCATTGGCGAGGAGCTGGGGATGCTGGGCTGTCTGGCGGTGCTGCTGCTGCTGGGCGCCATCATCGTGCGCTGCCTGGTGGTGGCCCGGAATGCCCGCAGCCGGACGGAGGCCTACGTCTGCGTGGGCGTGGCGGGGATGCTGATTTTTCAGGCCGTCAGCAACATCGGTATGTGCCTGTTCGTCATGCCGGTCATCGGCCTGACGCTGCCCTTCTTCAGCTATGGCGGCTCGTCCATCGTGACGCTCTTTGCCGCCATGGGCATGGTCAGCAGCGTGCAGAGCCACTCCCTGCCGGACTGGCTGCGATAAATATGCTGAAAAAGAGAGGAAGCATCGGCTTCCTCTCTTGCAGTCTGTCAAAAAAGGGCCACGGCCCTTTTTTGACAATAGGCTTCGCTGCGTTCCATGCCTCGGCCCTCTTGGGCAGTTTCCCCCTCATCCATGCACCGCCCGGAGGGGCTGGCTGATGTCCACACTGCCAAAGGTGGCCGACAGTTCGCCGTCCAGCAGCAGCTGCACGTCGCTGATACCCTTGGCAGAGCACAGGGAGTTGACGATGCCCTGCACCAGCATCTGCTGCTCCTCCGCGCTCTTGGGCAGCAGCAGTTCATTGCTGCGGGGCAGGTTCAGCATACAGGTGCCGCTCTCCACCCGCACCGTCAATACCTGGAAGCCCTCCGGCAGCAGGGGCAGCAGGCTCTCCGTCTCCGGCCCGCCCAGCAGCTCCTCCATGATGGCCCCGGCGGCGCTCTCGCCCTCATAGAGGGTCAGCATACGGGCCTCCGGCGCCAGCTGTCCCATGGACTTGGCCGGGAAGTACAGCCGCACCGCCAGGGTACGCACCACGTCCTCCTCGCTGGTCATCAGCACCTCCCGGGCCAGCAGCAGTTGGTGATCCCGATAGGCCAGCTCCCGGCCGTCCACGGTGATCCGCACCACGGATACACCGGAGAGCTGCGTCAGGGTCAGGGCGATGCAGTAGTCGGCAATGGTCAGGTCGATACCGGACAGCTGCCCGTAGGCCGCGGACAGATCCACCTGCGCCGCGCTGCCCTCCACCAGGCAGCTGTGCAGCTGCACGCCGGAGGGAACGGGACTGCGGTAGACCGGGTCTGCGCAGCCGCCCAGCAGCTGCAGCAGGAGCACCTCCGCCTGCCGCTGCGTGTCCAGCTCCGTGCAGTCCGTCCAGTCCACCTCCACGGCGGCGATGGCGTCCCCGCCGGGCACACCGGAGAGGCCATACAATTGCATGGTCGGCGCGTCCGCCGGACGCTCCGCCGCGCCGCAGCCGCACAGCAGCAGGGCCGCCGCCAGCAGCAGGGCCGCCAGTCTGCGTCTCATGTTGCCCCCTCCTTTCGCGTCAGCGGCAGCTGCACCACAAACACGGTGCCCCGGCCCGCCGCACGGTGCTCGGCCCAGATGACCCCGCCCCGGCGGCGCACGGTGTCGCTGACGATGCTCAGGCCCAGGCCCGTGCCGCCCTCGGCCCGGGAACGGGTCTTGTCCACCCGGTAAAAGCGCTCGAAAATATGCTTCATGTCCTCGTCCGGGATGCCGATGCCGTTGTCCTCCACCCGGATCTCCACCGTGGGCCCCTCCACCCGCAGGGCGGTGTGGACAAAGCCCATGGCGCCGGAATACTTGATGCCGTTTTCGATGAGGTTATAGAGGATCTGGTGGATGTCGTCCTCCGTGGCCCGCACGATGGCCCGCTCGTCCAGCTCGCAGCTGAGGGTGATCTCCCGCTCGTGGGCCACCACGCCCAGCATACGCAGCACCCGCTCCAGCACCCGGGACACGGACACGGGGTACAGCTCCTCCGCCACGTTGTTGTCCAGCCGC
>CAZUYE010000041.1:0-15449 GCA_964624925.1 uncultured Oscillospiraceae bacterium | reverse complement strand
CCACCTTTATCTACGTCACCCATGACCAGACCGAGGCCATGACCCTGGGCGACCGCATCGTCATCATGAAGGACGGCTTCATCCAGCAGATCGGCACCCCCCAGCAGGTCTTTGACCACCCCGCCAACATCTTCGTGGCCGGCTTCATCGGCATGCCCCAGATGAATATGTTCGACGCCCGTCTGCTGCGTCAGGGCGACAAGTACGCTGTCACCGTGGGCGGCATCACCGTGGAGCTGTCCGAGGAGAAGTGTGCCCGCCTGGCCGCCAAGGACGTTCCCGAGCAGGACGTCACCCTGGGCGTGCGTCCCGAGCACATCGTCCTCTGCGCCGACGGCGTGAAGGGCCGCGTGGACGTGTCCGAGATGATGGGCTCCTCCGTGCACCTGCACGTCACCACCCAGGACGGCAAGGACGTCATCGTCATCGTTCCCACCAACGGCGCCGCGGCCACCTTCCCCATGGGCAGCGAGGTCAACCTGACCTTCGGCGGCAACGTGGCCCATGTGTTCAGCAAGGAGACCGAGAAGAACCTGGAGTGGTAACACCCGCCCAAGCCCAGCTGCATAAACAGAGGCCGCAGGTCATTCGTGACTTGCGGTCTCTTCTTTCATTTTTGCCTCTCCCTCTGGTATAGCGGCTGTTGCCGCAAAGCGGCTTGCAGCCACTTAATGCACAGCTGAGAGATGCCCCGCAGGGGCGGAGAGGGTCAAGGCACCCGGTCGGCGGGACACGTTGATCCCGCCGCAGCGAAGGGGTGTGGGTGGAAAATGGCACGGCGGGACGGGCAGAGCCCGCCCCCTACGAAAGAACACAAGGGTAGCAGATTTTATCCCGTTTGTCATTGCGATGAGGGCGCAGCCCGACGTGGCAATCCGTTCTCCCTGTGGGCGGACTGAGTCGTCCGCCTTCTAAGAAAAACAAGACTTTTCATTTTGCCTCCATTGTGGTATACTATATAGATACAAAACAGCGAAGGGAGTGTGCCGGTGAAGAAGACATGGCGGCCTCGCACGGCGGCAGGCCAGACCACGCAGCAGCTGCTGCGGCGCTACTATCTGCACGATGTGGGGCGGGACAGCGCCGCACTGACCTATTACCTGCTGTTCACCCTCTTTCCGCTGATGGTGTTCGTCAGCACGCTGCTGGGCATCCTGGATCTGGACGTGGCCAGCATCACCCAGGTGCTGGGGCAGCTGGTACCGGGAGATGTTGTATCGGTGCTGGAGGCCTATCTGGAATACGTCTGCGCCAACGTAAACCGCCAGCTGCTGTGGTTCAGCCTCGTCTTCTCCATCTGGTTCCCCATGCGGGCCACCAGCTGCCTGCTGCACTCCCTGCGCAAGGCCTTTGGCCTCGGGCCGCCCCGGAAGGTGTTTTTGTATCAGCTGGGCGTCTTTTTGTTCACCATCTGGCTGATTTTGACCATCGGGCTGACGCTGCTGCTGGCCGTGGTGGGCCGGCGGGCCCTGGAGTTCATCTCGGCCCTGGTGGCGCTGCCGGCGGGCTTCGTGGAGCTGTGGAGCTATCTGCGCTTCATCGTGCTGGGCGTGGTGATGTTTCTGCTGCTGGCGGTGCTGTATATGTTGGCCCAGGGGCAGCGGCGGCCGCTGAAGGAGGTCGTGCCCGGCGTAGCCACCTCGCTGGCGGCGTGGATGGCCCTGTCCGTGGCCTTCTCCTACTATGTGGAAAACTTTTCTAATTACTCCGTTCTCTATGGTTCCATCGCCACGGTGGTCGTGCTGCTGCTGTGGCTGTATATGAGCGGAACGGTGCTGATCATGGGCGCGGAGCTCAGTGCGGTACTGCTGCGGCGCAGACGGAACAGATTGCCGCCGCCTGAAAAGGAGGAAACAACATGAAAATCATCATCGTCGGCAACGGCAAGGTAGGCTATGCCATCGCCCGGCAGCTGGCCGTAGAGGACCACGACATCGTTATGGTGGACTCCGACGCGGCGGCCCTGCACCGGGCGGACAGCACCCTGGACGTCATGTGCGTAGAGGGCAACGGCGCCAGCATCAGCGTGTTGGATGCCGCCGGCGTGCGCAGCGCGGATCTGGTCATCGCGGTGACCAACCTGGACGAGACGAACCTGGTATGCTGCCTCATCGCCAAGAAGCTGGGCGCGCAGCACACCATCGCCCGGGTGCGCAACCCGGAGTACCGCCGGGACGCGGGGATGCTGAAGCGGGAGATTGGTCTGGATATGCTCATCAACCCCGACCTGGGCGCGGCCCAGGAGATCGCCCGGATTCTGAGCTTCCCGGCCGCCTTCTCGGTAGAGCCCTTCGCCGGGGGACGCATCGACATGATCGGCTTTCAGGTGACGGAGCAGGACAGCCTGGCCGGTGTGTCGCTGAACGATTTCCACCGGCACCGCATGGCGGAGATCCTGATCTGCGCCGCCCACCGAGGCGATGACTTCATCATCCCCGACGGCTCCTTTGTGCCCCAGAGCGGAGATAAGCTCTACATGGTGGGCACCAAGGATGAGCTGCAGAAGATGCTGCGGAGCATTGGCCGGCGGCTGCAGCGGGTGAAGAACGTATCCATCCTGGGCGGCAGCCGCATCACCATGTACCTGACCTGGGAGCTGGGCGGCAGCCACACCAAGGTGCGCATCGTGGAGTGCAAGCACGACAAGTGCCTGCGCCTGTCGGCGGCCCTGCCCGGGGCCATGATCATCGAGGGCGACGGCACCGACGCGGATCTCATCGCCAGCGAGAACATCTTCGAGACCGACGCCTTCGTCTCCCTGACCGACCGGGACGAGGAGAACCTGCTGATGGCGCTGACGGCCCAGCGGGCCGGTGTGCCCAAGGTGCTGGCCAAGATGACCCGTCCCAACTACATGGATCTGGTGCAGGAGACCCGGCTGGGCAGCATCATCAGCCCCAAGGATCTCACCGCCAACCAGATCACCCGCTATGTCCGCGCCCTGGCCAACTCCCAGGGCAGCCGGGTGGAGAGTCTGTACAAGATGCTGGACGGCTCCGTGGAGGCCCTGGAGTTCACCGCCACGGCCAACAGCGTGTCCGTACTGAATCAGCCGCTGAAGGATCTGTCCCTGAAGAAGGGCGTGCTGCTGGCCGCCATCGCCCGGGGGCGGGAGATCATCATCCCCGGCGGCCTCACCACCCTGCAGGAGGGAGACCATGTGGTGGTGGTCACCAAGGCACAGACCTTCGACGACCTGACGGACATTTTGCAGTGACCACATAAAAAAAGAACCGCCTGGTGCGGTTCTTTTTTGCTAAGCTGATGCCCCCGGCGGCCCTTGGCCGCCGGGGGCATTTTCAGGGCATCTCAGCGCTTGGGGGTATGCACCCCAGGCTGTTTTTTTGCTTTAGCTGCGCTTTCTGCGGGGCAGAACCACCACAGCAGCGGCCAGGGCGGCGACGGAGACCATCACGATCACCCACAGGGTGATGTTGCTGGTATCGCCGGTCTTCACGCTGGGCTCCTTGGCGCCGCAGTCGGTGCACACGCCGTCCTCATAGCTGTGGCCGGTGGCGGGGATGGTCTCGCCGGTGGCGACAACCTTACCGCAGTGCTTGCAGACCAGATCGCCGGTGTAGCCTTCCTCGGTGCAGGTAGGCTCCTTGGCATCAACGACCTCGGTCTCCTCGTGCAGAGCAGCGCTCAGCTCGGTAACCTCGCTGACGGCCTTGTCGTTGCGCTCGGTCTCCGTGATGGTCACGGTGGCGGCATCAACGGCAGCGGCATCCAGGGTGAAGGTCAGGGTAGCCACGATGGCATCGGCGGCCACGCCGTCCAGATCCACATAGCCCAGGGTGACCTTACCGGCCTCGTCCTTATAGGAGCTGTAGTCGGTGGCGAAGGCCACATCGCTCAGGGTCATGACCGCGGCGTCATACTCCACGGTGAACAGGCCGTTGGTGGCCAGCTCAGCCGCTCTGACGTTCACGGTAACGGTGGTCTCATCCTCGCTGACAGCGATGGTGGAGCCGGTGGGAGCAACGGGCGTACCCTCCAGGGTGGTCTCGCTGGTCTCGGCAACCACGGGGGCAGCGTTCAGACCGCCGGTGACGGCCTCGACGCGAGGCAGCACGATCTGCTGGGCCTCAGCGGTCTCCCGGGCCTCGATGGTGAGGACGGTCTCCGCAGGCTCATCAGTCTTCTCGTTGGCGGACACGCTCAGCAGGCTGCAGGGCCACACGCTGTCGCCCACGTCGCCCAGCAGGGTGGCACGGAAGACGCTGTTCTCATACTCGCCGGCAGCATCGAGGATCACTTCCTCTTCCAGAACGTAGATCTGGTTGGTGGCGGCGCCGTCGAAGTAGCTGAGGTAGATGTTGCCATCATCGCCCATGACCATGGAGCAGTAGTAAGCGCCGTCATAGCCGGGGAAGTCCAGCTCCAGATCGGTCTCATACCACGTCAGGCCGGCGCTGCCGGTGTTGAAGTCGATCATCATGACCCAGATATCACAGCTGTCAGTCAGGCAGAAGAACACATCCCGGCCTCTGCTGTCATAGCCGGCCCAGGAAACAGCGGTGAAGTTGCTGGCGCCCAGATAGAAGGCCAGGTAGCTGGCCATGTTCCAGCCGCTGTCGAAGGTGTTCTCCATGCCGTTGGAGTACAGGAGGTAGCCGCCGTACACGCCCACCAGGATATCCTGCTGATACATCAGGTTGTTCAGGCCGGCATACTCCATGTCATCCACGGGGGCACCAAAGGCGGCGGGAGCCGCAGATTTCTCCAGGGTCTCGCCGGTGGCCGGATCCACCTTGTACAGGTAGCCGGAGGTATCCATCTGGAAGATCTTGCCATCCTCATGGGCAAAGTCGAGGGTAGCCGCATTGAGGTTGTTGGCCAGATCGGCATACTTCTTCCAGGTCTTGTCGTTCTGCATATCCCAGCTGAACAGCAGGGGGTTGCCGTCCTTATCCTGCAGGATACCGGTCAGGGTCACATCATAGGACTTGACCGTGACCTCGCAGGTGCCGAAGACGGTCTCGTCATAGGTGGAGGTGGCGGTGATGGTGGTGGTACCAACGTCAACGCCGGTGACCTTACCGCTCTGATCCACGGTGGCAATGGCCTCATCCGCGGAGCTCCACACCACGCCCTCGTTGACGATCCAGGGCTCATAGTCAACAGCGAGCTTGGTGGAGGTACCCTTCACCAGAGACACCACAGCGGGCGTAACGGTGACGGAGGTGGGATCCTTCTTGGTGTTGTCGCCATTGAGCACCAGCTTATAGGTGGTCTGGTTCATGGCGTAGTCGGTGAGCTGCAGATACAGCTCAGCGCCGTCCTGCAGGGAGGAGGTGTCCAGGGAGCCGACCACGGTCTCGCCCATCTGATCCAGTGCCTGGTTGGGCAGGATGTAGTCGATCTCTCTCTCGACGCCGCGCTGATACAGGGCCACGCAGGCCAGGTAACGGTTATCCTTGGCCTGAACATTCAGCATGCCGCTCATGAGGCTCAGGGAGACATCCTCCAGCTCGGGAGCGGTGTTGTCGATGGCGGTGCGGGTGGTCATGTAAGCGCCCTCGCCCAGGGCATCCCAATCCACGACAGCCTTGCCTTCCTCGTCGTAGCTGACATAGTACTCGGGAGCCAGCACCAGGGACACGTTGACCTCGGTGCCCTCGGGCAGCTTGTTGCCCTCCTGGTCAGTACCCTGCCAGTTCAGGCTGACAGAGGACGTGACATTCTGCCAGGAAGAACCGTTGGTGTAGTAGTAGGCGCTGTTGGCGGAGCCCAGATCGTCGATGCGATAGTAGAGCTCGCCGGTGGTGGCGTCGGTGACCTGCCACATGGCAGCGCCGGCATTGCGGATGATGGAGACATAGTACTTGCTGAGGGTATCGCCGGAGTTGAAGGCGTTGCGCTCGGGCAGATACTCGTCGTCATCAGCCAGGGGGTTGCCGAAGTAGTAGTACTCACCGCTGTCGCCGGTGTACTTGATGGTCAGGTAGTTGGTCATGAAGCCGGTCATGTTGCCCAGATAGGGGTAACGAGTCTCGGTCTCATACCAGTACTCGGCCAGGGTGCCCACATCGTACATGGAGGACTCGCTCCAGCTGCCGTAGTAGCCCAGAACGGGGATGGAGTGGCTGTCGCCCAGCACGCCCTCGTCGCTGGTCATCTCGGTGGCATACACAAAGCCTTCCACATAGGCGCCAGCATCATCATAGTCCTCCAGACCCAGCACCTTGGCCTCCACGGTGACGTGGACGCTGCCGCCGGCGGGAACCTCAACGGCGCTGGTGCTCATCTGCTTGAAGAACAGATAGGCATCATAGGTGTCGATGCCCTCATCGGCATCCAGATCAGCATACTCCTCGTTGCTGATGCTCTCGCGCACGCCGACCACATAGTCCAGCAGGGCCTGGCCGTCGTCCTTGGTGACCTTGCCGTCACCGTTGAAGTCGCACTTGAGCAGACTCTCGGGAGCGGGAACGTCCACCACCTGGCCGTCCACGGTCCAGGTCACGTCGGCGCTCAGCAGAGTCGTCCAGGTATCCAGGAAGGTATCCACGCCGGTGTAGGTCTGAGTGGCGAAAATATCCTGGGTGAAGAAGTCCGCATCCAGCTGGAAGTAGGAGGCGGTGTCGCGCAGGTTATACAGGGTGTAGCCGAAGCTGTAGGTGCCGGTGCGGCCGGGATCATCGCCCAGCTCCACCTTCACCTTGCCGTCGGCTGCGCCGGCGTTGGCATCCTTATCCATCATGATGTAGCTGCCCACGGTGGTAGCCGCGCCCACATTGGCCAGGCCGGCGCCCTGGGTCAGGATGGAGTAATACTGGCCGCCGCTGGCCTCCTCAAACAGAGGCTCGGCAGTGGACATCAGCAGGCTCTGGGCCAGCTGACGCGCGCTCAGACCGGTCTTCTCGGCCAGCCCGTTATCGCGGATATACTGCGCCACAACAGCGCTCATACCGGCGATCTGGGGGGAAGCCATGGAGGTACCGGACATATTCTCATAAGCCTTGCCACCGGCCACAGCACCGTTGACGGAATAGATATTGCCGCCAGGAGCCGTGATCTCGGGCTTCATCTCCAGGGAGCCGGGAATGCCCCAGGAGGAGAAGCTGCTCATGGTGTAGAAGTCCGCGCCGCTCTGGAATGCCTGGATGGCGCCGGAGACGGTGACCTTGCCGGTGTAGTACAGGACATTGCTGTCCTCATCCACAACGGGGGCGGCCTCAGCCTTCAGGGTCTCGCCCACTGCCTGCAGGACGGAGACGCAGGGGATGCTGGCCGTGGAGTCGCTCAGGTCCATGTTGATGGTGCCGGCCTGGTTGTTCACCACGATGCAGGCCACGCCGCCCACTTCCGCAACAGCCTCGTGCTTCTCAAAGAAGGAGGAGGTACCGCGATAGACCAGAACCACCTTGCCGGCGGTCACGTCGGCATAGTCAGTCAGCAGGTTGTTGCCACTGCCGTCCTTACCGGTGTTCTCAAACAGGACGAAGTCATACTCGGTGCCGGAGGCATCCTCGCTCTTGTCCAGGGTGGCGATGGGGGCGTTGGTATAACCGGTGGTCTCGCTGAAGCCCACGGCGGTCAGGCTGCCGCCGAAGTTCAGGAAGTTGCCGGTGGAGCCGCTGTTATCCACAGAGGCCACGCACAGGGAGTTGGTGTAAGAGCCGGGGCTGCCGTCGGTCTGCATAGACAGGCCCTCGGAATACAGAAAACCATAAATTGTGTTCTCCTGCCAGGTGCCGGAGTTACCGGCGGACATGGCCACGACCATGCCGCTCTTGGTGATGGCATCCAGGATGGCCTGATAGGCCGCCGTGGAGTGACGGGAGAAGCCGGGGTTGCCGGAGCCCAGGGACAGGTTGGCCGCGTCGCAGCCCAGAACCATGGCGTCCTCGATGGCAGCCATGTAGTCGGAGTCGTAAGCGCCGCCGCCCTTGCCGAAGACCTTCATGGTGATCAGCTGGGCATCGGGAGCCACGCCCTGGGTCTTGGCGGTGACCAGCGCGTCGGTGTAACCGCCCTCACCGTCGGGGATGTAGCGGTTGGCGGTGGCAATACCGGCCACGTGGGAGCCGTGCTCGCCCTGTGAGTCGTGGTCATGGGTGATGTCAAGGTCTTCATCCACATAGTTGAAGGCGAAGGGGAGCTTGGCATTCAGATACAGGTCGTTGACATCCTTCACCAGCTTGGCGATGTTCAGATCCTCCAGAACGTCCTCGATGTCCGCCACGGTCATCAGCTTAACGTCCTTGCCGGTCTGCTCGATGGCATACTCGAAAGCGCTGGCATCGAAGCTCTGGTGATCGGTGTCCGTACCGGTATCGATGACGGCGATCTTGGAGCCCGCGCCGGTGTAACCATTGGCCCAGGCGATGTTGGAGCCGATCTGCTCAGAGGAGGTAGCCATATTGGGGTCGGTCTCGCTGGTACCGGTCACGCAGGGCTCGTACCGGGTCTCGATGAGAACGGACTCAACTTCCTTGAGCTGCTCGATGGCCTCGATCTGGCCATACTCCACGTTGGCGGAGATGATGTTGGCAGCCAGCGTCAGGTTCCACACCACGTCCAGCGTCTCGCCGCCCAGGACCTTCTTGGAGATGGTCTTCTCCAGCTTTTCCTGCTTGGATTCCAGCTTGTCGCGATAGCTCTGCGCCTTGATGCTGCCGGCCGCGATCTCGTCAGCCGTAAAGCCCTTTTCGATGGTGGAAGCATCCTTCAGAACGATGGAGACACGAACCACGTCCGTGTCAGCATAGGTCTGCGCCTCGTCCTTCTGGTCCACTTCCTTGAGGGGCAACTTCGTCCCCAGGACGTCGTTGTCCACCTTTTCCCAGGTAACGCCGTTGCTGCTGTATACGGTGCTCTCCGCAGCCCAGGCCGGAGTCACAAGACTCATTGCCAGAACCAGAGCCAGCAGCACGGACATCGCCCGCTTCAGGGGATTCGCGTGTTTCATGTGCATACTCTCTCTTTCTCCGGTTTGTACCGGTAAAGTTGGGACGCTGCTTTTGTTACGGTGCGCCGCGATGCCCTGTCGGTCGCCCGTGATTGTACAGCTAAGGGCATTGTATCATCATTTATATAAAAAAGCAATCCGAAACTTAGCACAATTTTACAAAAGTAAATTAGAAGTTTCGACAAAATCCCGCGCCCCTCGTCTGTTTTTGAGTCAGCGACATTTCTCCCGCATTTTTTACGTCTCTCAAAGACGCAAGAAATTTTGCCCGATTCTTTATCCTGTCACCGTGCTAAACAGCGCCCTTCTCCCCTCCCCTGTCAATGCTTTTCCGATGGAGCGCACACATCTCTCCCCCGCCCCGTTTTATAACGCATTCCGCTGTATAGAACTGTATTTATATTCATCATGATACATATGATATTCAGTCTCCGTCCCCTCACCCCACAGCCTCCGCAGTTCCGGCCTCCCCACGCAAAGCACCCGGCGGCCTGTGGCCGCCGGGTGCTCCAGCATGTACCTAATAATTGTCTTACCATCCGTAGCGGATATAGCCCGGCAGATAGGGCAGCGGATTGATGGCCGTGCCGGTAACGCCGCCGATGCGGATCTCATAGTGGATGTGGGGCCCGGTGGATACGCCGGTGGAGCCCACCTTGCCGATGACCTGGCCCTGGGCCACCCGCTGGCCCACCGTGGCCAGCACCCGGCTCATGTGGCCGTACACGGTGCTGGTGCCGTCATCGTGCTGGATCTTCACGCAGTAGCCCAGGCCGTAGTTCCAGCCCTCGTTGGCCACCATCACGGTGCCCGCCTTAGTAGCGAAGATGTCGTCGCCCCAGGCAGCGCCGATGTCCACACCCAGGTGATAGGTGCTGGCGCCGGGGCAGGGCGCGTCGCGGCCACCGTAGCCGCCGGTGACATAGCGGCAGGTGCAGGGCCAGATGAAGCCGCCCACGCTGGGCTGCTCCTTCTCCGCCTCCTGGGCCTTCTTGATCTCCTCCTGCAGGCGGTCTTCTTCCTCCTCCTGGGCGGCGATCAGAGCCTTCTGCCCCTCCTCCGAGGCGGCGTACTCGGCAAACACGCGATCTGCCTCGGCCACCTGGGCCTCCAGCTCCACCTTGCGCGCACCCAGTTCCACCTGCTGCTCCTCCAGGGCCGCCTTGTCCCTGGCCAGCTGCTTCCGCAGCGTACGCAGATCCTCGATGATGCCCTGGTCATACTCCACGATCTCGTTGATAAAGTCGATGCGGCTCAGCAGATCGGCAAAGTCCGTGGCCTTGAACAGCACCGACCAGTAGGACACGGTACCCCGCTCCTCCTCCTGGCGCACCTGCTGGCAGAACAGCTCATACTGTGCCTCCTCCTGGGCCTCGTTCTCCGTGATGCGCGTTTTGGTCTCCTCGATCTGCAGATCCAGCAGGTCGATCTGCTCCGCCAGCAGCGCGTTCTGCTGATCCAGCAGCTGCTTGTGCTCCAGCGCCCGGGCCTTGTCGGCCTTGATGGCGTCCAGCTCCTTCTGCAGCCGCGCCTTCTCCGCCTTGACCTGTTCCAGCTGCTCCGTCAGGCTGTCGCCGTAGGCGGTGCTCACCGGGTGCATGGTCAGCGTCAGTGTGGCCAGCATCAGCACGGCGCACAGCATCGCCCCCAGGCGCTTTCCGTTCTTCTTCATGGAACCCCTCCTGTCTTGTCTCATACCCGCAGGAACTTTCGGATGGCCGTCAGGCTGCCGCCCACGCCCACTAAGAGGCCCACAGCCGCGAATACCGCCGCCACAGGCAGCCAAATGTTGTCAAAGGGCACCACCCGCAGCAGCTGCATGGTGTCGGAGCTCTCGATGCCCTGGGCCACGGCGGCATACAGCAGCCACTGCAGTCCGAAGGCCACCGCCGCGCCGATGAGCCCCAGCAGCAGACCCTCATACACGAAGGGCCAGCGGATAAAGCCGTCCGTCGCGCCCACCATCTTCATGATGGCGATCTCCTCCCGCCGGTCAAAGGTGGTGAGCTTGATGGTGTTGGAGATGATGAACACGGAGATGACCAGCAGAATGGCGATCAGCGCGATGCTGATGACCCCCGCGATGTTGCGCACGGTGATAAAGCCCTGGGAGATGTCCTGATCTGCCCGCACCTTGGCCACGCCCTCCACCTGTTCCAGCTCCTGCACCAGCTGCTCCATCAGCGTCAGGTCGGTCAGATGCAGCACGAAGCGGTGCCGGAAGATGGATGCATCCAAATCGTTATACAGTTCGTCCTCGTTGTATTTCTCCACATACTCGTCCCGAGCCTCCTGCCGGGACACGAAGCTGCAGTCCGCCACGCCGCTGAGCTTTTCCAGCCTGCTCTGCATGGCCCTGGCCTCCTCCTCCGTCAGGCTCTCGTCGATGAAGGCCAGCACGGCGTTCTCCCGCTGCAGATCCTGCAGGTTCACCGTGGCGTTGTAGGCCACCAGGGAGAAGGTGCCCATGATCAGCAAACACGCCACCGTCACGCCGATGGCGGCGAAGGACATGAAGCCGTGGGAGAACATATTGCCCGCGCCCTCCCGGAAGAAGTATTTGAAATCATGCATCTTGGTTCACCTCATAAGTACCCACGCCTGTGGCAGCCACCACACCCTTGTCGATCATGATGACCCGCTTGTCGAAGTGGTTCACCAGGCTCTTTTCATGGGTGACCACCACCACGGTGGTACCCAGGGCGTTGATCCGCTCCAGCAGTGTCATGATCTCCAGCGAGCGCTGGGGATCCAGGTTGCCCGTGGGCTCGTCGGCCACGATGGTGCTGGGATTGTTCACCAGGGCCCTGGCAATGGCCACGCGCTGCTGTTCGCCGCCGGACAGCTCATCCGGATAGCGCCTGCCCTTCCCTTCCAGGCCCACCAGGCCCAGCACATAGGGGATCCTGCTGCGGATCTCCCGGGAGGAGGCTCCAACCGCCCGCATGGCCAGGCTCAGATTGTCGTATACGGTCTTGTTGCCGATCAGGCGGAAATCCTGAAAGATCACGCCGATGGTGCGGCGCATCAGGGGAATCTGCCAGTGGGCGATGTTGCTCATGGAAAAGCCGTTGATCATCACCCGCCCGCTGGTGGGCGTGATCTCGCCGGTGAGCAGCTTGATGATGGTGGACTTGCCGCTGCCGCTGGGGCCCACCAGAAACACAAAGTCCCCATCCCGTATCTCAAAGGAGATCCCGTTGAGGGCATGGGTGCCGTTGTCATATGTTTTTTTCACATTTGTCAGTCTTATCATGCTATCCCTCTGCTTATATGTCCCATATAGGGGAAATCTCCCCATATATCTGTCGAAATTGAATGGATGTTTTTATTATAATCAAAAAGTTACAAAATGGCAACAAAAAAGATTTAAAAAAACTGTGAACGCTCCCGGTAATTTCTGGAAGGCCCCTTGCACCGCCTCCCCTGTGTATGCTATACTACCGTAAAGTATGTTTTTTGCCCCGTGTGCCATGAAAAAAGGAGGTTTTCGTCATGGAGCAGCGCTGTCCCTACTGTTCCGGGGATCTGATCCCCGGCGCCATCTGCGCCGCCGAAAGCGCGGGTTTGAGCTTCAACGCCCGGCCCCACAGCGAGTCCTTCCTCATCTGCGGCCCCTATTTCATCCGCCGGGATGTCAGCCTGGACTCCTTCGTCTGCAAAAAATGTCACGTCATCCTCACGCCGTACCAGCCGGAAACCTGATTCCCGCCGCTCCGGTATCGTCTCGCAGAGGGCGCCCATCGCGCAAAGCAAGCCAGTCCCGGAGCGTTCACTCCGGGACTGTACTTATTAAGCAATCTTCTCAGGCGGCCGCCTGTTCCCGCTCCCGCTGGGCCAGCTCCTCCCGCCGCACCATGACGTAGGCCACGGCGATCAGCGGCAGCACCCACAGGGCCCCGCGGTAGGCGTGAACCTTCACCGCGAAGAAGGAGACCGTGGCTCCCAGGTGGAAAAACAGCAGCGTGGCTGCAAAAAAGCCCGCCTTTCTCAGCTGCTCCCGATCCCGGTCACACAGGAAGCTGGCCAGAGCCAGGGCGGTCTGCCGGGTGTTGTTGGTGCAGAAGGTACTGGAGCTGCTGTAGCCCCGGGCCCCGGCAAAGGCGCTGTATTGCACGCTCATGGCAAAGAAGATGGGATACAGGGACACCACGATGGGACAGTCCTCCGGCATGAAGGCCACCGCCACCGCCGCCAGCGCGTCGATCAGCGGCGTCAGCCGCCGCATATTTACCCCCAGCAGCCGGGGCAGCAGCACCGTGGACATGGCCCCGGCGATGTAGATCACCACGCACAAAAGACGCAGCAAAGCGCTGGTACCCTTGCCGCCCAGCGCATCCAGCACCATCTCCATCAGGTTCATGGTCTGGGCATTGGCCATCACGCCGCAGCGGGACAGCACGGCGTAGCCGCCAAAAAAACCGCCTACCACGGCGAAAGCCAAATGGCGGTGCAGATCCGCGTATTTTGTGGACATGAGTCGACCCTCCGTGTCAAAGATGTGTAAAAAACGAACTATTTTAGTATATCACGCTTTTTCCCGTCCGCAAGGGGGAAAATCACTGGATTTCTCCCGTATCGCCGCTTTACATCGGTCAAAATGCATGGTATAGTGGAAAAAAACAAACAACGAGGTACTGATTCATGGCACGCATCATTGAAATCAGCGATTTTTCCGCCCCGGAGCTGGACGTATACGCCCGGCTGACCGAGAACCAGCTGGTGAACCGGGCGGATCCGGACAACGCCCTGTTCGTGGCGGAGAGCCCCCTGGTTATTGGCCGGGCCCTGGAGGCGGGCTGCCAGCCGGTCTCCTTCCTGATGGAGCACAAACACATCGCCGGCAAGGGCGCAGAGCTGCTGGAGCGCTGCCCGGCGGATATCCCGGTGTACGCCGCGGAGCTGGACGTGCTGACCCGGCTGACGGGCTTTCACCTGACCCGCGGGATGCTCTGTGCCATGCGCCGCCCCCGGCTCCCCGCCGTGGAGGAGATCTGCGCCGGGGCAACGCGCATTGCCGTGCTGGAGAATGTCATGAATCCCACCAACATCGGGGCCATCTTCCGCAGCGCCGCTGCACTAAATGTGGATGCTGTCCTGCTGACCGCCGCCGGCAGCGACCCGCTGTATCGCCGGGCGGCCCGGGTCAGCATGGGCAATGTTTTCCTGGTGCCCTGGACGTATTTGCCGGATGGGGAGGACTGGCCTGCCCTGCTGCACCGGCTGGGCTTCAAGACCGTGGCCCTGGCCCTGCGGGATGACTCCGTGGCCCTGAACGACCCGGCGCTGCTGGCCCAGGAGAAGCTGGCCATCGTCCTGGGCACCGAGGGGGACGGCCTGGCCTCCTCCACCATCGCCGCCTGCGACTTCACCGTCAAGATCCCCATGTCCCACGGGGTGGACTCCCTAAATGTGGCCGCCGCCAGCGCCGTGGCCTTCTACCAGCTGGCTCTGCTGGGCCGTAGCCAGTAAAAATACGGAAAAATACGGGGAAAGCTGCGCATTTTGCCGCAGAAAAAGTACAAAAAAGGGCAAAAAAATACCACGCATTCGCGTGGCCGTCTCCTTTGTGCAGGGGAACACTCTTTTTTTACCGCTCGCTGGGCTGCCAGTCAGAGTCACCGAAGATCATGTCGTCCAGGTCGCCCTTCATCCACTTTTCCATCATATCCATATCACGCTCCTTTCCTCTCATTTTTTCTACATTCTTATTATATGCGCCGGAAGGGCGTTTGACAAGAGCACTTTTTAACATTTATCACAAAAACTACTTGCAATTTTTTGCTAATATGCACAACAAAAAACTTGCTAAATCGGCCTCACCTATATTATAATAGGGTCAGACCCGAAAAAAGAGGACTTAGCATGAGAGAATTTGACGCGGGACAATTTGATATCGCCGTCATCGGCGCGGGCCACGCCGGCATCGAGGCGGCCCTGGCCGCTGCACGGCTGGGCCTGGAGACCATCTGCCTGACCATCAACCTGGACGCCGTGGGCAACATGCCCTGCAACCCCGCCATCGGCGGCACCGCCAAGGGGCATCTGGTTCGGGAGCTGGACGCACTGGGCGGCGAGATGGCCCGGGCGGCGGATCGGGCCTGCATCCAATATCGGATGCTGAACCGGCGCAAGGGCCCCGCCGTGTGGTCCCTGCGGGCTCAGGCGGATCGCCGGGCCTATCAGCAGATCATGAAGCACACGCTGGAGCAGCAGGAGCACCTGACCCTGCGGCAGGGCGAGGTGGTGGATATTCGTCTGGAGGCGGGCCGGGTGGCACAGGTGGTGCTGCGTACCGGTGCGGTATACCGGGTGAAGGCGGCGGTGCTGTGCACCGGCACCTATCTGCGCGCCCGCTGCATCGTGGGGGACTGCGTGGAGGAATCCGGGCCCGACGGGCTCCAGGCGGCGGGGCCACTGACGGAGCGGCTGCGGGTACTGGGTCTGCCCCTGCGGCGCTTCAAGACCGGCACGCCGCCCCGGGTGAACCGGCGCAGCATCGATTTTTCTCAAATGCAGCTGCAGGAGGGGG
>CAZUYE010000040.1:0-15476 GCA_964624925.1 uncultured Oscillospiraceae bacterium | reverse complement strand
CCTCCTTCCAGGAGACCACCAAGGTTCTCACCGAGGCCGCCATCAAGGGCAAGGTGGATCACCTGGTGGGCCTGAAGGAGAACGTCATCATCGGCAAGCTTATCCCCGCCGGTACCGGTCTGAGCGCCTACCGCCACTTCGCCGAGGAGCTGGTGCCCCAGGTGGAGGAGCCGGAGGAGGAGACCACCTGCCACGAGACGGTTCCCGTCATGGATAACCCTGAGGTGGAGGAGCCTGAGCAGCCTTCCGCCGACGACAGCGAGGATTGATCCGCTGTTGCCATATATCCAAACAAAAAAAACGGTGCTGCGCTGGCAGCACCGTTTTTTTTTAGCGGTTCCCTAAAACGGGAATGTGCTCTTGTGACATACACAATTTTGCTCTGGCTTGCAGGAGGGAGCGACGCAAAGTCTGCGCCGGAGGGGACAGGAAAAAATGGCAACAAAAGGTTACATATTGGTTACAATATGGTTACAAATAGTTACAGTTTGGTTAAAAATATTGCAATGCGAAAAAGCATATGATACAAAAAAATAAAAGAGGAGGGGCTTCCAATGTGATCTTCATTGAATTCCATCGTTTGCTGAGTCACATCTTATTCACAAACGCAAGGAAACAATTGCAGAAAGGAAGGTTTGCAATGAAATCCAGAATTTCGAATAAACGATATCTGTGTATGATCACCATCCTGTCTATTTTGCTGCTGCTGATGGGCTGCGCCGCGCAGCCTCAGGGGGAGGAACCGGAGGGCCCCATGGAGGATACCCCTCAGACGCTGGCGATAGAGGGCTATGAAACCGGCGTTTTGCCCTGTCTGCGGGTCTATCGTCAGGCGGCGGAGGACGGCACCTGGGACTATTCCTATTATGTATGCACATGGGAGCCTCACAGCGGGCAATTGAGTCAGGGTGAGCCCTGGCAGACGGAGGACGGCGGTCTGGGACGAACCCGCCCCGCGTCTTGGCAGGCGCAGTGCGTCATGAACGTAAACGGCAGGAGATGTCGGTGCGCCGGGGGCTTTTAGCTTGTCAAAAGAGCGCCCTCGGGCATCTTGCCTCCATCGGCCGTAAGTGGCAGCAGGGGGAGGGGAGCGCCCGTTTTCTGCGCCCCTTCCCTATGAAAATATTTCGTAAATTTTTTCTGCTTGAGAAACAGAAACACATCTGGTATAATAGGCGGGTATGTAAGTAAGAAGCGCTGAAAGAAACAGAGGTGACATATCATAAAAGAAAAGGAACAGAAGAAGCAGGGGATATTTCGCTATCTGGGGCCGGTGCTGGGCTGCTATAGGCGCCCCACGGCGGCGGCCCTGGCCTTCGGCACCACGGAGGTCATCCTGGAGCTGCTGATCCCCATGCTCATGTCCGCCATTGTGGACGGCGGCCTGTATCGGGAGGAGAATTTCATGCTCCAGTGGCTGTTCTCCCCGGAGCTCATCGCCAACCGCAACCGCTTTGTGCTCACGGTGGGCGCCATCATGGTGTGCGTGGCCTGCCTGTCCATGGCCTGCGGCGTACTGGCCGGGCGCTTTGCCGCCGTGGCCAGTCAGGGCTTTGCCAAGAATATGCGCAGCACCCTGCTGGGAAAGATCGAGGATTTCTCCTTCGCCAATATCGACCACATCTCCACCCCTCAACTAATCACCCGGGCCACCACGGATATCAACACCCTCCGGGACACCATGCGCCAGGCCATGGTCACGCTGTACCGCGCCCCGGTGATGGTCACCATGGCCACGGTGATGAGCTTCATCGTCTCGCCTCATCTGGCCCCGCTGCTGCTGGGTGCCATCCCCCTGATGGGGCTGATCATGTTCCTTCTGCTGCGTGTGGGCCAGCCCCGCTTCAAGAAGATGCTGCGGATGATGGACAGCATGAATCAGGCTGTCCGGGAGAATCTGGTAGCCAGCCGGGTGGTAAAGGCCTTCGTTCGGGGGGATTACGAGTCCAAACGCTTTGAAAAGACCACCGGCGACCTGCGCCGTGCCCAGCTGGACACCGGCCGGCTGTTTAACCTCTCTGGCCCCCTGACCATGGGCATCATGTGGACCTGCAGCGTGCTGATCCTGCTGCTGGGTGGTCGCCAGATCATCTTCCAGACCACGGGCCTGCTGACCGGCGAGCTGGTGAGCCTAGTGAACTACGCCGGCATGGCCGTGAACTCCCTGTCCATGATCAGCTGGCTGGTCATGTCCCTGTCCCGTGCCCAGGCGTCCCTGAACCGCATCAACGAGGTGCTGGACGAGAAGATTGACATCACCGACGGCCCCTCCGACGCCACGGTGGACAGCGGCCGCATCGACTTCGAGGACTTCTGCTTCAGCTATACCCGCAACCCGGAGAAGCTGGCACTGCGGCACATCGACCTGCACATCGCCTCCGGCGAGACCATCGGCGTCATTGGCGGCACTGGCGAGGGCAAGTCCACCCTGGTCAGTATGATCCCCCGCTTTTACGATGCCCTGTCCGGTTGCGTGAAGGTGGATGGCCGTGACGTGCGGGACTACAGTCTGCAAAACCTCCGGGCCGGCGTGTCCATGGTGCTGCAGAACGGCTCCCTGTTCTCCGGCACCATTGCCGACAACCTCCGCTGGGCCGACCCCAACGCCACGCTGGAGCAGATGAAGGAGGCCTGTTACATCGCCCGTGCCGACGAGTACATCGACCGCTTCCCGGACGGCTATGAGACCGTCCTGGAGCAGAACGCAGCCAACCTGTCCGGCGGCCAGCGCCAGCGGCTGCTCATCGCCCGTGCCATTTTGAAAAAGCCCCGCATCCTGATCCTGGACGACTCCACCTCCGCCGTGGATATGGCCACGGATGAGCACATCCGCCGCTGTCTGCGCACAGCGCTGCCCGGAGCCACCAAGCTCATCATCGCCCAGCGCATCAATTCCATCATGTCCTGCGACCGTATCGTGGTGCTGGAGCAGGGCCGCGTGTCCGACGTGGGTACCCACCGGGAGCTCATGGAGCGCAGCACCATTTACCGCGACGTGTACGAGAGTCAAATGAGAGAGGGGGCGGTGGACGATGCCGCGTGTTGACCTGCGCAGTTATGGCAAGAAGGTAGAGAACCCGGCGGGTATCTTCTGGCGTCTGCTGAGCTATTTCAAGCACTGTCGTGTGCTGATGGCCGCCGCCTTCCTGTCCATCCTGGCCTATGTGGCCGCCACCATCGGGGCCTCCTACTGCATGAAGCCCCTGACCAATCTGCTGGAGGCCAGCGGCGCGGCCCCCAACGAGACCTACGCCAAATACATCAGCCTGATCCTGGGCCTGGCGGGCCTGTACCTGCTGTCGGCCCTGACCAACTATTTGCTCAACCGCCTGATGCTGGAGTGCAGCGCCATCATCATGCAGCAGTTGCGCACGGAGCTCTTTGCCACCATGCAGCGCCAGCCGGTGCGCTATTTCGACGAGAACAAGACCGGCTCGCTGATGAACTATTACACCAGCGACATCGAGGCCACCAACGAGCTGCTGCAGCACAGCGTCACTCAGTTGGCCATCTCCATCACCTCCCTCTGCGGCACTGTGGCCATGATGCTGGTGCTGTCCATGCGCCTGTTCGCCATCATGGTGGTGCTGGGCGCCATCGTGGTGCTGGTGGTGCGGGCCACCACCCGTATCAGCGGCCGCAGCTACAAGAAGCAGCAGGGCCTCAACGCCGCCGTGGGCGGCTACATGGAGGAGATGATCACCGGCCAGCGCGACGTGAAGGTTTTCACCCATGAAAAGGAGGTCATGGAGAAGTTCGAGGTCATCAACCAGGATCTGTGCAAGGCGGCCACCACCGCCACCACCGCCACCTCCATGGTGGGCCCCATCCTGAACAACCTCTCCCATGTGTTCTACGCCATCACCTGCGCCGTGGGCGTCCTGTGGCTCAGCGGCGAGGGCATCGGCGGCATCCTTATCGGATTTTTGCAATATGTCCGCACCTTTGCCGACCGCGTTAGCCAGATCTCCGAGCAGTTTAATGCCCTGATGCTGGCCTTGGCCGGTGCCGAGCGCATCTTCAGCGTGCTGGATCTGCCGCCGGAGGACGACCAGGGCGACGTGACCCTGGAGCGCAGCGGCGAGGACTTCCAGTGGCGTCTGCCAGACGGCACGGCGGTACCCCTGCGGGGTGACGTGCGCTTCGAGCACGTGGACTTCGCCTATCAGGAGGGCAAGCCCGTGCTGCGTGACCTGTCACTGTATGCCAAGCCCGGCCAGAAGATCGCCTTCGTGGGCTCCACCGGTGCCGGCAAGACCACCATCACCAACCTTATCAACCGCTTCTACGACATCCAGGGCGGCGCCATCACTTACGACGGCATCGACGTGCGCCGCATCCGCAAGGCCGACCTCCGCCGCTCCCTGGGCATCGTCCTCCAGGATACCCACCTTTTCACCGGCACCGTGATGGAGAACATCCGCTATGGCCGCCTGGAGGCCACGGACGAGGAGTGCATCCAGGCCGCCAAGATCGCCAATGCCCACTACTTCATCTCCCACCTGCCCCAGGGCTACGACACCGTCCTCTATTCCGACGGCGCCAACCTCTCCCAGGGCCAGCGCCAGCTGGTAGCCATCGCCCGGGCCGCCGTGTCCCGTGCCCCGGTGCTGATCCTGGACGAGGCCACCTCCTCCGTGGATACCCGCACCGAGAAGCTCATCAGTCAGGGCCTGGACGGCCTCATGGCCGGGCGCACCGTCTTCGTCATCGCCCACCGCCTCTCCACCGTCCGCAACGCCAACGCCATCATGGTGTTGGAACAGGGCCGCATCATCGAGCGGGGCGACCATCAGGAGCTGCTGGAGCAGAAGGGCCACTATTACCAGCTCTGCCACAACATGATCGAGCTGAGCTGACCGTTTTCCGGGAATTGCACATGGTTTATAGCTATATTTCGCCTCTTGCCGCCAAATGTTAGCGGATAAAAGCAGCATAAAAACAGGTGGGCGAGAATAAATATGCAAAGAAGCTGTATAATTGTCGAATTTTTTGGAATATTCACAGAAAGTTCAATCTTGGTGTTGAAAAATTCATCCGTTCGTGTTAGAATTAGAAAAGTATTAATCTTGGGCAGTGCTGACAAAAGTGTACAAAAAAAGTTCACCCCCCGTGAACACCCTACTGCGTAATGACCAGCATACACAGACAGGCACTGCATGAGCGGAGCAGGCATGGCAGAGAATAAGAAAAAACGCGGCGGCCGCCGCGCACATCTGAATGACTTTCACATGGATCTGGCCGGGAATTACGTATACACCGGCGCACACTATGCCTATGTTGACCAGGGCCGCCCCCTGGAGCGCGTCAAGCGCGAGCTGCTGCTGCTGAGTATTTCGCTGCTCACCGGCGTGGTGGCCGGTGGCTGCAGCGACACACCGGCCATGCTGAACTGCTGGTATGTGATCCTGCCCT
Organism: uncultured Oscillospiraceae bacterium; assembly: GCA_964624925.1. GTDB lineage: Bacteria > Bacillota > Clostridia > Oscillospirales > Oscillospiraceae > Vescimonas. The sequence goes on along the minus strand of CAZUYE010000040.1, from coordinate 10,061 downwards.
ATCTGGGCGAGGCGGCGGCGGCGGTCAGCGTGCTGTGGGCCCTGGTGCGTATGCGGAAGGAGAAGGATCCCTTCCGTGAATACGTCTACAAGGCCACGGCCAAGGCCCTGCCCCACCGGGCCATGCTGTGCATGATCTTTGCCGGCCTCGGCTTCGTGAATATGGTGCTCTATCTGGTGGATCAGGGCAGCTTCGGCGGCAAGGGCGCCTCCGTGGCCATCTATCTGGTGGTGAAGCTGCTGGTGGCCGGTGCCGCATGGCTCACCTGGCGCTATGCGCTGACCCTGCGCTGGGAAAAGCTGCCCCCCCGGGATCTGGACGTCCCGCCGCAGGAGTGAGCACCCCGTCCCGCCCGGCGGGACAACATCATCGTGAACTCCGGGCTCAGCCCGTGTTCAAAAATAATTAAGGAGGATTCCAATGAAAAAAGCTACCCGTATCTTGGCTCTGGCACTGTGCTTTGTCATGTGCCTGGGTCTGTTCGTCGGCTGCAACAATGGTGGCGGCGGCGACGAAAGCAAGGACACCCCGCTGGTGGTGGGCTATGCCCCCTTCAACGAGAAGTTCTCCCCCTTCTTCTCCGAGACCGCTTATGACCAGGACGTCTATGCGATGACCGCGCTCAGCCTGCTGGGCAACGATCGTCAGGGCGCCATGATCCTGAATGGTATCGAAGGCGAAACCATCAACTACAATGGCACCGACTACACCTACTATGGCCCCGCTGACTGCGAGATCATCCAGAACGATGACGGTACCGTGTACTATGATTTCAAGCTGCGTGAGGATCTGAAGTTCTCCGACGGTGAGCCTGTCACCATCGACGACGTCATTTTCTCCATGTACGTTCTGTGCGACCCCTCCTATGATGGCAACAGCACCCTGTTTGCTCAGCCCATCGAGGGTATGGATGCCTACCGTTCCGGTATGGAGTCCATGTTCAACGCCATCTATGCCGCTGGCCGCGACAACACCGACTTCTCCCTGTGGGATGAGGCTACTCAGACCGCTTACTGGGCTGACGTCGATCAGGCTGGTGTGAAGATGATCCAGGATATCGGCGCTTACTGCATCGCTGCCGGTTATGCCACCGAGGAGTCCACCGTTGCCGAGTACATGGCTCTGTGGGGCTTCGATCTGCCCGCCGAGGCTACCGAGGCTGAGGCCTTCGAGACCGTTGTTGCCGCTTATCCCAGCATCTCCGAGGCCGTCTCCGCTGAGGCTGCCAACGCCAGCTTCTCCGAGCTGATGGAGAACTATGACGCTTATCTGAACGCTGTTCAGACCGGCGAGACCGCTGCTTCCATCACCGGTATCCAGAAGACCGGCGAGTATAGCATGCGCGTTGTCATGACCAAGGTCGACGCCACCGCTATTTACCAGCTGTCCCTGGTCATCGCTCCTCTGCACTACTATGGCAGCGACGAGCTGTATGACTATGACAACAACAAGTTCGGCTTCCCCAAGGGTGACCTGAGCCTGGTTCGCGCCAAGACCACCACCCCCATGGGCGCTGGCCCCTACAAGTTCATCAAGTTCGAGGATGGCGTTGTCAACTTCGAGGCTAACGAGTATTACTTCCAGGGCGAGCCCAAGACCAAGTACGTGAACTTCATCCAGTCCCAGGAGGACGATAAGCTCAACGGCGTGGTCACCGGCACCATCGATATCACCGATCCTTCCTTCTCCACTGATACCGTCAACGCTATCAAGAAGGAGAACGGCAATGACGACGTCACCGGCCCCGTCATCACCACCTCCACCGTGGATAACCTGGGCTATGGTTACATCGGCATGAGCGCCAACACCGTGAACGTGGGCGGCGAGCCCGGCTCCGATGCCTCCAAGGCTCTGCGTAAGGGCCTGGCCACCATCCTGGCCGTCTATCGTAACGTCGCCGTCGAGTCCTACTATGGCGAGCGCGCTGCCATCATCAACTATCCTATCTCCAACACCTCCTGGGCTGCTCCTCAGCCTGCCGACGAGGGCTACAAGGTTGCCTTCTCCGTCGATGCCCAGGGCAATGACATCTACACCTCCGACATGAGCGCCGAGGACAAGTACGCTGCTGCCAAGGCCGCTGCTCTGACCTGGTTCGAGGCCGCTGGCTGCAAGGTCGAGAATGGCAAGGTCGTCTCCAACCCCACGGGCGGCATGGATACCGCTGACTGGGCTATCGAGTACGAGTGCCTGATCCCCGCCGACGGCAAGGGCGACCACCCCGCCTTCATGTGCCTGACCGAGTCCTCCAAGGCTCTGGAAGAGATCGGCGTGCACCTGATCGTCACCGACCTGGCTGACTCCTCCGTGCTGTGGGATACCATCGAGGCCGAGCAGGCTGAGATGTGGTGCGCCGCTTGGGGTGCCACCATCGATCCCGATATGTACCAGATCTACTTCTCCGGCAGCGCTACTCAGGCCGCCGGTGGCTCCAACTACATGTACGACATCGCCGATGAGCAGCTGAACAAGCTGATCATGGATGCCCGTGCCTCCCTGGAGCAGAGCTACCGCAAGACCCTGTACAAGGAGTGCCTGGAGATCGTTGTTGACTGGGCCGTCGAGATCCCCGTCTATCAGCGCCAGAACGCCATCATCTTCTCCACCGAGCGTGTGAACATCAGCACCGTTACCCCCGATATCACCACGTTCTATGGCTGGATGAGCGAGATCCAGAACATCGAGCTGAACTAACCCTTCAGAGCGATTCGCTGGAACCGAATATGGTTTAAGTCACACGGCACCCTCCCGGCGGCCCTTCGGGGCCGCCGGGGAGTGCCCCGACTGCATATCAAGGAGCGACCCGGGCGGGGTCGGGGGCGCTGCTTGATGTGCAGTGGGAAGTCTATAGGGAAGAAGGCAGCGCAGGGATGCGCTGTCGTCCGCACATCAGATCGGAGGGTTATCAGTGCGCAAATACATCATCAAAAGAATCCTATTATCCATCGTCATCCTGTTTTTCGTCGCTTTCATCATTTACACGCTGATGCGCTGTCTGCCGACCTCTTATATCGAGGCTATGGCGCGTCAGAAGTCGCAGCAGCCCGGCTCCAAGAGCTTTGAGGAGTGGATGCTGCAGCTGACAGCAATGTACAACCTGGACAAGGGCCTGATCCCCGGCTTCTTCAGCTGGCTGGGTCAGCTGGTCACGCTGAACTTCGGCGATAGCTGGCTGTACACCGTTCCCGTTCTCGAAAAGTTCAACAGCTGCGTGTGGGTCTCCTTCATCATGGGTGCCATCTCCATGGTGCTGCAGCTGATCATTGCCATCCCCCTGGGTGTCATCGCTGCTACCAAGCAGTATAGCAAGACCGACTATGTCATCTCCGTTTTGGCATTGGCCGGTATCTCCCTGCCCACCTTCTTCTTCGCGTCTCTGCTGAAGCTGGTCTTCTCCGTGAAGCTGGGCTGGTTCGACCTCTATGGTCTGAAGGGACGCGATTACGAACAGCTCTCCGAGTTCGGAAAGCTGCTTGATAAGGGCGAACATCTGGTTTTGCCCATCGTCACCCTGGTGGTCATCAGCGTCGGCTCCCTGATGCGCTATACCCGCACCAATATGCTGGAAGTGCTCAATGCCGACTTTGTCCGTACCGCCCGGGCTAAGGGTCTGTCTGAAAAGAAGGTCATCTATCATCATGCCTTCCGCAACACGCTGATCCCCCTGGTCACCATCATCGGCGGCTCTCTGCCCGGCCTGTTCTCCGGCGCACTGATCACCGAGACGCTGTATTCCATCGAGGGCATCGGCTACATCTCCTATAACGCCATGGTAGGCGGCGATATCCCCTTCTCCATGTTCTACCTGGTGTTCATGGCCGTGCTGACCCTGCTGGGCAACCTGATTTCTGATATTCTGTACGCCGTGGTCGACCCGCGGGTACGCGTTTCTTAAAGAAAGGAGGAAGAACGAACATGGCAGATCACAAGGATTTGAACAAGGAGCAGCAGCTCCAGGAGGAGATCCGCGAGGAAATGAAGAAGGCGGATCAGGCTCCTGCCGAGCAGAAATACTCTCTGAACGATGACCGCCGCGTAAAGGTCCTTTCTCCCGGTATGCTGGTGTACAAGCGCTTCATCCGCAACCGCATGGCCGTCACCGGCCTGGTCATCCTGGCGTTTATGTTTGCATTCTCCTTCCTGGGCGGCCTGGTGTCTCCCTATGGCCAGGATCAGACCTTCTACACCGAAAAGACCATCCGCCGCGACTTCGGCGCGGCCAAGGAAAACACCGAGTTCCGCTACCTCAGCAACAATACCGAGGTGTTCGGCGCCGTGGCCCAGGCCAACGCTATGCTGGCCGTGCAGAAGGGCGAGAGCACCTATATGTATGACGGCTATCGCTTCCAGCTGGAGAAGATCAGCGATGACCTCTATATTGTCCACTACAGTGGCGACGTGGTGGGCCTTCTGAGCAAGAAGATCCTCAACGTGGTGGAGCAGGGCCAGACCCTGTCCTTCGACTTCCAGTATCAGGCCCAGATGGCCTACGCCCAGGGCGCGGCTGAGTTCACCGCCGATGGCAACACCTATGCCATGGCCGAGGACGGCACCATCACCCTGGACGGCAAGGAGTGCGCCTTCATCAATGGCTACTCCATCCAGGCTGTGTCTCCCGACATCTTCCTGACCCACGACTTCAAGAATAAGATCATCGCCGCCATCGAGGGCGCCACCAGCAACTCCGTGGAGTTCGCCTATACCGACGAGAGCCTCATCCTGGATGAGGAGGAGAGCTCCGGCAGCGCTGATGGCGAGGATGCTGCCCTGCCTGAGGAGGACGAGCCTCAGAGCGCTACGGCTGAGTATGACCTGGAGTTTGATCCCACCACCAACAGCTGGAAGATCAAGCAGGAGCAGAGCAGCCAGCAGTATGATAAGTATTCCTTCCCCACCAAGGAGCATCTGCTGGGTACCGATATGTACGGCATGGATATGCTGACCCGTCTGATGTACGGCGGCCGCGTGTCCCTGATGATCGGCTTCATCGTCATCATCATTGAGACTGTCATCGGCGTGGTGCTGGGCGGTATCTCCGGCTACTTCGGCGGCTGGGTGGATAACCTCATCATGCGTCTGGTGGATATCTTCTACTGCATCCCCTCCATGCCCATCATCATCATCCTGGGCGCGGCCATGGACTCCGCCCGCGTGGAGCCTATGACACGAATGATCTACCTGATGTTGATCCTTGGCTTCCTGGGCTGGGCCGGTATCGCCCGTCTGGTTCGCGGCCAGATCCTGTCCCTGCGTGAGCAGGAGTACATGGCTGCCGCCGAGGCCACCGGTCTGAGCGTCTCCCGCCGTATCTTCAAGCACCTGATCCCCAACGTCATCCCCCAGCTGATCGTCAACTGCACCATGGGCCTGGGCTCCGTCATCATCACCGAGGCGACGCTGTCCTTCCTGGGCCTGGGCGTCAAGTTCCCCTTCGCTTCCTGGGGCAACATCATCAACGACGTGCAGAAGACCTACGTGCTGACCAACTATTGGTTCATCTGGATCCCCGCCGGCGTGCTGCTGCTGCTGACGGTCCTGGCCTTCAACCTAGTGGGCGACGGACTGCGGGATGCCTTTGACCCGAAGATGAAGCGCTGAGGAAGGAGGAGATCGTATGGCAAAGAAAAACGAAACCGGTTATTTGTCCGCCAAGGAATCCCGCCGGATCTCCAAGGAAAATCGCCGGATCACCAACCAGTTTGAAAAGCTGCATAAGCGCAAGAATGTGCCCGAGTCTGAGTTCACCACCCAGATGCACGACCAGGCTAACGCGCTGGAGATCGAGAACCTGCATACCTACTTCTTCTCCGACGTGGGTACCGTCCACGCGGTGGACGGCGTCTCCTTCGACGTGCCCATCGGCAAGACCGTTGGCGTCGTGGGCGAGTCCGGCTGCGGCAAGTCCGTGACCAGCCTTTCTATCATGCAGCTGCTGCAGCGGCCCCAGGGCCAGATCGTGGAGGGCGAGATCCGCCTGAACATGGGCGGCGGCAAGGCTTACGACATCACCAAGACCCCCACCGAGCAGATGCAGAAGCTCCGCGGCAACCACATGGCCATGATCTTCCAGGAGCCCATGACCAGCCTGAACCCCGTGTTCCGCATCGGCGCCCAGCTGGACGAGGTCATCGCCCTGCATGACGGCGAGGGTAAGAGCGACGAGGAGATTAAGAGACGCTCCATCGAGCTGCTGGAGATGGCCGGCATCGCCAACAGCGAGGGCGTGTACAGAATGTACCCCCACGAGCTGTCCGGCGGTATGCGTCAGCGTGTCATGATCGCCATGGCTCTGTCCTGCAACCCCCGCCTGATCATCGCCGACGAGCCCACCACGGCTCTGGACGTGACCATCCAGGCCCAGATCCTGGATCTGCTGCGCAACCTGAAGGATAAGATCAATTCTTCCATCATGCTCATCACCCACGACCTGGGTGTCATCGCTGAGATGGCGGACTATGTGGTGGTCATGTATGCCGGCCGCGTGGTGGAAAAGGGCACCGCAGAGGAAGTCTTCGCCCATCCCGCCCACCCCTACACCATCGGTCTGATGGCCTCCAAGCCCTCCGTTGGTAAGAAGGTGGATAAGCTCTATTCCATTCCCGGCAAGGTGCCCAACCCCATCAATATGCCCGACTACTGCTATTTCAAGGATCGCTGCGAGATGTGCGTAGACGGCTGCGAGGGCGAGTATCCCCGCATGGTGCAGCTGTCCCCCACCCATTTCGTCAGCTGCTACCGTTACTATGAGGGAAAGGGAGGTAATCAGAATGGCTGATATGAAGAAGACCGAGCTGGATCAGACCGAGCTGGAACAGACTGCGGCGGAGCAGGCTACCGATGAGCAGACCGCCGACGAGCAGGCCTATGATTCCCAGTATATCCTCATGGTCAAGGATCTGAAGAAATACTTCCCCATCAAGGGCGGTATGTTCAACAAGACCGTTGGCTATGTCAAGGCCGTGGACGGCGTCACCTTCAACCTCAAGCGCGGCACCACCATGGGTCTGGTGGGCGAGTCCGGCTGCGGCAAGACCACCACCGGCCGCACCATCCTGCGTCTGGCCGGCGAAAAGACCGGCGGCCAGGTGCTGTTCAATGGCCAGGAGGTCTATGATCTGTCCGCCAAGGAGATGCGCGATATGCGCACCAAGATGCAGATCATCTTCCAGGATCCCTTCTCCTCCCTGCAGCCCCGTATGCCCGTGGGCGAGATCATCGGCGAGGCAGTGCGCGAGCACGGCCTGGTGCCCAAGGAGGACTTCGACGATTATATCGACAAGGTCATGGACGACTGTGGTCTGCAGCCCTTCCACAAGGATCGCTATCCCCACGAGTTCTCCGGCGGCCAGCGCCAGCGTATCTGCATCGCCCGCGCCCTGGCTCTGAAGCCCGAGTTCATCGTCTGCGACGAGCCCGTGTCCGCTCTGGACGTGTCTATCCAGGCCCAGATCATCAACCTGCTGAAGGATCTGCAGGATGAGTACAAGTTCACCTACCTGTTCATCTCCCACGACCTGTCCGTGGTGGAGCACATCTCCGACACCGTGGGCGTCATGTACCTGGGCAATCTGGTGGAGTACGGCGAAACGGAGGATATCTTCAAGAATCCTCTGCACCCCTACACCAAGGCCCTGTTCTCCGCCATCCCCGTGCCCGATCCCACGGCGAAGATGAACCGCATCGTCCTGGAGGGCAGCATCCCCTCTCCCGCTAATCCCCCCACCGGCTGCAAGTTCCATACCCGCTGTGCCAACTGCATGGAGCGCTGCAAGACCGAGGTGCCTGCTCAGCGTGAGATCGAGCCGGGCCACTATGTGGTCTGCCACCTGTACGATACGGAGCAGCAGGGCTGATGGCCAAAAAGGAAAAGCACTGGGAGGACGACGACGGCCGCACTGTGGCCGATATGTCCCAGGTGTCGCGCCCCTCGCTGTTCGGCCACCTGCCCGGCAGCGCCTATGAGCGCCAGGAGCACCCCCAGGAGCCGCCGAAGGAGAAGCGCCCCTGGGAGGACGACTCTCTCAGTAAAGCCGACCGCCGGATGTATATCTGGGGTGTCCTGAAGGCCTCGCTGCTGATCGGCTCTGTGTATATCCTGGCCTTTGGCCTGCTGATCCTGGCCATCGTGCTTTTGGGACGCTAACAGCCATCCCCAAATCACCCAAAATGGGGCGTCCTCTGGACGCCCCATTTTTTTAACAATCAACGAACTCATGGAGGGTTTACCATGCTGACTTCTATGCTCAATTACATCCAGAACAGCCCCGACTGCTTCCACGCGGTGGAGAATCTCCGCTGCCGCCTGCTGCAGGAGGGCTATACGCAGCTGGAGGCAGGGGAGTGGAGCCTCACCCCCGGTGGTCGCTACTTTGTCACCCAGAACGGCTCCTCCCTCATCGCCTTTCGCATCCCTCGCCAGGCGGCCACGGGCTTCGTGCTCACGGCCAGCCACTCCGACTCCCCCTGCTTCCGCCTGCGAGATCACACGGAGCTCGGCGGCGAATACATCCGCCTCTCCGCCGAGCGTTACGGCGGCATGATCAACGACAGCTGGCTGGATCGCCCCCTCAGCGTGGCGGGACGGCTGCTGCTGCGCCGTGAGAGCGGCCTGGCCGTGCAGCTGGTAGATATGAAAAAGGATATGGCCCTGATCCCCCGCTTGGCCATCCACCTGAACCGGGACGGCAACAACGGCACCAAGTATAACCCCGCCCAGGATCTGGTGGCCCTCTACGCCGGCGGCGAGGAAAAGGGCAGTTTCGACCGGGAGCTGGCCCAGGCCGCCGGCTGCCAACCGGAGGACATCGTGGCCCGTGACATCTTCCTGTATAACAAGCAGCCCGGCAGCGTCTGGGGTCCGGCGGGCGAGTTTCTGTCCGCCCCGCGGCTGGATGACCTGGCCTGCGTTTTCGCTTGTACCGAGGGCTTCCTGGCGGCCCGGGAGGGCAGCAGCATCCCCGTGCTCTGCGTCTTTGACAACGAGGAGATCGGTTCCGAAACCAAGCAGGGCGCTGCCTCCGCCTTCCTGCCTGATACCCTGTCCGCCGTCTCCGCCGCCCTGGGCCTCTCCGCCGGGGCACACCGCCGCCTGCTGCACAGCAGCCTGATGCTCTCCTGTGACAATGGCCACGCCCGTCATCCCAACCACCCGGAGCTGGCCGACCCCAACGAGGCTCCCCACCTCAACGGCGGCGTGGTGGTGAAGCACTCGCCCCGCTATGCCACCGATGGCGTCTCCGCCGCCGTGTTCCAGGAGCTGTGCCGCCGGGCCAACGTACCCGTCCAGCACTACGCCAACCGTCCCGACCAGATGGGCGGCGCTACCCTGGGTAACATCGCAGATACCAAGCTGCCCGTCAGCACCGTGGATATCGGCATGGCCCAGCTGGCCATGCACTCCAGCTATGAGACCCTGGGCAGCCGCGACGTGGCCCACTTTGTCCGCGCCGTTACCGCCTGCTATGAGAGCACCCTCCGCTTCACCGCCACCGGCGTGGAGATCGGCTGATCCGCTCCGCTGTGGTTGAAACAATTGAAACAATAAAAGCGCTGCACCCCCACGGTGCAGCGCTTTTGTGTATTATGTACTTACTTTGTCAGCGTCAGGGTGTATTCGCCCTCGCCCTCCTCCACGGAGACGGTGTAGCCCTTGGTGGCAGCGTAGCGGGTGATATTCTCCACGCAGACCATGGCATCCACCTTCACCTGCAGCTGGGCGGGGTCATTGCCCTTCTTCACGGCATCCTGCACCATCACCACGGGGATGGGGCAGCTCTGTCCTCTTGCATCGATCATTATTTAGCCTCCTTTTTCCGTTTGGCGCAGTTGATAACAGAGATCAGCAGCAGCACGGCAAAGCCGATGGCCACAGCAACCTTACCGGTGGTGGCGATGCCGCCCACGGTGTACACATCGTCCACCAGGGAGTCGGCGCTGCCGGCCAGCTTGAAGTTATGTGCAAAGGCCGCACCCACGATCATACCCAGCACGGTCACGGCACTGTCGCCGTTGCCCTCGCCGGCCAGGATCAGCTGGCGCAGGGGGCAGCCGCCCAGCAGCAC
>CAZUYE010000039.1:0-16467 GCA_964624925.1 uncultured Oscillospiraceae bacterium | reverse complement strand
TGCGGAACTGGTTCTGCAGCAGCTCGCCCACGCAGCGCAGACGGCGGTTGCCCAGGTGGTCGATATCGTCCTTCTGCACCAGACCATGGGCCAGAACGTTCATATAGTTGATAGAGGCCAGGATGTCCTCCACGATGATGTGCTTGGGCACCAGGCGATCCGCCTGCAGGCGGCACTGCTCCATGAGCTCCTCGCCCTCATACTGGCCCAGCAGCTCCTGCAGCACGTCGAAGCAGACGCGCTCCTTGATGCCACAGGCGGCCTTGGGGTCGAAGTCCACATAGCGGCCCATGTCGCACATACGGTTGGTGAACACGCGCAGGGTCTCGCCGCTGTCCAGCAGCAGCAGCACCTCCGCCACGCCGATGGCGTCCAGCTCGCGGCACTCGTCGCCGCTGAGAACGTGGCCCTCGTCAAAGAGCACCTCGCCGGTGGCGGGATGTGCCACGGGGGCGGCCAGCTTCTGGCCCTTGGCCTGGGCCCAGAGGGTCAGCTTCTTGTTGAACTTGTAGCGGCCCACGGTGCTCAGGTCATAGCGCCGGGGATCGAAGAACAGGTTGTGGATCAGGGTCTCGGCGCTGTCCAGCGTGGGGGGCTCGCCGGGCCGCTGCTTGCGGTAGATCTCCAGCATGGCTTCCTCATAGGACTTACAGCCGTCCTTCTCCAGGGTGGCCACGATGCGGGAATCGTCTCCGAAGCGCTCCAGGATCTGTGCGTCGGTCTTCAGACCCAGGGCGCGGATGAGGCAGGTGATGGGCAGCTTTCGGTTCTTGTCGATGCGAACCCAAAATACCTCGTTGTTGTCGGTCTCATACTCCAGCCAGGCGCCCCGGTAGGGGATCACAGTGGAGGTCAGCAGGGGCAGGTCGGTCTTCAGGTCGATCTCCTTGCCATAGTAGATACCGGGGGAGCGGACGATCTGGCTGACCACCACGCGCTCGGCGCCGTTGATGACGAAGGTGCCGGAGTGGGTCATCAGGGGGAAGTCACCCATGAAGATCTCCTGCTCCTTGATCTCCATGGTGCTCTTGTTGCGCAGGCGCACCGTGACTTTCATGGGCGCCGCATAGGTGGCGTCGCGGGCCTTGCACTCCTCCACGTCGTACTTGGGACTCTCGTCCATGCTGTAGTCGATGAAGCTCAGCTCCAGGTTGTTGGCAAAGTCCGTGATGGACGCCACATCCGCGAATACCTCCCGCAGACCGGTGTCCAGGAACCACTGATAGGATTTCTTCTGGATCTCCAGCAGGTTGGGCATCGCCATGACCTCTTCGTGTCTGGCAAAGTTTTTGCGCAGGGTCTTGCCGTAGTACTTGTCCTTGGCCATCTTCAATACTCACGCCTTTCTTTCACATTCTCGCGCCGCGGTTTACTCTTGGGAACGGTTCCTCTCCAGCTCGACACACGCGGGTCAGTTGTGCGTTTCTTTCCTGCCCCACTTGTATTTTCGGGAGAAAACTGGTATCATTACAGTAGAAGGAAATGGGGATATACGCCCATTTTCTCAATATAGCATCTCATTGTAGCACAGAATGAGAGCGTTTGTCAATAGGTACTGCACAAAATATACATCCCGGCCCTTTTGGGGCCGGGATATTTGCGTCTGTAAGGCTTTTTCAGGCGAGCAGACCCTCCACCAGGGTGAACAGCCGGCAGATCAGTGGCGCGAACAGGATCGCCGGGAGAAAGTCCGCTACCTTGATTTTGGTGATGCCCATCAGGTTCGTGCCGATCATCACGATCAGCAGCGAGCCGACACAGGTCATCTCGTTGATGGCGGCCGTGCTCAGCAGCGGGGCCAGCCAGCCGGCCAGCAGGGCCAGTCCGCCCTCGATGACCAGTACCGGGATGGCAGACAGCAGCACGCCCAGACCGAGGCTGGCAGCCAGCATCACCGAGGACACCAGATCCAGCAGGGCCTTGGTCAGCAGGATGGAGCTGTCGCCGGTGAGTCCGGCCTGAAGGGAGCCGGTCACGGTCATGGAGCCCACGCAGAACAGCAGCGTAGCGGACACCAGACCCTCCGCCACGGAGCCGCCGCCCCGTTTCTGCAGGCGGGCCTCCACCCGCTCAGCCAGTGTGTGGATGGCATCGTCGATCCGCAGCAGGGCCCCGACGATCACGCCCAGCACCACGGAGACGATCAGCACCAGGGTGTTCTCCCCGCAGAGGGCGCCGGAAATGCCGATATAGAGTGAGCATGCACCCAGGCCCAACATCACCATGCGGCTGACCCGCTCCGGGATCCCCTTTCGGAACAGGAGGCCGGCCGCGCCGCCCAGCAGCACGGTCAGTGTATTGACAAGTACGCCGATCATGGTTCTCTCCCCTGTCGGCTCAGTTCTCCGCGATGTGGTTGGCGATGCGCTGCATGATGAGATCCAGGGCCACCAGGTTGTGGCCGCCCTCCAGCACCACGATGTCCGCATACTTGCGGGTGGGCTCCACGAACTGCTCATGCATGGGCTTGACGGTAGTGAGATACTGGGTCACCACCGACTGCATGGAGCGGCCCCGCTCCTCCACGTCACGCAGGGCCCGGCGGAGGATGCGCACGTCGGCATCGGTCTCCACGAAGATCTTGATGTCCAGCAGATCCCGCAGCTCCTTGCTCTGGAAGATCAGGATGCCCTCCACGATAACCACCTTGGCCGGGTGGATCTCCACGGTCTCATCGGTGCGGTTGTGGATGGAGTAGTCATACACGGGGCAGTGGATGGTGTGCCCCGCCTTCAGCTGGCGCAGGTCGCGGATCATCAGGTCGGTGTCAAAGGCGTCCGGATGGTCATAGTTCTGCTGGCAGCGCTCCTCGAAGGAGCGATCCTGGCGCTTGTAATAGTTGTCGTGGTGCACCACGGCGATGTCGCAGCCGAAGCGCGACACCAGGTGCTCGGTGAGGGTGGTTTTTCCGGAGCCGGTGCCTCCGGCGATGCCGATAAGGATGGTGCTCATAATTCTGCCTCCCGCATTTTTCTGCATACTATTATAAAAAACTCTCCCGGGAAAAGCAAGCGCAACCCGTCACAATATGTAAAAAAAGAGTGAATTCCTGAGATTTCCGGTTGACGAGAAACGCAAAATTGAGTATGATAGGAGGGAACAACTGCGCTGCCCTGTCGGCGTTTCTGCGGAGGAATATACTCATGAAGCTTGTTAAGTGTCAAAAATGCGGAGAAATGTACTCCGAAAGTTATAAAATCTGCCCCTTCTGCCAGGAGGACGCAGAGCGCAGAGCTGCGCCCAAGCAGAAAAAACCGCCCAAACATCCCAGCATCCTGGGCCCCGTGATGGTGCTGGTGGTCATCGTGGTGCTGGGCCTGCTGGCCTTCACGATCTTCGGTGGCCGGGGCGATGCAACTCCGGACAAGCCGGACGAGCCGAACAATCCGGTGGTGCCCGCCATCATAGCCCTGGATCGGACGGTGCTGAAGCTGACGGAGGGCGACTCCGCCCGGCTACTGGCCTCCGGCGCAGAGGGCGTGCAGTGGACCAGCAGCGACGAGTCTGTGGCCACCGTGGACGAAAACGGCCTGGTCACCGCCGTGGCCGCCGGTACCTCCACCATCACCGCCACCGCCGGGGATGCCACCCCCGCCGCCTGCACCGTCACTGTTACGGCCCCGGAGCCGGAGCCCGAACCTGAGCCCCAGCCCACGGTGAAGCTGGTGCTGCAGTCCATCTACGGCACCACCGGCGACATCTCCATCAATGTGGGCGGCGCCGCCCCCATGGAGGTATTGGGTACCGACGAGACCGTGACCTGGGTTATAGAGGACACCAGCATCGCCACGGTGGACAGCGACGGCACGGTACACGGCGTGGCCAGAGGCAACACAATCCTGAAGGCCACCGTGGCCGGTCAGACCCTGACGTGCATCATCCGCGTGAACTGAGCGGAAGGTATATAACCATCCAAAAGGAGCCTGCCGATGAAGGCAGGCTCCTTTCAGTCTGTCAAAGAACCCCTGTTTTCAGGAAGCGAAAACAGGGGTTCTTTGGCAGACTGATGTTTCATCCATCCTTTCTTTTTCTGCAAGAGTCGGTTGTTTGCTCCCTGTGCTTGCAGTATAGCAGGAAAAAGGGCGGAAGTCGTCACAAAACGGTTACAATTTGGATACATTTTTGTAACTTATTGCTGTTATTTTATCTGAAATCGTTTTTTTGCGTATTTTTGTATGTGCTTGGTTTTATTCTACGTCTTCCCGGCGCAGCTGGTCGGCGGGCAGCACAAAGAGGCACAGGGGCTTGGGGTTGGGCAGATACAGCGGGTAATCCGTCTGGCCGCTGTCCACCAGCCGCCGAGCCAGGCTCGCCCGGTCGGGAATCTGTCCGTCCCGGCTGTACAGGCGGAAGAAGGCCTCCGCATCGTCCAGGGAACGGAAGGGCTGACCAAACTCCAGGGTAAAGCGCCTGGCTTGATAACGCAGCCCCCGCCGGCTCAGCGCCCGCTCCATATCCGCCGCCGTCTGGCCGCTGAGCCGTCCGCCGGAGCTGAACTGGTGGTGGGTATAGTCCCGCCGCACCAGCAGCACCGTGCCCGCGCACTGCCGGGCGGCCAGGGACAGGGCCTCCTCCACGCCGCCGAACAGGCAGAAGACCATGGCGTCGTAGGGCTCCTCCGGGGGCAGTGCCGCTATGTCCCCCAGTCGGAGCTGCAACCCCGGCTGTCCGGCGGCGCGCCGCCGCAGCTCGGCCAGCGCTGCCTCTGAGCGGTCGGCCGCCACCACCTCCCGGCAATAGGGCAGCAGCGCCTGGCTCAGCAGACCCACGCCACAGCCCGCGTCGCACACCCGATCCGACACGGACAGATACGGGGCCAGCCGACGGGCCAGCTCCGTGTAGTATTGACAGTGTTCCGCCGCCGCCAAAAGATAGCGGATGATCTCCGGCGTCCATCTCTGCATTCCACATCTCCCCTTTGCCACATGATAGCACAGCGTCGCACAGTTGTGCAAGAAGTATACGCATTTTTTCAAAAAAATGCGCAGAAAAATCCTTGACATTTTCTCAAAAACAAGTATAATAGTATAGCCTGTGTGTAAACAGGCATATCCTTGCTCTCACGAACGTGAGGGCCATAAGTCCAAAAGGAGGTGCAAAAAGTATGGCTAAGATTTCCGCCAACTACGAGGTCGTTTACATCATTGACCCGGCACAGGGTGAGGAGGCCGTTGCCGCTACCGTGGCAAAGTTCCAGACTCTGGCCGAGCAGAACGGCTCCGACGTGGTCGTGGACGAGTGGGGCAAGCGTCGTCTTGCTTACGCCATCGACTACAAGACCGAAGGCTACTATGTGCTGATG
The DNA here is from genome assembly GCA_964624925.1 of uncultured Oscillospiraceae bacterium. Taxonomy (GTDB): domain Bacteria; phylum Bacillota; class Clostridia; order Oscillospirales; family Oscillospiraceae; genus Vescimonas. The sequence goes on along the minus strand of CAZUYE010000039.1, from coordinate 11,165 downwards.
AGCTTCACCAGCAGCCCGGAATTCCCCAAGGAGCTGGATCGTATCTTGGGCATTACCGAGGGTATCATGCGTTCCATGATCGTCTGCAAGGGCGAGTAAGGGAGGCAGAATATGCTCAACAAAGTTGTTATCATGGGCCGTTTGGCCCGGGATCCTGAGCTGCGCCGCACCCAGAGCGGTATCGCGGTCACCAGTTTCCGCATCGCCTGCGACCGGGATTACAAGTCCCAGAACGGCGACAAGGAGACCGACTGGATCGATATCGTCGCCTGGCGCAACACGGCGGAGTTCGTCTCCAAGTATTTCGCCAAGGGCCGCATGGCCATTGTCGAGGGTCGGCTTCAGACCCGCGACTGGACGGACAAGGATGGTAACAAGCGCACGGCCGTTGAGGTCGTTGCCGACAATGTTTATTTCGGCGATTCCAAGCGGGACGGTGCTCCCACCGGCGGTTCCTATTCCGCTCCCCCCGCTTATGGCGCTCCCGCCGGCGGCTATGCCGCACCGATTGGCAGCTCCGATTTTGCCGAGATCGACGAGGAGGACGGCGATCTGCCGTTCTGATGTGCTCAGGCACGTGAAATCTTTATAAGGAGGAATCTTCCATGGCTATGGAACGCGAAAATAGAGCCCCCCGTGGCGCCAGCCGCAAGCGCAAGAAGGTTTGCCAGTTCTGCGTTGACAAGTGCGAGTATATCGATTACAAGGATGCCGCCAAGCTGCGCCGCTTCATTTCCGAGCGGTCCAAGATCCTGCCCCGCAGGACCACCGGCACCTGCGCCATGCATCAGCGCCAGCTGACCGAGGCCATCAAGCGGGCTCGTCAGATCGCTCTGCTGCCCTTCGTCACCGAGTAAGCGACGAGGCACAAACACGTTGTAAAACAGAGTTCCCGTGCCGGAGCACGGGAACTCTGTTTTTACTGTCAAAAAAGGGCTAAAGCCCTTTTTTGACAACAGGCTCCGCTGCGTTCCGTTCTTTGTAGGGGCAGACGACTCTGTCCGCCCGTCGAAACGCCAAAGGGGATAAAACCCGATACGTCCGGGCTGATGTGGGCAGCAGTCCCTACGAAAAAAAAGCAGGAATATGCCCCTTTGATCACGGTCGCAGTGCTGCGGATGCGTATTTTCCTGTCAGAAAAGCCTTGACATGGCACGCGCTCTGTGGTATAATAATTCTTGCGTCTGGGCCGAGTATGCTTTTACCTCACGGAGAGGTGGCTGAGTGGTCGATAGCACCGGTCTTGAAAACCGGCGATGTGAAAGCATCCGTGGGTTCGAATCCCACTCTCTCCGCCAGACCTTTATAAGAATGCGGAAGTACCCAAGTGGCCGAAGGGGCTCCCCTGCTAAGGGAGTAGGCGTCTAAACCACGCGCAAGGGTTCAAATCCCTTCTTCCGCGCCAAATAGCCAAAACCCAAGGAAAATCAATGGTTTTCCTTGGGTTTTATTATGCTCGTCTACCACGGATTTCCTGGAAGAGTTTTGAGAAATGTCAACAAAACTTGTTCTGTTGTCTACAAAATTGTCTACTCGCTGCAAAAAACAGGAGCGCCGGAGCGCTCCTGTTTTTATGTATCTGATGGAGATCAGATGATGTTGATGGTGATGTAGTCGTTGGAGGCCAGGTTGTCATAGTTGTCATCGACAACGATGGTGCCGTCCTTGATCTTGCCCAGCATGGTGTTGTACTCATCAACGGACCACTTGGTCAGGGACCAGGTATCGGTAGGCAGGCCAACAGCGTTCTCGCTGGCGCCCAGGGAGGTACCGGTACCACCGATGGTGGAGAACTCGCCGGCATAGAACTTGCCCAGAGCCCACTGCACGGAGTCGGACAGGCCCTTCATAGCAGAGGTGATAACGGCATCGGACTCGCTGGACTGGTCGACGTCAACACCGACGACCGCACCGTCATTGGCGGTAGCAGCAGCGGCGACGGAGGCGAACATAGCACCACCGCAGGCGAAGATGACCTCAGTGCCGTTGGTGTACCAACCGCTGGCCATGGTCTGCAGCTCGGGGGAAGCGGAGAAGCTGCCGCCGTACTGCCAGGAGTAGTTGACCTCAGCCTTGATGCCCAGTTCCTCGGCAGCGGCAGCAGCGCCCTGCACGAAGCCATAGCCGAAACGGCAGCAAGCGGGGTTGTCACCGCCGCCACCACCGCAGAAGCCCAGCTTGGTGTAGCCTTCCTTAACGACGGCATAGCCGGCCAGGTAGCCGCTCTGCTCTTCCTTGAAGGAGATGCCGGCCACGTTGGTCAGGATGGGAGCGCCCTCATCGCCGCTCGCAGCGATGGGATAACCATCGATGAAGATGAAGGAGACCTCGGGATAAGCGTTGGCGGCCATGCGCAGGGCAGCCTCCTGCAGGAAGCCGGCGCAGACAACGACCTTGGCGCCGTTATCAACGGCGGCCTTCATGGCGTCGAAACGGTCATCGTCGGTGGCGTTGCTGCCATTGGCGGGCTGATAATACTTGTAGGACAGGCCATTGTTGGCGGCGTACAGCTTCACGCCGTCATAGGTGCCCTGGTTGAAGGACTTATCCTTCAGCAGGCCCACGTCGGTGACGAAAGCGACTTCATACTTGCCATCCTCGGAGGTCATGTTGTCGTCGATGTCATCAGGATTGGTGTAAACGGTGGGGGTGTCGGGAGTGTCGGGGGTATCCGGGGTGTCAGGGGTGTCGTTGCCGCTGCAGGCGACCAGAGACAGCGCCATGACCAGAGCCAGGATCAGAGCCAAAAACTTCTTCATGGTAATCAACCTTCCTTCAAATTTTAGGGCAAAAATGCCCGTATGGCTGTATTATAGCAGAGGACATTTCAAAGTGCAAGCATTTTCCTTTTATTTTCTTCTTTTGCGGGAAATTTGCTTATTTTGCCATTTTCACCGCGACCTCCAGGCCGATCTTCATCATATTGGTGAAGGTGGTCTGTCGCTCCTCGGGAGACAACTCGGTGCCGTTGACCAGATTATCGCTGATAGAGCAGATAGCCAGGGCGCGCTTACCCAGGTAGGCGGCGGTGCAGTACAGGGCGGCGGCCTCCATCTCCACGGCCATGACGCCCATCTTGCCCAGGCGGGCATTGCGGCCGGCGGCGTCATAGAAGGTATCGGAGGAATAGAGGTTGCCCACGGGCATCTTCACGCCCAGCTCGCGGGCACTGTCCACGGCAGCCATGAGCAGGTCGAAATCGGCGATGGGGGCAAAATTCACGCCCAGCTCGTACTGGTCGGCAAAGCTGGAATTGGTGCAGGCGGCCTGACCGGCCACCACGCTGCCCAGCTCCAGGTCGCCGCGCATGGCACCGGCGGAGCCCACGCGGATGATGTTCTCCACGCCGTACTGGCTGTAGAGCTCATAGGCGTAGATGCCGATGGAGGGCATACCCATGCCGGAGGCCATGACGGAGACGGGCACGCCCTTGTAAGTGCCGGTGTAGCCCTGGACACCGCGGACGTTATTCACCAGGACGGGATTCTCCAGGAAGGTCTCGGCAATGAACTTGGAGCGCAGGGGATCACCGGGCATCAGAACGGTCTTGGCGAAAGCGCCGGGAGCCGCGTTATTGTGGGGGGTAGACATAGATAATTCCTCCTTATTCTTGTTCCATGGCCTTCACGGCCTTGACGATACGGCTGGTGCCCAGGCGGTCGGCGCCCAAGGCGATGAAGTCGCGGGCATCGTCCAGATTGGCGATGCCACCGGCGGCCTTGATCTTCAGGTGGGGGGCAACATGGGCCTTGAACAGGGCCACGTCCTCCCGGGTGGCTCCGCCGCCGCCGAAGCCGGTGGAGGTCTTGATATAGTCAGCGCCGGACTCGGACACCACACGGCACAGCTCGATCTTCTCCGCGTCGGTGAGCATGCAGGTCTCGATGATGACTTTCAGAAGCTTGCCATGGCAGCTCTCCTTCACGGCGCGAATCTCCTGGAGCACCTGGTCATATAGGCCGTCCTTGACCCAGCCGATGTTGATAACCATGTCGATCTCCTCCGCGCCGTTGGCCACGGCGTCGCTGGCCTCCGCGCACTTGACGGCGGTGGTGCTGTAGCCATTGGGAAAGCCGATGACGGTGCAGATGGCGACCTTGCCCGCCACATACTCCGCCGCCTGCTTGACATAGGAGGCGGGGATGCATACGCTGGCGCAGCCATACTTCATGCCGTCGTCGCAGATGGCGCGGATCTCGCTCCAGGTAGCCGTCTGGGCCAGGAGGGTGTGATCCACCCGGGACAGGATGGCCGAAAGCTCGTTGTTCATAAGATGATCTCCCTTCGGATGTGATGTGTATTCCATACAGGGACATTATAACAGAAGCGGCGGGAAATGTAAACCCGGGAGTTGGGGTGTATTCCCCGCATACCCTCTCCCCTTCCCGCATAGGCTGTGAGCAAAACCAGTAAAGGACGGGATCGGTATGTTCAAGAGAAAACGGCGTGTGTTCCTGCTGCGGCGGCGCTGGGCGGCGGCGGTGCTGGTACTGCTGCTGGCAGGCGGCATCTTCTGGGCGGTCAGCTATCCCGCCGCCGTGACCGCCTCCTCCACCGCCCGGCAGCTGCCCATCTATTCCGTGGAGCGGGAGGGGAAGCTGTGCTCCATCAGCTTCGACGCCGCCTGGGGCAACGAGGACACCCAGAGTCTCATCGACATCCTGGCCCGCTACAACGTGAAGGCCACCTTCTTCGCCGTGGGCGACTGGGCGGAGAAGTATCCGGAGTCGGTGCGGGCCCTGCACGAGGCGGGCCACGAGGTCATGAGCCACTCCAATCACCACGACCACTACAACAGCATGAGCGCGGAGGAGATTGCGGCAGATGTGACCGCCGCCAATGAGCGCATTGCCGCCGCCACCGGCGTGACGCCCACGCTGATCCGCTGCCCCTATGGCGAGTATGACGACCATGTGATCTCCGCCATCCGCTCTCTGGGCATGGAGCCCATCCAGTGGGACGTGGACAGCCTGGACTGGAAGGACTATGACGCAGACACCATCTATCAGCGGGTCAGCGACAAGCTGCAGCCCGGCTCCATCGTGCTGTTCCACAACGCGGCGCTGCACACGCCGGAGGCTCTGCCCCGGATCCTGGAATACATGATCCAGGAAGGCTATACGCTGCTGCCCATCAGCCAGCTGATCTACACGGAGGGCTATACCATCGACCACGCCGGGCGGCAATTTCCGGCGGCGAAATAAGCGCCGCAAAATGTTTCCTTTTTCCCGCTGTTTGACGTTGACAGCCGTCGAATTCTGCGATAAGATGGATGGGCTCCGCCTGGCGGGGTCTATAGGGAAAAAGGAAGGAAAGACACATCATGAATCAGAAAAGCAGCAAGCCCCAGGAGCCGCCCAGCGGGGCGGACACCCCCTCCGGCACCGTCTACAAGCGGGAGATCGGGCCGGAAAACTTCATCTTCATCGCGCTCTTCGTGGCATTCTTCGCCCTGTTCGCCGTGAAAATGGGACTGGGCAACACCATCAACACCATGATCAACACCGCCTTTGTCCTGCTGACGGACACGGTGCTGTATCTGACGGCCCTGTGCGTGGTCATGGGCGCTATCTCGTCGCTGTTCTCCGAGTTCGGCGTGGTATCGCTGATGAACCGGCTGCTGAACCCCCTGATGCGGCCCATCTACGGGCTGCCGGGCGCGGCCTCCGTGGGTATGGTGGCCACCTTTCTGTCGGATAACCCGGCCATTCTGTCCCTGGCCCAGGACCGGTATTTCAAGAGCCTGTTCAAGGCCTATCAGTTCCCGGCCCTGACCAACCTGGGCACCTCCTTCGGCATGGGCTTCATCGTGTGCACCTATATGATCAGCCTCTCTCCCGGTACCGGCGGCGGCTCCCTGACGGTGGCTACGCTAACGGGCCTGCTGGGGGCCGTGGTGGGCAGCATCGTGTCCACCCGGATCATGCTGCTGTTCACCGCCAAGGTATACGGCAAGGAGGCACCCATGATCGACGGCGGCACGCTGTCCCTCAGCGGCCAAGCCGTGCGGCCGGTGCGCCGGGGCAGTCTGGGCACCCGCTTCATGTCCGCCCTGTTGGACGGCGGCATGGACGGCGTGAAGATGGGCGTGAGCATCATTCCGGGCGTGCTCATCATCTGCACCATCGTGATGATGCTGACCAACGGCCCGGCGGCCGGCGGCGGCTACACCGGCGCGGCCTATGAGGGCATCGCCCTGCTGCCGAAGCTGGCAGATATGCTCAGCTTCTTGCTGACACCGCTGTTCGGTTTCTCCTCCCCGGAGGCCATCAGCGTGCCGGTGACAGCCCTGGGCGCTGCCGGGGCGGCCATCAGCCTGGTGCCGCAGCTGCTGGAGACCGGCAAGGCCAACGCCGGAGATGTGGCGGTGTTCACCGCCATGTGTATGTGCTGGAGCGGCTATCTGAGCACCCATGTGTCCATGATGAACAGCCTGGGCTGTGACCGGCTCATCGGCAAGGCCATCATCAGCCACACCATCGGCGGCGCCTGCGCGGGCATTGCCGCCCACTGGCTGTATGTGCTGGTGTTCGCGCTGCTGTGAGGGTGTATTGTACTGTAATGGGAGAGGCGGGGCCTCTCCCATTTTTTCCGCCTCCTATGCGCCGGCGGTGCTATATTTCTGTTAAAAAGTCTTGACAGATGGAAAAAAAAGTTTTACTCTAAAAGGGAACTGAATACACGCCGGTAGGTAAGGCTACCGCGAGGGATATGGACTGCTGCCGCAGAGTGGTGGAGACACCATGGAGAGGGTTTGAACAGGCGATATCGAATACAAGGTATCATCTAATGCAGTTTCACCGCCCCGCGATGCTAAAGCTTGTTACGGTGGCCAGGTCACGTCTGTGCGTGACCTTTCCCTGCATCCACAACGGGCTTTTCTGCCGCGCTGTGGATTTTTCTTTTACCCCGGAAAGGAGGCGCCCGTCATGTTTGATTATGAGGATGAGCTGGAGCAGTATTTGCAGCAGATCGGGGAGCTGATCGAGAGCAAACAATACGCCCGGCTGCGGGATCTGCTCCTGCCGCTGGAGCCGGCGGACATCGCCCTGCTGCTGGAAGAGAGCGGCGAGGATCGGATGCCCCTGCTGTATCGCCTGCTGCCCAAGGAGCTGGCGGCAGAGGTATTCGTGGAGCTGGAGTCCGACAGCCAGGAGATGCTCATCAACGGCTTTTCCAACACCGAGCTGAAGGAGGTGCTGGACGAGCTGTATCTGGATGACGCCGCAGACATCGTGGAGGAGATGCCGGCCAGCGTGGTCATCCGGATCCTGGATCGGGCCACGCCGGAAATGCGCCGCTCCATCAATGAGCTGCTGCAATATCCGGAGGATTCCGCCGGATCCATCATGAACATGGAGTTCATGTCGCTGAAGAAGGACATGACCGTGGCCGACGCCTTCAAGCGCATCCGCCGCATCGGCAGCGATCTGGAGACCATCAACATCCTCTATGTCACCGACCCCACCCGGCACCTGCTGGGCGTGCTGTCTGTCCGCGATCTGCTGCTGGCGGAAGAGGACGACCTGGTGGAGGAGATCATGGATCCCAACGTGGTCGCCGTGAACACCATGGACGACAAGGAGGACGCCGCCCAGGCCCTGAGCAAATATGGCTTCCTGGCCATGCCCGTGGTGGACAAGGAGGAGCGTCTGGTGGGTATCGTCACCGTGGACGACGCTATGGACGTTATCGAGGAAGAGACCACGGAGGACTTCGAGCGCATGGCCGCCATGCTGCCCTCCGACAAGCCCTATCTGAAGTCCGGCACCTTTTCCACCTGGAAGGCGCGTCTGCCTTGGCTGATGATCCTGATGCTGTCGGCCACCTTTACGGGGATGATCCTGAACCACTATGAGGGGGAGCTGGCCGCCTGCCTGGTGCTGAATGCCTACATCCCCATGCTGTCCGGCACCGGCGGCAACTCCGGCACCCAGGCCTCCGTGGCGGTGATCCGCGCTCTGAGCCTGGACGAGGTGGACTTTTCCGACACCCTGCGGGTGCTGTGGAAGGAGCTGCGCGTGGCGCTGCTGTGCGGTCTGTGCCTGTCCGCCGCCAACTTTGTGAAGATGCTGCTGATCGACCGGCTGCTGCTGGGCAACGATGCCGTGACCACCACGGTGTGCCTGGTGGTGTGTCTGACCATCCTGTTCGTGGTGATCTTCGCCAAGTGCGTGGGCTGCTCGCTGCCGCTGCTGGCGGAGAAGATCGGCCTGGATCCGGCGGTGATGGCCAGTCCCTTTATCTCCACCATCGTGGACGCCACCAGCCTGCTGATCTATTTCCGCTTCGCCTCCTGGCTGCTGCTGTGAGGCAAGCGGCTCTCTGATGAACTGACCGAGTGCATAAGTTGACCTCCGGCCATTGGCCGGAGGTCATATGTTTATCAAGAACGGTCTTACCAGGTTTTAATATCACAGTTCATTGCGGGGAGCGACGTGGCAATCCGTTCTCCCTGCGGGCGGACAGAGTCGTCCATCCCTGATGGAAAAGCGCCGGGGCGGCTGCCCCGGCGCTTCATATGTGCTTTTACTTTCCCGTTTCAGGTCACTCAGCTGACGAAGAAGAAGTCCTTGATCTGGCCGTACAGCACCAGCAGCATGCACAGAGGAGTGACGACCTTGAAGCAGATATTGAAGAAGGTGTAGCCCCACATCTTGTGGTAGCCGCCCACTTCGATCTCCTCCTTGACCACCTCGGGGCCGATCTCCCAGCCGATCATCAAGCACATCAGCAGGGCGCCCATGGGCATCAGGATGCCCTCGGAGATGCAGTCAAAGAAGTCCAGCCAGTCGGCGCACCAGTTGGCGCTACTGTTGATGTTCAGCAGATCCTTGGGGGCGATGCCGGAGGAGCCCAGAGCGTCCACGCAGACCAGCACGCACAGCAGACCGGCGGCCAGGGCGGCGATGATGGAATACTGCTTACGCTTGTCGCCCTTACCACTCTCGCGGGCCTTGTCGCAGAAGTGCGCCACGGCGGTCTCCAGCAGAGAAATGGAGGAAGAGATGGCGGCGAAGACCACCAGCAGGTAGAAGATGATGCCGAAGATGGGGCCCACGGCACCCATGCTGTTGAACACGTTCTGCATGGTGACGAACAGCAGCTTGGGGCCGCCCAGGGAGCCGGTGGGATCCAGGGCGAAACGGCCGGGGATGACGCACAGGCCGGCCATCAGGGCCACCAGGGTATCCATAACAACGATGACGACGGCGTTGCTCTGCAGGTTCTTTTTCTTATCCATATAGGAACCATAGGTCAGCATGGCCGCCATGCCCAGGGACAGAGAGAAGAACATCTGGCCTCCGGCCGTCGACAGCACGGAGAAGAAGTTGGGTGCCTCCTCAATGACGCCGTTCTCCACGGCCCAGCCGGGAACGAACATATACTTCAGGCCGTCCACAGCGCCGGGCAGGGTGCAGGCGCGGATGATGCAGATGACCAGCATCACGAACAGAGCGGGCATACCCACGGAACAGACCTTCTCGATACCACCGCCGACACCGCCCATGACGATGACCATGGTGATGACCACGAAGATCAGGCCATAAATCACGGCCTCACCCTGGTTGCCCAGCAGGGCGTTGAAGGATTCGGCACCCACGGAGCTGCCGTTGGCAGCCGCCACGTCGGTGAACACCTTGGCACCAAAGTCCGCGCCGAACAGGTCGCCCACGTTCAGCACCAGGTACTTCAGGCAGTAGCCGCCCAGTGCGCAGTAGAAGCCCAGGATCAGGAAGGCGGAGACAACGCCCAGCCAGCCCAGCCACTTGAACTTCTTGGACAGGGTCTTATAGGCGGCGATAGCGCCCTGGCCGGTCTTACGGCCCAGAGCCAGCTCACCCACCATGACCACCAAGCCGCAGATCACGGCCAGGATCAGGTAAATGACCAGGAACGTGAAGCCGCCGTTGGCGCCCATCTTATTGGGGAAGCCCCAAATGTTGCCCAGGCCGACTGACGAGCCGATGGCAGCCATCAGGAATCCAAAATTGGATCCAAAGCCTTTTCTTTCTTCCATGTTTTTCTCTCCTTTATATTTTTTTCCGCCGGGGCGTTTCCCCGTCGGGCAGTGTATGCCTTCGATGGACATACGCTTGCAAGGCATATCCAAAGTATACAAAAATTCGACACGATGCACAATTGACATTTTTAATAAACTTTTAACACGAATTTCTGCAATTTTAACATTATGTGAACTTATTCACATAGTCCTTTTATGCAGAATTTGCACGGAGCCCGGGAGCCTTCGGGCTTTTTCCCCTTTTGGCGGATATTCTTCCCCTTTTGTGTCAGTCTCGCTTTTTGGATTTTAAGCCAGTGCCCCCTCCCTTTCCGGACTCTGTCCGGAAAATCGGCCCCAGGGCGGGCTTCCATCGGGGTTGTGCCTTATTTTTTTTGTTGGCAGCTAAATTTTTTTGTATTTTTTTGCATTTTTTTCTTGTCAGCGATTTACAAGCATGGAGAATTATGCTAAAATCAATGGCATGGAACAAAATTTGGCAGGGCCGGAACCCCGGCCGCCAGAAAGAAAGGGTGACTGCCTTGGGAACTGTATGCGCAGTTAAAATGGAGAACATTACCAAGCGCTTCGGCAAGGTGACGGCCAATAAGGACGTTACGCTGGAGCTGCACAAGGGTGAGATCCTGTCGCTGCTGGGCGAGAACGGCAGCGGTAAGACCACACTGATGAATATGCTCTCTGGTATCTATTTCCCCGACGAGGGCCAGATCTATATCGACGGCAAGCCGGTGACGATCGCCTCCCCCAAAGACGCCTTTGAGCTGGGCATCGGCATGATCCACCAGCACTTCAAACTGGTGGACGTGTTCACAGCCACGGAGAACATCATTCTGGGTATGCCCGGCAAGCTGAACCTGGGCGAGGCCCGGAAGAAGGTGCGGGATATCTGCGAGCGCTATGGCTTCGACATCGACCCGGATCAGAAGATCTATGATATGTCCGTTTCCCAGAAGCAGACGGTGGAGATCGTGAAGGTGCTGTATCGCGGTGCCAACATCCTGATCCTGGATGAGCCCACCGCCGTGCTGACCCCCCAGGAGACCGACAAGCTCTTCGCCGTTATGCGCAACATGAAAAACGACGGCAAGTCCCTCATCATCATCACCCACAAGCTCCACGAGGTGCTGGACGTGTCCGACCG
>CAZUYE010000038.1:0-17315 GCA_964624925.1 uncultured Oscillospiraceae bacterium | reverse complement strand
TTTTTTAGCATTAGATGTCACTTCCCGATGTCATATCGGGGCTACTCCTAAGCGAGGGGTCGGAGGTTCGAATCCTCTCGTGGGTGCCAGAAACAAGCGCCACCAGGATATTCCTGGCGGCGTTTGTTTTTAATTTGCGGGATTCCTCCTGCAGCGGGAGTCCTTAACCCATCAGTGCCACGATCCCGGCGCTGAGCAGCGCCACGACTGTGAACAGCAGGATGCCACGCAGAAAGGAACCAATGTGCTTGCCGAGGTCTTGGTAGGGGCCCTTCTCCGGCAAGAAATCCGCCGCAAACAGGCCGTGACCCCTTGCATTTTTTGAAAAATAGGCTATGATATAAAAGAAATACTGTCCCGCACGGCGGGCGCAATAAAAGAAGGTACGCTGTTATTAAAAAAATCGACATTATCTCCTGCTTTTTGGGTGCCGGCAAGACCACCCTCATCAAGAAGCTGATCCGCGAGGCCTATCAGGGCGAGAAGCTGGTGCTCATCGAGAACGAGTTCGGTGAGATCAGCATCGACGGCGGCTTCCTGAAGGATGCCGGCATCCAGATCTCCGAGATGTCCTCCGGCTGCATCTGCTGCTCCCTGGTGGGCGACTTCGGCCAGGCCCTCCGGGAGGTGAAGGAGCAGTTCCAGCCCGACCGCATCCTCATCGAGCCCTCCGGCGTGGGCAAGCTCTCCGATGTCATCGTGGCCGTGGAGAACACCGTGGCCGACCTGACGGATATGCGGCTCAACTCCTTCGTCACCGTGGCCGACGCGGGCAAGGTGAAGGTGTATATGAAGAACTTCGGCGAGTTCTATAACAACCAGATCGAGACCGCCGGCACCATCATCCTCTCCCGCACCCAGAAGCTGAGCCAGGAGAAGCTGGAGGCCGCCGTGGCCCTGCTGCGGGAGAAGAACCCCACCGCCGCCATCCTGACCACCCCCTGGGAGCAGCTGGACGGCAAGGCCGTGCTGGCCGCCGTGGAGAAGGTGTCCCTGGCCGACGAGCTGCTGGAGAAGCTGCGGGCCGAACACGAGGCGGACGAGCATGAGCATCACCATCATCACGATCATGCTGAGGAGGAACACGAGCATCACCACCATCATGACCATGATGAGGAGGAGCACGAGCATCACCACCACGATCATGACCACGAGCACGGCGAGTGCGACGACCCCCACTGCGCCTGCCACCACCATCACCACCACGCCGACGAGGTGTTCACCAGCTGGGGCGCGGAGACGCCCAAGACCTTTGAGGAGGCGGACATCCGCCGCATCCTCACGGCGCTGGACAGCGGCGACTACGGCGCCATCCTCCGGGCCAAGGGCATCGTGCCCACCGCCGGCGGCCAGTGGCTCCACTTTGACTATGTGCCCCAGGAGCAGGAGGTGCGCTTCGGCGCCGCCGACTATACCGGCCGCCTGTGCGTCATCGGCGCGCAGCTGAAGGAGGACGGCCTGAAGACCCTGTTCGGCCTGTAAGGAGACGCGTATGGATATTCCTGTATACCTCATCACCGGCTTTCTGGACGCCGGAAAGACGGACTTTATCAACGGCATCCTCCGGGATGGCTTCGCCGCCGAGGACAAGACCCTGCTGATCTGCTGCGAGGAGGGCGAGGGGGAATATGACTCCAAGGCCCTGTTCAACGTCTTCACTTACACGGTGGACGATCCGGAGCAGCTGACCCCTGCCCTGTTCAAAAAGTTGGAAAAGCAGTACCGGCCCAAGCAGGTCATCATCGAGTTCAACGGGATGTGGAGCCTGGAGCCCCTGTACCGGGAGGGCCTGCCGGCCAACTGGATCCTGTATCAGATCATGTGCATCGTGGACGCCACCAGCTTTGAGCCCTATCTGCGCAACGTGGGTCAGCTCATGATGGAGAAGATCCTCAACGCCGACATGATCATCTTCAACCGCTGCAACGAGGAGCTGCGCAAGAGTCTGCGCGGCCGGAACCTGCGTATGGTGAACCGCCGGGCGGATATCTACCTGGAAAACGACGACGGCACCAGCGAAGACTATGTGACGGAGGATATGTCCCCCTTCGACCTGTCCGGCGGCCACCTGGACGTGCCCGACGGCGACTATGGCATCTGGTATGTGGATATGATGGACAACCCCGGCCGCTACGACGGCATCACCGTCCGCTACAAGGCCCTGATGTGCCACTCCAAGAAGTTCCCGGGCATCCACTGCCCCGGCCGCTTCGCCATGGTCTGCTGCAACAACGATATGCAGTTCCTGGCCCTGGTGTGCAAGGGCGAGGGCCTGGATCAGTTCAAGAACCGCCAGTGGGTGGAGCTGGAGGCCACGGTGAAGAAGGAGCCGTGCTCCGCCTACGAGGGCGAGGGCCCGGTGCTGTACGTCAGCAGCATCCGTCCCTGCCAAAAACCGGAACCGGAAAACGTCAGCTTTTAACGAATTGTAATATAAACAGCGGATATTACAAATTGAAATCACTACAGCATCAAAACAAGGACAGGGCCACGGCCCTGTCCTTGTCTTAGCTTGCCCAGAAACAAAGTACCTTCCCGTTCTTCCCCCGGCACGTCACAGCAACAAACCGGGAGCGGCAGCGGGGATAGTTTTGAGCCGCATACAGGTCTTGATCCGATCAAATGCCCTCTCTTGCAGTGGAAAGGATTCCAAAACCATGGGTTTTGGCGGCGTTTTTTGGGTACTTTTTGCCGCTGCTGGCAAAAAGTGCCCTGCCGGAGGCAGCCAAAGGAAGGACGGATTGCCGCGTCGCTTGGCGAGTCGGAATGACAAAGCGGATGGGACTATGTTGGGTTTTTTGACAGTCTCACAGGGCCACGGCCCTGTCCTTGTTTCAGTTTTTCAAAGACTCCAAATATACCGACAGAAGCAGCAGCGCGGTATCCCGCTCCTTTGGCGTGCAGCTCGCCAATCGATCCAGCAATTCCTGCTGCCGTTGTTCCGGTAGCGGAGCGGCCTCTGTCAATATCTCATCGGGGCTGATGTGCAGGGTTTGGCAAATGCGCAGGATCGTCTCCACACGCATATTGACGGTTCCCCGCTCAATGTCTGCATAGGCTCTGTCCGACATACCCGACGCCTCTGCCACCTCCGCCTGCGTCATTCCCAGCTTTTTCCGAATCGTATACAGGTTGACACCGATTTTGTGAAAATCAAAAATAAGCATAGTAGTTCCCCCTTTGCGTTCTATATAGGAACTTTACTTCTTATTTTGCTTGACAAACAGGAGGAATACTGCCATAATTACAGGAAGAAAAGTTCCTGTCACGGGGAGGTGGTGAAAATGTCGGCTTCTGTTTAAAGGATGCAGCGTGTCCAGGACCCATAAAATAAAGAATATAAACAAGGAGAGGGCAACTATGAAAAACAAAACCACCGCATTGATCCTGTCCGTTTTGGTCGGCGGACTGGGCGTGGATCGTTTCTATCTGGGGTATACCGGCCTCGGTATCCTCAAGCTGCTGACCGGCGGCTGCTTCGGCATACTGTATATCATCGACATCATCTATATCGCCACCGGAAAGCTCGGCCCCGCCGACGGTTCGGCGTATGAGGATGCGAATACCGCCTCCGTCCAGGCCGCAGGAGCTCCCACGGCTGCGGACGAGCTGATGAAGTATAAGGAGCTCCTGGCGCAGGGAGTGATCACTGAGGAGGAGTTCCAGGCAAAAAAGGAACAGCTTTTGAAGCTCCTGTAAGGAGGTGCAGCGTATGAAAAAAACCAAGTTCGGCAATATCTACGCACAGGTCGCCGCGTTTTGCCTGGTGCTTTATTGCATGATGTCCATCAGCATTATAGCCGCAGTTGTGTATTGCTGGGATTATTATGATTGCCTCAAAATCGACATTTGCCGGATCATTGAGTGGATTGCTGCGATTGGTATGGCTGCATCTGTTGTTATGAACAGCCGAAAGGGCGTTGCCATCGCCGCTGGTGTACGGGCATTGCTCTGCGTATATTACCTCATGGGATATTTGGGCCCTTGGAGTTGGCATTGCTCTATTGTTTGCCCTATTGCATATGCGGCCTTGATTGCAGTAACGGTTTTGTCGCTGAAAGAGAAACCGGTCGTTAAAAAGATTTGGTTTATACCCGGAGCGCTGATGCTGCTGTACACGCTCATTGAGTGGGCAAGATACGACAATCCGCGTTTGAGGATATGGCTGCTCTGTGATGTGGTGCTATGTGTCGGGATTATCCTTGCGGGAATGTGGCTCAGAAGCTTTGGGGCTTCCACGCAAGCTGCACCCGAAAAGAATAGGATTTCTCAGATCCTTGTCCTTGTGGCTGTCGTATTTGAACTGGTGTCTTTTTTGAGCGCCAACTACATATACTACAACTTCGAAGGCAAATCGTACTTCTATGGTTATAAATTTCCTTACTCTGTTCTTTATGAGGCTGACTTTGCTCCGTTCTTTTTGGAAAATGCGTTTGAGTATGCCTTTGGATATTTCCTCATCCTTGGGTTTGTTGCATTACTTGCCGGTTTCATCATGGGGATCGTAGGAAATACATCTGCCGCGCCGCAGAAGGGAACATCTGCTCCGGTGGCAAGCCCCGTGGCCAAAATCGGCAGCGACGCAGACCGGCTGAAGGCATTGAAAGAGCTGCTGGATACAGGTGCCTTGACGCAGGAAGAATTTGAGGAAAAGAAAAAACAAGTTCTTGGTTTGTGATCCATTCCCGCTGTAGGGTAAGCATTTTTGACAGTCTCAACAAGGACAGGGCCACGGCCCTGTCCTTGTTCTGCGTCTGCTGCAAATTTATCGCAGCTCGATGGCTCCCACGGGGCAGTCGTCCGCCGCCTCCCGGGCCGAGGGCTGGAACTGGTCGGGCACCGGGCCGTCGATGGCCCGGGCCGGTTCACCGACTTCCAGGGTGAACACCGCCGGACACAGCGTGGCGCACAGACCGCACTGGATGCAGCTTTTTGCGTATACCTGGGCTTGCATACTCACACCTCCCTTCCGGGTGTAGTATGCCCCAAAACGCAACGGGAAAAACGGATGCCTCCATGCGGAGACATCCGTTTGAGATGGCGTATTTTCCCGTAGAAAAATGCGGAAAATGTCACATTTGCATATTCTTGATCTCGTCCAGCAGCTCGTCCAGGGCCAGGCGGTCCAGGGTACTCTTGCCCGGCTCCGCCTCGGCGGGCTTCTCCGGCTTCGGGACAGGTTCCGGTTCCGCGGCGGGCGGCTCCGGGGCGGGTTCGGGGACAGGCGCCGCCGGAAGGTCGACACGGATCTCCGAGGCCGTCTCTTTCTCCGGCTCCGGGGTGGGTTCCGATTCCGGCTCCGGCCGGGGCGCGGGTTCCGCTTCGGCGGCGGGCTCCGGCCCGGTCTCGGCGGTCTGCTCGGCCTCACAGGCGTCCATCTTGGCCAGAAGCTTCTTGCTCCGGCGCTCAATGGCCGCCACGGCGGTGGCGCGGCCCAGGAGGAACAGCAGCAGAAGAAGCAGCACCAGTCCGGCGGCCACGATGGCATACAGGGGTAGCCAGCGGCCCTGCAACAGGGGCAGGAAGGACAGATCCACCGGGGCCTGCAGGGCGGCCCAGGCGGCCAGGAAGGGGTTCGTCTCCTGGGGCTCCGGCTCCACCGGCTGCTGCTCCACCGGCTCCGGCTCCCCGATCTGGGGCAGGGTGCCGGCATAGGCGGGCAGGCGGACGACGTGCACCAGGTAGTCCCGGGTGCTGCCGTCCTCGGCGGTGCAGGTGACGGTGAGGAGGTTGTCCCCCTCCTCCAGCGCGCCGCCGGGCTGGGTCACATCCAGGGCCTTGCTGTCTCTGGCCGTGGCGGAGAGGGTCAGGCGGCGCACCTCATAGGGAACATAGATCACATAGTCGGTGCAGTCCGGGTCGAAGGCCGGGCTCAGCTGACCCGTGGAGGGCTCCAGCTCTGCCAGGGCGGCATCGCTGCTGAGGACGGCGTTGGGATCCGGCTGACGGGTGACGGAGAGGGTATAGCGGCGGGTGCTGCCGTCGGCGGCGGTGACGGTGAGCACCACCGTGTTGCTGCCAACGGAGAGCTGGTTACCGCTGACGGATACGTCGGCCCCGCTGTCCGCCGCCCGGTATTGCAGGGTCAGGCGGCTGACGGAATAAGGTACAGTGAGGCTGTACTGGGTCACATCGGGGGAGAAGGCCGGGCTCAGGGCGGCATCACAGCTGAGGGAGGACAGGCGGCAATCGCTGGAGAGGGGGGCGGCCACGCTGGCCGTCCAGGTAGCGCTGCCCAGGGCCTGTTCTTGGCCATTCTGGTCGCTGGCCACAACATCCGTGAAGGAGGCCCGCAGCTCCGCTCCGGCGGAGAGGCCCGCTTTCACCTGGAAGGTGACGGCCAGCAGACCGCCGCTGACGGGGGAGGACAGCTTCTGGTCATAGGCCACCAGATTGCCGCCGCTGATATCCACGAACCAGGAGCTGCCCACCAGCTGCTTCACGCCGGTGAGGGTCAGGCGGCTGGTATCATAGCTGAGCTTGGCGCTGACACCGTAGACACCGCTGCCGCTGATGGACAGGGTGACGGTGACGCTGTTGCCGGAGCGGACAGAGCCGGAGCCGCTGAAGCTGACACCGGCGGCCTCCGCCCGCAAGGGCAGCAGGCACAGCAGCAGCACGGCGGCCAGCAGGCCGGCCAGATAAGAGCGAATGTGTTTCATGGGTCAATTTCCTCGATCAAATGAGCTCAATTGGGCTGGATGACGCTGCGGCCCAGCAGATGGGACTGCAGGCGGATGATGTCCGCAATGGACACCTGGCCGTCGCCGTTGACATCCGCCGCCTGGAAGGCGGCCCCCTCCAGGGGACGCTTGCCCAGCAGATGCGCCTGGAGGCACACAATGTCGGAGATGGAGATGCGGCCATCGCCGTTCAGGTCGCCGGTGACCACAGCGGTGAGGGTCTGGAGGGTCTGGCCGTCGTGGATGTAAGAGACAGTGGTTCCCGTCCCCACCAGGCTGTCGCCGGAGACGCTGACGGAGAGGTAGGCTGCCGGGGACAGGCCCTGGAGCAGCTGGCGGGCGGTGGTGCCGGAGGAGATGGCCCGCAGGTAGCCACCGGAGATGCGATAGACAGAGGTGCTGATCTCCCGGGGGAGGATCTCCAGCAGCTCCGCCTCGTAGCGGGCGGTGAAGCGGATGTCGGAGCCGATGCACATCCCGGGCTCATACCCCTCCCAGCCGACGAAGGTATAGCTGTACTTCTGGTCGTTGGGGCGGACGGGCTCTTTGGCGGGCAGGGGGATGGGCTCCCCGGCGGCCAGTTGGCCGCTGGCAAAGACGGAGTCGTCGTAGTTGAGGAACTGATAGGTATAGCGGGCCTGGTACCGGGCATAGAGGGTGAGGTTCTGGGCCCCGGTGGTCATGTCGGCGGTGATCTGCTGACCGCCCTCCGGCTGGGTGAACCAGCCCGCAAAGGCATAGCCGTCCTTTGTCGCCGTGGGCAGCTCGCCGTATTTCTGTCCGGCGGAGACCAGGCGGGTGCTCTCGGAGCAGCTGCCGCCGCAGGGGTCGAAGGAGATCACATAGGAGCCGTCGGTGACATAGAAGCGGGACTCCAGGCGGAAGCCGTCACCGACGCTGTTGTCGGCGGTGATGACCAGGGTATAGCCCCCGGCGCCCAGGCGGGAGAAGGCCACGGCATCGTCCAGACGGGAGAGATCATAGCTCTTGGCGCCGGGACTGGCACTGGCTGGGGAGATGGCGTTGCCGCCGGAGGAGTTGAGCACGGAGACCGTGACCTTTTTGATGGTATAGGAGCTGCGGAGGGTGCCCCGGAAGGGGAAGCCGGACTGGCCCACCGTGAGGCTGCTGCCGATATTGGGATAGGACGCGCCCTCCAGAGTCCAGCCGGAGTGGGCCAGGCTCAGCTGCCACTGCATGGCCGTGCCGGAGAGGGTCAGCCGCCCGCCGGCGGCGTTGGTGCTGACGGAGAGGTAGCTGCCGGTGGCGCGGTTTTGCAGGGAGAAGCCGCTGTTATACACCGCCGCGTGCCACAGCTGGCTGTTGTCCGCCGAGGGGGCAGACAGGGTGACGCCACTGCTGGAGGCGCTCAGGCGCAGGCCGTTTTCCACGCAGGTGATGGTATAGTAGCCGCTGGCATGGTAGACCAGGCGGAACTGCTGGTTTTCGCCGCTGCCCAGGGCGGAGAGGGTCAGGCCCGCAGTGGCGGCGGTAGCGGCCAGCTTGCTGTTGGAAGCGGAGCACAGCTGATACACGCCCTCGTCCAGGGGGGCATCCCGGAAGCCATATTCGGCCAGCATGACCTGGGCCTTGGCAGGTTCGTTGATCCGCAGGCGGGTGTATACGCCCACCTGCACGTCGCCGGAGTTGCCGTCGTAATACTTCAGCACCATGCCGGAGATGCCGTATTTCTCGGCGGTGGAGCCGCTCATGATGCCCACGGAGCCGGCCTGGGGCTGACGCACGGCGCCGCTCTCCTCATAGATGGCCTCGATGAGCTCGGCCTCCGGCTGGTTGGCAAAGCCCCCCAATGCGTCGAAAGCCCGGAGGATCACGCCGGTGGCGCCGCCGCGGCCATCGCTGCTGCTGTAGCCGGAGGCGCCGCCCACACCGTGCTGCACGGCGCGGGACCAGAAGACATTGCGCAGGGCGATGCTGTAGTTATCCATGTCGAAGCCGGGCACGGCGGCCTCCACCGTGCGGACGATGGGGTCATAGTAGCTGCGGCGGACATAGTTGCGCTGCACCCGCAGGAAGCCGTCGCCGTCCTCCCTGGCCAGGGCGCGCCAAGTCTCGTCGAAGGTGGCACCATAGCCGCCGTCGGTCTCGTAGGCCTCGGAGAGGCGGGTGCCGATGGAGCGGTAGTAGGCATCGGCGGAGGACAGACACCAGAGGAAGAAGTCGCGGGGGATGCCGCTGCGGCTGGAGAACTGATAGGCCCCGTAGGACTTGCCGCCCTGGTCGCCGCCGCCGGAGGAGATAACGCCGGGGCCGCTGGCCTCGAAGCGCTGGCTGAGGGTGCCCAGCAGCTGCTCCTCCTGCTCGTCGGCGGCGGTGGCCGCCGTGAAGATCGGCACCATCGCCGGGAGCGCGCACAGCAGCAGCCCCAGGCACAGCAATATGCAGGTTCCCCTGCGCATAGTCTTCATATACTCACCCCATCCGTTGTAATACGCGGAATATGCAGAACATCCTGTTATTTTATCACATACAGATACAGTATAGCACGGCCTGCAGGGCTTTGTCCAGCGGGGAGAGGCGGAATTACGGCACTTTTTGCGAAAAAAGAGGCACCGGGACGGAGCAGCGCGCTTTCCGGTTGCCAAGGCCGGGGCGGCTGTGCTATACTAAAGTGAGGCAACCTGAGGTTTCCTGACAGATTTTTCCGGCGCAACCTGAGGTTGGTGGCCATTTGCCGCCGGAGGAGATAGAATTGAAAAAAACGGGAGGGTATGGATATGGCGATGATACACTGCAAGGCCTGTGGAAAGATCTATGACTATGAGAAGCACGGCTGCTGCCCGTCCTGTGGTGCGTATAACCGTCCACCCCGGCGGGAGCAGGTGTGGGTCGACGGCACCGTGCACCACCTGACGGAGCGGGATCGCAGCCCCCTGCCCCACGGGGACAAGGTCTGCTATGAGCAGCAGACGGAGCGATCCGGCGGCGCAGCGAAGGCAGAGCAGTTGCTCCACCGGGCCCAGGAGAGCCTGGGCGGCGCGAAGAGCAACAAATTTGTCCCAGGTGTCATCGGTCTGCTGGTGGCGGTGGTCATCTTTTCCGTCACCATGTCCGCCGCCGGCGTCGGGAGCCGCCCTGTCGTGACGCCGGAGCCCTGGACGCCGGAACCGGAGCCGGCTATCCAGCTGCCCACGGATCCCACGGCGGACGCCGTGTGGATGGGCGACGACGTGTGGGTGGAGGTCAAGTCGATTGAGGACGACCTCTGCTGCGTGGAGCTGACCATGGTCGATGAGCTGCAGCTGTTCAATCTGCTGAATGAAGTGGGGCTGTTTCCGGAGCTCTGCATAGAGGACAACTGGGGAGAGAGCCACAGTATGTACCCCTACGTGCTGAGCCAGGAGAGCGGGAGCTGGCTGCTGATGTATCCGATGCCGGAGGGCGCGGAGCCTGACTTCGGCTCCACGGCGGATCTGTGGTTCTACAACGAGGATGGAGCGGTAAGCAGCGTCTGTGCGCTGTGGTGAAATGCTCAAACAGACAAGCACTTTTTGACACGCAAAAAAGGAGCCCCGGAGGGCTCCTTTTTTATATGGACGATTTGCGATCAATAGACCTGGGCTTCCTCCTCGCCGGTGAGGACGCGCAGTGCGCCCTGGGCCAGGGCCAGCAGCTCATCCTCGCCGGGATAGACGGTGACGGGGGCAATCCAGCTGACCATGTCGGAGATGGCGGCCACGGTCTCCTTGCCATAGGCGATGCCGCCGGTGAGGATGATCTGATCCACCTGGCCCTTCATGACCACGGCCATGGAGCCGATCTCCTTGCTGATCTGATAGTGGAAGGCGTCCACGGCGGCCTTGACCTCCTGGTTGCCCTCGTCGGCGGCCTTCAGCAGATCGCGCATATCGTTGGAGCCGGTATAGGCCACCAGGCCGCCCTGGCCGGAGAGCATCTTGCGCACCTCAGCCTGGGTATACTTGCCGCTGAAGCACAGGCTCACCAGCTGGCCGGTGGGCAGGGTGCCGGAGCGCTCGGGGGTGAAGGGGCCGTCGCCATCCAGGGCGTTCTGGGTGTCGATGACGCTGCCCTTGACGTGGGCGCCGATGGAGCAGCCGCCGCCCATGTGGCAGATGATGAGGTTCATGTCCTCATAGCGCTTACCCTGCTCACGGGCATAGCGCTTGCCCACGGCCTTTTGGTTCAGGGCATGGAAAATGCTGGTGCGCTTGAACAGGGGATGACCGGCGAAGCGGGCCACGTCGGCCAGCTCGTCCACCACCACGGGATCCACGATGAAGGAGGGAATGCCCAGCTCGTCGCCGATCTCGCGGGCCAGGATGCCGCCCAGGTTGGAGGCGTGCTGTCCCTGCACGCCCACGGTGCAATCCTCCACCAGCCGGTCGCTGACGGCGTAGGTACCGCTGCGGATGGGGGCCAGCATACCGCCCCGGCCGGACACGGCGGACAGGGTCTTGGCGTCGAAGCCCTGCTCCACCAGGGCCTCCATCACCAGCTGACGGCGCCAGTCCTTCTGGGCGGGAATGGAGTCGAACTGCTTGATCTCCTCCGCACTGTGGCGCAGGGTCTTGTCGAAGAGCAGCGTCTCGTCCTCGTACACGCCGATCTTGGTGGATGTGGAGCCGGGATTGATGACCAGAATTCTGTAAGACATGATGCTTCCTCCTGTTATGTTATGTGTTGCCAAACTGTGAAACTGTTAACACTTTCCTTATTATACACCCGTGGGGCCGGGGATGTAAACCATTTTATGCGCGGTGGGCGGCGAAAAAAGCGCGGATCTGCGCCTCGTCGGCGGCGGCGCTGCCCTGGGCGAAGCCGTCGCGGCCACCGCCACGGCCATGGAGGGCCTGGTTCAGCTCCTTCACCAGGGGGCGGATATCCCGGCCCGGGTAGACGATGGCCCAGCGGTAGTCGCCGTCTGTCCCGGCGAAGACGGCGCAGCGTCCGCCGCAGCTCTGGGCCACGGTATCGCACAGGCGGCGGAGGCTGTCGGAGCTCATGGCCGGGCGCAGCAGCAGCACGTCGCCTGCGCCGCGATGGGCCACGGCCAGATGATGGAACAGCTCCTCCTCCAGGGCGGCGGCCCGCTCCCGGGTCTGGCGCAGCTCCTCCTGAAGCCGCTCCACGGCGGCGAAGCTGTCCTGAGGCTTTACGGACAGGGCCTGGCCGATGGCACGGGCCTGGGCCCAGCAGCCGGAGATGTAGTCCAGGGCCCGCTGGCCGCACAGCAGCTCCAGCCGCACGCCCTCCCGGAATTTCTGGCAGGACAGCAGCTTCACCAGGCCCACCTGGCCGCTGGAGGCAACATGGGTGCCGCAGCAGGCGCACTGATCCGCGCCGGGGAAGCAGGTGATACGCACCGGGCCCTCCAAGGCCTTCTTGCTGCGATAGGGCAGGGCGGCCAGTTCCTCCGGCGTGGGGGTGAAGATGCGGATGGGGTGATCTTCCTGGATGTAGCGGTTGGCTTGGCGCTCCACGGCCAGGGCCTCCTCCCAGGTCATGGGGGCGTTGTAGTCGATGGTGACCAGATCCGCGCCCATGTGGAAGCCCACGTTGTCGCAGGAGAAGGCGGCGCACAGAAGGCCGCTGATGATGTGTTCGCCGGAGTGCTGCTGCATATGGTCAAAGCGGCGGGGCCAGTCGATCTCGCCGTGTACGACGTCGCCGGGTGGCAGGGGGCCGTCGCAGCTGTGGAGGATCTCCCCCTGCTTCTCGTGTACGTCCAGCACCCGCACGGGGCCTAAGCGCCCCCAGTCCGCCGGTTGACCGCCGCCCTCCGGGTAGAAGGCCGTGCGGTCCAGGGTGATGAGATACTGCCCGTCCCGTCCCGGGCGGCAGTCCGTGACCCGGGCATCAAAAGCCCGGAGGTAGGCGTCGTGATAATAGAGCTTTTCTGTTTCCATGTGCGTCTCCTCTCTGCGTGCTCGCTGGCACTATTATGCGCCATATAGCGGCGCAATGCAAACGAAATTTTTCCTCTTTCGACGACTATCCCCTTGTATTTTTCGTGCAAACGCGGTAAGATAGCAAGTGGAACATACAAACCCACGCTACACAGGAGGTAATCTTCATGATACAGGTCGATCTGTCCCATATGCGGCGCTTCATTCCGCTGCCCTATGAGGCGGCACTGGCTCCCCGGCTGCGCATTGCCCACAACCATCTGCAAAAGGGCGACGGCGCAGGCAGCGACTTCACCGGCTGGGTGAAGCTGCCCCAGGACTATGACCGGGAGGAATTTGACCGCATTCTGGCCGCCGCACGGCGCATCCAGGGCGACTCCCAGGCCCTGGTAGTCATCGGCATCGGCGGCTCCTATCTGGGAGCCAGGGGCGTGATCGAGTGTCTGCGCTCCCCCAACTATAACCTGCTGAAAAAGAACACACCCAACATCTACTTTGTGGGCAACGGCCTGTCCGACCGGCAGCTGCGGGAGACCGCCGCGCTGCTGGAGGGGGTGGATTTCTCCGTCAACGTGATCTCCAAGTCCGGCACCACCACGGAGCCCGCCGTGGCCTTCCGCTTCTTCCGGGAACTGCTGGAGAAGAAGTACGGCCCCCAGGGGGCGGCCCGGCGCATCTATGCCACCACCGACCGGCAGCGGGGCGCCCTGAAGGCCCTGGCCGATCAGGCGGGCTATGAGACCTTTGTGGTGCCCGACGATGTGGGCGGACGCTACAGCGTGCTCACCGCCGTGGGCCTGCTGCCCATCGCCGTGGCGGGCATCGACATCCGGGCGCTGATGCAGGGCGCGCAGCAGATGCAGCAGCTCTGCACCGCCGAGGGCATGGAGGAGAACCCCGCCTGGCAATATGCCGGGGCACGGTACCAGCTCTATCGCAGCGGCAAGAAGATCGAGGTGCTGGCCGCCTATGAGCCCGCCTTCCGCTTCATGGCGGAGTGGTGGAAGCAGCTGTATGGCGAGTCCGAGGGCAAGGAGGGTAAGGGCCTGTTCCCCGCCAGTGTGGAGTTCACCGCCGACCTGCACTCCATGGGCCAGTACATCCAGCAGGGCGAGCGCCACCTGTTCGAGACGGTGGTGCGCTTTGAGCCGGAGGCGGAGGAGAGCCGGGTACCCTTCGATGCGGCAGACGGCGACGGGCTGAACTTCCTGGCCGGAAAGCCCATGGACTTCATCCGCACCCAGGCCATGGACGGTACGCTGCTGGCCCACGAGGAGGGCGGCGTGCCCAACATCATCCTGCGGCCCGGCAGGCTGGACGAGACCGGCCTGGGCGGCCTGATCTACTTCTTCGAATACGCCTGCGGCCTGTCCGGCTATCTGCTGGACGTGAATCCCTTCGACCAGCCCGGCGTGGAGGCCTACAAGAAGAATATGTTCGCCCTGCTGGGCAAGCCCGGCTATGAGGAGCTGGGCCGGGAGCTCCGGGAAAAACTGGATCGTTAAAGAGGCTGTCGAAAAAAACGAAAACGCCTCCATTTCGGAAAGGAAGACAGTTACGAAAGAAACCCATCAGGGGTGTCTTTCGTTTTCAATCACCGGCTTTTCCGAACTTTGAAAAAGTTCGGAAAAGCCGCGGCAGCCTGGCAAAAAGGCTTTTTGACAGGCTGCGTTAAATTTTCGACTTGCCATTTGGGGCCGGATGTGATATGGTATACATATACAGAAAAAGGAGTGATCTCTTATGGTTAGATTGATTATGGGCGCCAATGGTGCCGGCAAGACCAAGCAGCTCATCGAGCTGGTCCATGCCTCCGCCGCCGCGGAGAATGGCAGCGTCGTGTGCATCGAGCCCGGCGCGGACATGACCTACGACATCAAGTCCACCGTGCGCCTGGTCAACGCCGGTGAGTACAACCTGAATTCTTTTGAGTGCCTGCGGGGCTTTATCAGCGGCCTCTATGCCGGCAATTATGATATTTCCCACGTTTATGTGGACAACCTCTGCAAGATCGTACACAGCAACGATTTCCTCGCGGTGGAGAAGTTCCTGCACTGGCTGGAGAAGTTCAGCGAGAAGAACATGGTGAAGTTCACCGTCACCCTCACCGCCGACGCTTCCTCCGCCACGGAGGGTATGCGCGAGTATCTGTAAGCGATACGCAATATATGCAAAGGCAGGGCCAAGCGGCCCTGCCTTTTCTTGTCAAAAAGGGTTTTAGCCCTTTTTGACAAGAGGATTCGCTGCGTTCCGCGCCTCGGTTGGCCGCAAACTCTGCGAGGCTTTTTTTTGATATACTGAGGCCAGGGGAGACCCTGGCCTTTTGCGTTGTGCAAGAGGAGAATTATACATTCAAACTTTTTTCTGGCTGGCTATTGACAAGTTTGTGTTGTTGTGTTATTGTATTACTCGCATAAGACAATAACACAAGGAGGCAGAGGAATGGAGTGGCATTTTCGCAATGACCAGCCCATCTATACGCAGCTGATCCAGCAGATCAGCCTGGCCATTCTGTCCGGATCCTTCCCCAGCGGCGGGCGGTTGCCCCCGGTGCGGGAGCTGGCGGCCCAGGCGGGGGTGAACCCCAACACCATGCAGCGGGCCCTGGCAGAGCTGGAACGGACGGGGCTGCTGTACGCCCAGCGGACGGCGGGCCGTTTCGTCACCGAGGATGGGGCGGTCATCCGCCGGGCCCGGGAGGAGCTGGCCCGGAGCCGCACGGAGGAGTATCTGCACGCCATGGAGCAGTTGGGACTTGACCGGGCGCAGGTCATCGACCTGCTGCAGCAGTGGAAGGAGGAGGAGTAAATGGCAATTCTGGAATGTGCACACCTGACCAAGTACTATGACCGCGTTCGGGCCCTGAACGACGTGAGCTTCGCCGTGGAGCCCGGGCGCATCGTGGGCCTGCTGGGCCCCAACGGCAGCGGCAAAAGTACCCTCATCAAGCTGGCCAACGGCCTGCTGACCCCCGACAGCGGACACATCCGCATCGACGGCGCCACCCCGGGGGCCCGGAGCCGGAGCCTGGTGTCCTATCTCCCGGAGCGAAGCTACCTGTCCGGCTGGATGAAGGTGGTGGAGCTGCTGGAGCTGTTCTGCGATTTCTATCCAGACTTTGACCGCTCGGCTGCCGAGCAGATGCTGACGGCCCTGCACATCAGCCCCACCCTACGCATCAAGCAGATGAGCAAGGGCACCCGGGAGAAGGTGCAGCTGATCCTGGTGATGAGCCGCCGGGCCAAGCTGTATCTGCTGGATGAGCCCATCGGCGGCGTAGACCCCGCCACCCGGGACTACATCATCCACACGATCCTCACCAATTACAATCCGGAGGCCGCGCTGCTGATCTCCACCCATCTCATTGCAGACGTGGAGAATATCCTGGACGATGTGATCTTCATCCAGAACGGCCAGATCGTCCTGCAGCAGTCGGTGGACGAGATCCGCCAGGAGCGGGGCTGCAGCGTGGATCAACTGTTTCGGGAGGTGTTTCGCTATGCTGAGTAAGCTGTTAAAGCAGGAGTTCCGGGCCACCGGCCGGATCATGCTGCCGGTATACGGACTGCTGCTGCTGTCCAGCGTCAGCGCAGGGCTGCTGGCCCTGCTGTCCGGCCACTATCCGGACAGCGACGCCATGGACACCATCGCCACCCTGGCCATCACCATCTATGGCTTCGTGGCCGTGGGCGCGGTGCTGCTGACCATGGCCCTGATGGTGTACCGCTTCTATAAGAACCTGATGACCGACGAGGGCTATCTGATGTTCACCCTGCCGGTGAGCCGCAGCCAGCTGATCTGGGCCAAGCTCATCGCCTCCGTGGTGTGGAGCGCTCTGACGGCGGTGCTGGGCATCCTGTCCATGCTGCTGGCCACCCAGGTACTGCTGGGAGCGGAGGGCTGGAAGGTTCTGGGCGACTTATGCCGGACGGTGCTGGGCGTCATGGGCGACGCCAATGCGCTGCTGTATGCCCTGGAGCTGCTGCTGGCGGCTCTGGTGCTGTGCCTGAGCTTCTACCTGCGCTTCTATGCCGCCATCGCCACGGGGCACAGCTTCTCCAACCGGAAGATGCTGCTGACGGTGCTGATCTATCTGGGCTTCGGCCTGGCGGGACAGATCCTCTCCACGGTGGTGCTGGGGAACCTGTGGCTCCGGATGCTGGCCACCAACGGCAGCAGCGTCAACGCCATCCGGGATTTCCACTCCTTCTGGTGGGTGCTGATCCTCTGCTATGCCCTCTGGAGCGTGGGGCTCTACGTCCTGACCCTGCTGATGACCAAGAAGCGGCTGAATTTGCAGTGAAACGTGACATACAAAGGGCCAGGGGAGAACCCCTGGCCCTTTGTATGCAGCTAAGGGACAACTGTCGTCAGAGGGCGACATTGTTAAATCTTTTGCGGCTATTTTTTTGTTTTTTCCAGTTATTACCAAAAACTATTGCCAATTTCCTCCCAATTCGATACAATAGAGGGCAACTCACTGCAAAAGGATGTACATATCACAGAAACATAAGGAGGAACCCCATGAAAGTACTTGTCATCAATGCCGGCAGCTCGTCTCTGAAGTATCAGCTGCTGGATCCGGAGACCGGCCATCTGCTGGCCAAGGGCCTGTGCGAGCGCATCGGCATCGACGGAAAGTTTACCTATAAGCCCCAGGTGGAGGGCAAGACCGCCATTGTGGCGGCGGACGTGGCCATGCCCACCCATTCCGAGGCCATCCAGGCCGTGCTGAACGCCCTGG
>CAZUYE010000037.1:0-18154 GCA_964624925.1 uncultured Oscillospiraceae bacterium | reverse complement strand
CGAACCTTTTTCGAGTCGACCTCTCCCTTGGAAAGCAAGACAACCGTCTCAACATTGGCTGTGCCGGGGAAGAGATCCACGGCGCAGGCGCGGGTGGGCTGATAGCCCAGGGGGGCGAAGCGGGCCACGTCCCGGGCCAGAGTGGCCGGGTCACAGGAGACATAGACGATGCGCCGGGGGGCCATGGAGGCCGCCGCCTCCACCACCTCCGCCGCCAGTCCCTTCCGGGGCGGATCCACGCAGATGACGTCCGGCTGCAGGCCCCGCCGGGCCAACTCCGCCGCCAGCTGCGCCGCGTCACCGCAGAGAAACTCCACGTTTTCCACGCCGTTGCGCCGGGCACTGGCCCGGGCGTCCTCAATGGCCTCGGGCACGATCTCGCCACCGATGACGTGGCGGGCCCGGTGGGCCAGCACCTGGGTGATGGTGCCCGCGCCGCAGTAGAGATCCACCGCCAGCTCCCGGCCCGTGAGGCCGGCATAGTCCAGAGCCTTTTCATACAGGCGCTGGGCCTGGTCGTGGTTTACCTGATAGAAGGACGGGACGGACAGCCGCAGCTCCAGGCCGCAGAGGGTATCCCGCAGGGTGTCCGCGCCCCAGAGGGTGCGGTAGCGATTTCCCAGGATGGCGTTGCCGGGCCGGGTGTTCACCCCCAGCACTACGCCCACGGTCTGCGGTGCGGCGGCGCGCAGCAGCTCCACCAGCTCCGGCTCGTGGGGCAGATGCTCTCCGTTTACCAGCAGGCACACCAGGGACTCCCCGGCGCAGCTGCTGCGAACATACAGGTGACGCAGCAGGCCCTGGCCCGTGCGCTCATCGTAGCAGGGTACCCGGTAGCGGGCGATATACTCCCGCAGGGCCGCCGCCAGGGCGTCCGCCTGGGGCTTCTGGATCAGGCAGTGGGCTACGTCCACCACCTGGTGGCTGCGGGCCCGGTAAAAGCCCACCTGGCCCGTGGCGGAGATGGGATACTGGCTCTTGTTGCGGTAGTGGAGAGGCTCCTCCGCGGCCAGGATCTCCTCCACGGCTACGTTGCAGCCGCCGATGCGCCGCAGGGCGTCCTGCACCCGGCTGCGCTTGGCCCACAGCTCCTCCCGATAGGACATATGCCGGAAATCGCAGCCGCCGCAGCGACCATAGTAGGGGCAGTCCGGCTCACGCCGCTCCGGGGAGGGGACGATCAGTGCCGTCACCTTGCCGAAAGCGGCGTTTTTCAGCACCTTCATCACCAGCACGTCGCAGGTCTCCTCCCGGATGGCCCCGTGGACAAAGAGCACCTGCCCATCTACCCGGGCGATGCCCAGGCCCTCGCTGGAGTAGCCCTCGATGCGGACGCGGACGGTTTGATTTTTCTGTAAAGCGGGCATAGCGGTGCTCCTTTGCGGCGGAATGTGTTAAAATTCGTACTTCTCCATGAGCTTGCGCAGGGCCTCGGCAAAGGCGGCCAGGGTCTTGTTGTCCCGGCCCTTGCTGCGGCGGATGAGACCCAGGAGGGAATCGCCCAGCTGCAGAAGCTTCTGATAGGCGGGGGTGCTGCGGGGGGCGCCGTCGTAGGTGCGGGACTTGCGCTGGGGCAGGTAGCCCGTGGCCAGCTGGCGGCAGCTCAGCAGATCGTACTCCTCGGTATACTGGGGGGCGTGGGCCTGGAAGCCCAGCTCCTCCACCATCTTGGCGAAGACCGGCGCAACCTCCCGGTCGCCGTGCACCACGAAGACGTGCTGGGGCTTGGGCTGGCGGAAGCGGGCGATCCAGGACAGCAGATGGTCATGGTCGGCGTGGGAGCTAAGGCCCTGGAAGTTGACGATCTTGGCGCGGACGGCGATGTCCTCGCCAAAGAGTTTCACGGAGGTGGCCCCGTCCAGCAGGGTGCGGCCCAAGGTGCCCGGGGACTGGAAGCCCACGAAGACGATGCTGCTCTCCGGCCGCCAGAGGTTATACTTCAGATGGTGCCGGATGCGGCCCGCGTCGCACATACCGGAGGCGGAGAGGATGACTTTGGGGGTCTGGTCGGCGTTGAGGCCCTTGGACTCGTCCACGGTCTCCGTCATCCGCAGGCCCGGGAAGCGGAACAGCGCCTCGCCGTCCTTCACCAGCTCACGGGCCTCGTCATCCAGATAGCCCCGCAGGTCACCGCAGAAGATGGTGGTGGCGCTCTTGGCCAGGGGACTGTCCACATACACCGGGAAGTTGGGCACGGACTTCACCAGCCCCTGCTCCTTGATCTCCCGGATGAAGTACAGCAGCTCCTGGGTGCGGCCCACGGCGAAGGCGGGGATCACCACGTTGCCGCCCCGGCCCAGGGTCTCATCGATGATCTGGGCCAGCTCGTCGGTATAGCTCCACACCTCCGTGTGGTTGCGGTCACCATAGGTGCTCTCCATGACCACATAGTCCGCCCCCTCAAAGCACTGGGGGTCGCGGATGATGGGCTGATCTACGTTGCCAATATCGCCGGAGAAGACGATGGTGCGGGTCTCGCTGCCCTCGGTGAGGGTCAGGCGGATGGAGGCGGAGCCCAGCAGATGGCCCGCGTCGATGAACACGGCCTCCACACCCTCGCACAGCTGCACCGGCTGCTCGTATTCGCAGATATCCAGAAACTCCGGCAGACGCTGGGCGTCGGCCACGGTGTACAGCGGCTCGATCTCCGGGCGGCCGGCCCGGCGGTTCTTGCGGTTTTTATACTCGGCGTCGCTCTCTTGGATGTGGGCGGAGTCCTGGAGCATGATGCCCAGCAGCTGGGCGGTGAGCCGGGTGGTGACAACGCGGCCCTGGAAGCCGTTTTTGATGAGCATGGGCACCCGGCCGGAGTGGTCGATGTGGGCGTGGGTGATGAGCACATAGTCGATGCTGCCCGGGGCAAAGGGCAGGATGGCGTTGTCGATCTCGTCCCGGCCCTGCTGCAGGCCGCAGTCGATGAGGATCCGCTTGCCGCCTACCTCCAGACAGTGGCAGCTGCCGGTGACGCACTGGTCAGCGCCGAAAAAACTCAGCTTCATGGCGTTTGTCCCTTTCTCTCAAAGAATTTGATGCCTATAGTGTACCACTTTTTTGCCTTCTGGGCAACAGGAATTGATTTTTTTGCTGCCCTTTGCTATAATAAAGAAAAAGCTGCGGACAGGCCGCAGCGGAACGGGAGGCTGCCATGAGGGACAAGAGCAAGTATCTGAAATGGGGGCTGACGATCTTTCTCACCGTCTGCGCCATTCTGATTTTTTTCGACACGTTTTACATGAAGGGGACACTGCAGGGCTTCTTTGACAAGCTGCTGGACATCCTCTCCCCGGTGCTGATCGGCCTGGTGATGGCCTATCTGCTCGCGCCGGTGGTGAACTTCTTTGAGCGGCTCATCCGCCTGGGCCTGGGGAAGATCAAGGCCCTGCAGGGTAAGCGCATCCCCCACGCCGCCGGCTGGCTGCGGGCGGCCAGTATCCTGCTGACCTGGGGCATCGTGCTGCTGCTGCTGTATCTGATGATGAGCGTGGTGGTTCCCCAGCTCATCGACAGCGTGACCATGCTCATCGGCAACGCTGAGTCCTACTATAACACCATCTATGGCTGGGTGGCGAACCTGCTGGAGCAGAACCCCAAGGTGGCGGCCTGGTTCCAGGAGAACATGAGCACCTTCTACCAAAAGCTGGCGGATCTGCTCAGCAACACCGTGCTGCCCGGGGCCCAGCAGATGATCACCGCCGTGGGAGGCGGCGTGTGGTCGGTGGTGAGCTTCTTCATGGACTTTCTGGTGGGCATCATCGTGTCGGTGTATATGCTGGCCATGAAGGAGGAGAGCCTGGCTCGCTGCTGCAAGCTGCTGTATGGCCTTTTGAAGGAGGAGCGGGCACGCTGGATTGCCCGGGCCGTCCGCCGGGCGGACGCCATCTTCAGCGGCTTCGTCCGCGGAAAGATCCTGGACTCCATCATCATCGGCATCCTCTGCTTCATCTGCTGCAGTCTGCTGCGCCTGCCCTATACCCCGCTGGTGAGTCTCATCGTGGGCGTGACCAACGTGATCCCCTTCTTTGGCCCCTTCCTGGGGGCCATCCCCAGCGCCTTCCTGATCCTGCTGGTGAGTCCGAAGCAGTGCCTCATCTTCGTGATCTTCGTCTTCGCCCTGCAGCAGTTCGACGGTAACATCCTGGGTCCCAAGATCTTGGGCAACGCCACGGGCATTTCCAGCTTCTGGGTGGTAGTGGCCATCCTGGTGGGCGGTGGATTCTTCGGCGTGATGGGTATGTTCTTGGGCGTGCCGGTGTTTGCCTGTCTGCGCACGCTGGTGAAGTATCTGGTGGATCGCCGTCTGCGCCGGCGGAATATGCCCATCGAGGCTTATCACTATGTGGACCGCGACCGGGAGGGCGGCGACGAGCCGCCGGACGGAGAGACGGACGACTGAATTGCCAAAAAGCCTCTTTACCAAACGGAAGCCCCTCCGGCGTATGCCGGAGGGGCTTTGTCTTGTCCTTATTTGTGCAGCAGGGGGGACAGGGGCTTGTAGATCAAAAAGCACAGGGCCACGTCCAGCAGGCCCTTGCAGAAGGTGAAGGGGATGTTGAACACCAGCAGGCAGTTCAGCAGCGCGTCGCCGGTGGGCACCTCCGCGATGCCACCCAGGATAGCCTGATACATCCCGATGATGCCATCCATGGGCAGCCCGTAGATCACCGCAAAGGCAGGATAGATGAAGAAGTAGTTCAGCGGCAAGCATACGATGGCCATGGCCAGAGCCCCGGCCAGGGAGCCCCACAGGGCGCTGCGTCGGCTCTTGTGCCGCAGGTACACCAGGCCCGCCACGAACACGAACACCGCGCCGTGGAGGAAGTTGCTGATCTCGCCCACACCGGCGCTGGAGCCGAAGGGCAGGTGCAGCAGATTCTTCACCAGCTGGATCACCACGCCATATACCGGCCCCAGGGAGAAGGTACCCAGCAGGGCCGGCAGGTCGGATACGTCCAGCTTGATAAAGCCGGGCATCAGGGGAATGGAGAACTCGATGAACTGCAGCACCGCGGCCACGGCGCTGAGCATGGCGGCTACCGCCAGGCGATGGGTCTTTTGCTTCTGGGTCATGATGGGTTGCTCCTTTTCGGATAAAAGTAAAACACCCGGAAAGACTTGCCTTCCAAGGTGCACGCATCAAAAAGAAGCATTAGAACCTAATGCCGTACACGCCTTCTCTCATCCAGACTATACTGTCGGTACCGGAATCGCACCGGTTCCTGCGGCTTTGGGCCGCTCGCAGACTATACTGCCGGTGGGGAATTTCGCCCCGCCCCGAAGACAGCTTATTCGGTTGTTCTCTGGTCACAGTATACACTATGGCCGGGCATATTGCAACCATTATTTTTCCATGCATTCCGCCCCGGCGCGGCCAAACCGGAGGGGGTGACGGTGGTCATCCCCTCACAGCCGGATCAGCAGCGTGACCTGGCGGCCAGTGAGCTCCAGCAAGCGCTCCTCCTTCATCTTCTTCAGCTCCCGCATCATGGCGCTGCGGTCGGCGGAGATGTAGTCGGCCAGGGCACTGAGGGAGAAGGGCAGCTGAAAGCGTGCGCTCCGCCGCCGGGCGGCCAGAAGGCCAAAGTAGCACAGGAGCTTGTCCCGTATGCTGCGGCGGCTGAGCACCTCCACCCGCGCGGACAGAGCGGCGGCCTTGTCGGTCATCATGTGGAGCATATTCTCCACCAGGCGGCTGTGGTGGGTGCAGGCCCGCTCGCAGCGGCGGGTCAGGTGCTCATCCTGCATGAACCACACCCGGCAGGGCTCGGCGGCGATGACGGTGACGCTGTCACCGGCCACGTTCTCGAACATCAGCACCTCGCCGAATACGCCGCCCTTTTCCAGGTGCTCCAGAATCGTGCGGTCCCCCTGGCGGTCAATGCGCTGGATCACCGCACTGCCCTGGGCCAGCAGGCCCATGAGCCGCCGGTTCTGGGAGAAGTCATAGATGGTCTCGTCGGGGCGGAAGCGCTCCTCCCGCACGCCGAAGCAGACCCGCATCTGCTCCTGTTCCTCCAGGCTGATGCCCTCAAGTATCGGTGTTTTCACAGCTTCCACAGCGCAGCCTCTTTCCCTCCGCCAGCAGGCGGTCGCGTTTTCTTCCGATCCAGACGTATACGATGACATAGGCGATGCTCCCCAGGAACAGGGCGCCCAGGATGTCGATGAAGGCGTGCTGCTTCACCAGCACCGTGGCCGCGATGATGAGCACGCCCAGGGCCGTGCCGCCCACGCGCCAGGTCCAGCGGCGCAGACCCGGCGTGTGCCACAGGGCGAACAGCGCCGCCAGCACGCCCAGCACGTGGACGCTGGGGAAGACGTTGGTATTGGTGTCCAGACTGTAGGTATATTGCACCAGCCAGGTGCAGAAGTTGTCGTGCTCCATCACCGCCGGGCGCAGATCCTGGCCGTTGGGCACCAGGAAGCAGAAGATCGTGGTGGTGGTGAAGGTGATGGCGATGATCCACATATAGCGGCGGAAGCCCTCCGGATCTTTCACGATCAGATACAGGCCCATGGCCACCAGCAGGAAGCTCCAGGCGTCGTAGGGCAGGATGAACCACTCGCAGAAGGGGATCAGGTCGTCGATGCCCGTCTGCGTGGCCCAGTAGTTGTCAGTGATGCAGTGTTCCGCGGTGAAAAACAGGATGAGATAGACCGGCAAATACAGGCCCCACAAAATGTGCGGATGCTGGTGGATGAATTGTTTCAGGGTTTGCATGGCGCTGCCTCCGATGGTCGAGTTTGAAACACATGATAGCACAAAGCACCCGAAAAGAAAAGCGGAATGTGACATATGTCACGATTTGTTTACAATTCCCCCGCCGCATGCCAACCGCCACAGGCTGCAGACCGGGAGAGCCACTGCCCTCCCGGTCTGTTATTCCCCATGTATCACACGTTGAAGCGGAAGTAGATCATATCGCCGTCCTTGACGACATACTCCTTGCCCTCGCTGCGCAGCAGGCCCTTCTCCTTGGCGGCGCTGACGCTGCCGCAGGCCATCATCTCGTCAAAGGCGATGGTCTCCGCCCGGATGAAGCCCCGCTCAATATCGGAATGGATTTTACCGGCGGCCTGGGGGGCCTTAGTGCCCTTGCGGATGGTCCAGGCCCGGCACTCGTCCTTGCCATAGGTCAGGAAGGAGATCAGGCCCAGCAGTTCATAGCTGCACTGGATCAGCCGGTCCAGGCCCGACTGCTCTACGCCCAGGTCGGCCAGGAACATGGCCCGCTCCTCTGGGTCGTCCAGCTGGGCGATGTCCTCCTCCAGCTTGGCGCAGATGGGCAACACCTGGGCACCCTCCCGCCGGGCCAGGTCGCGCACCTGGCAGAAATAGGCATTGGCCTCGCAGTCGGCAAAGCCCGCCTCGTCCATGTTGGCGGCGTAGATAATGGGCTTGAGGCTCAGCAGGTCGGCGGTCTCTACAATGGCCCGGTCGTCCGGGGAGCAGTCGAAGGTACGGGCGCTGCGTCCGGCGTCCAGATGGGCCGCCAGGGCCCGGAACACCTCCGCCTCGTGCAGGAACTTCTTGTCGCCCTTGGCGGCCTTGGCGGCCTTGTCCACCCGGCGGTTCACCATCTCCAGATCGGCCATGATCAGCTCCAGGTCGATGGTCTCGATGTCACCCAGGGGATCCACCGGCACGTTGGTGCCCGCGTCGGCTACCACGTGCATGATGTTCTCATCGTCGAAGCAGCGCACCACGTGGACGATGGCGTCGGTGCGGCGGATGTTCTCCAGGAACTTGTTGCCCAGGCCCGCCCCCTGGCTGGCCCCCTTCACCAGGCCCGCGATGTCCACGAACTCGATGACGGCGGGGGTCTTCTTGTCGGGTTGGTACATCTCGGCCAGCTTGTCCAGCCGGGCGTCTGGCACGGCTACCATACCCACGTTGGGCTCGATGGTGCAGAAGGGGTAGTTGGCGCTTTCCGCCCCAGCGTTGGTAATGGCGTTGAAAAGGGTCGATTTGCCCACGTTGGGCAGGCCCACGATACCAAGTTTCATATAAATGCTCCTTTGCAGCAGGATTGTCTCCCCTCATTATAGCACCCTGCCGAGCCATTCACAAGGGGGAATTTGGGCCGTTAGTCCCAGAATGCATCACAGTTATAACCAATCATCGCCCTTTTTGACAGGCTGCAAAAGCAGCCGCGGGTGCGGCTGCTTTTGCATATGGTATAACCTTTACTTCGCGGCCCGGTCTGCCTGGATCAGCAGCTTCAGGGCCTCCACGCCCACCTGGATGGCGGAGGTGGTGTCCTCGCTCATGTCCTGATCCAGTCCGGCGGCCTCCCGCTCCTGGTTCCAGATCACGTGGAAGCAGGAGCCGCAGCGGCAGCCCAGGGCATCGGCCACCACGAACAGGGCCGCGCTCTCCATCTCGCTGGCCTTGACGTGCAGCCGCTTCCAGGCTTCCCACTTGTTCAGCAGCTCATAGGACACCGGCATTTTAGCGGGGCTGTGCTGGCCATAGAAGGCGTCTTTGCACTGTACCACGCCGGTCTGCAGACGCTTGTTCAGGTTCTTGGCCGCCTGCACCAGGGCACAGGTCACATCGAAATTGGCCACGGCGGGGTACTCGATGGGGGCGTACTCCTGGCTGGTGTGCTCAAAGCGGATGGCGCCAGTGGCCACCACCACGTCACCGGAGCGCACGTCCAGGTCGATGCCGCCGCAGGTGCCCACCCGGATGAAGGTGTCTGCGCCGATGTTGTGCAACTCCTCCATGGCGATGGAGGCAGAGGGGCCGCCGATACCGGTGGAGCAGACGGAGACCTTCTCCCCCAGGAGGGTGCCCGTATAGATGGTGTATTCCCGGTTCTGGGCCACGAACTGAGGCTCGTCGAACAGGGCGGCGATCTTCTCGCAGCGGCCCGGATCACCGGGCAGGATGACGTAGCGGCCCACGTCGCCCTCCACGCAGTGGATGTGAAATTGTCTGTCCAGCTTTTGCATAGTAAGCGTCTCCTTTTTTGCAGGCGCTCCAATGCGCCGTTCTGCTCTGATTATAGCACAGTCCGCATGGATTTGCAACGGTGGGGATTGTGCGCTGACCCGGGGCATTTTTCAGCACAGTCTCAAAAAACAAGCTCTTTCCTGTTTCTCCGGCACGGGGCCACAATCGGTCGGGAGAGGTGGCCCTGCAGCCCTTATTGACAAAAAAGAGGTTCGCCGAAGCGAACCTCTTTTTTTGATTGGAATGGCTTAGAACCAGGCGGCCCAGGCCAGGAAGCCCAGGCAGGCCACAACACCGGTGAACAGCAGGACGATGACCAGATAGCCCATGATGTCGCGGGCGGACAGCTTGGCAATACCCAGAGCAGGCAGAGCCCAGAACGGCTGGATCATGTTGGTCCACTGGTCGCCCCAGGCAATGGCCATGGCGGTACGGCCGGACTCGATACCCAGATTGGCGCCGGCGGGCATCATGATGGGGCCCTGAACGGCCCACTGGCCGCCACCGGAGGGAACGAAGAAGTTCACGATACCGGCTGCCAGGAAGGACAGCATCGGGAAGGTGACGTTGTTGGAGATGCTGACGAAGAAGTCGGAGATGACGCTGGCCAGGGAGGTGCCGGCCTCGTTGGAGGCCACCATCATGCCCATGATACCGGCATAGAAGGGGAACTGCAGCAGCACGCCAGCGGCGCCGGAGGCAGCATCACCAATGGCGTCCACATAGCGGCGCAGGTCACCATGGAGCAGGATGCCCAGGAACAGGAAGATCATGTTCACGATGTTCAGGCCCAGGGTGAAGCCCTCGGTGACGAAGTAGTAAACGATGTAGGCGAAGCCCAGAACCAGGGTCAGAACCCACAGGATCTTAGAGTGCTCCATCTTATCGGCAGGAGTGCTGACAGTGTAGGTGCGCTCCTCCTCGTCCACCAGCAGGCTGGGGTCGATGCAGATGGTGTGGTTCTTGTCGGGGTGCATGGCATAGTTCACGAAGGGCATGGCAACCAGGATCACGCCCACCATGATGAGGTTCATGGGATGGAAGACGGTATCGGTGATGGGAGCCTGATACAGCACGCCGCCGAAGTCCTTGCCGGTGACCATGTCCAGAGGAATGGAGCCGGACAGACCGGCGTGCCAAATGACGAAGCCGGAGTAGGCGGAGGCGATCAGCAGGGGATAGTCAACGGTGGGCACACGGCGCACCACTTCCTTGGCCAGCAGAGCACCGGCGACCAGACCGAAGCCCCAGTTCAGCCAGCAGCAGATGGTGGAGATGAAGGTGGTGACGACGATGGCCTGCATGTTGTTGTGGCACAGGCCGGCCACAAAGCGCAGGGCCTTCTTGCAGGGCTTGGCGGAAGCCATAGCGGAACCGAAGACCAGCACCAGGGCCATCTGCATGGAGAACGCCAGCAGACCCCAGAAGCCGGTGCTGGAACCCCAGGCGGCGACAACCTTGATGGGGCCCATGCCCGTGGCGAGCATGGAGCCGATGAAGACCACGATGGTCAGGATGATGGCAAACAGGAATGCATCCGGCAGCCACCGGTTGACTACGCGAACGCAGCCGTTGGTGAATTTCTTAAACACAGACTCACTCTCCTCTAAAAGTTGGTGACTTGACCTGTCCGCCCCAGGGGGACACGTCCGTCTGTGTTAATTCTATAACAGACACAGAACGTTTACAATTGCCAAAGTGCCGAATTATTAGCAGACTTTTTGGAAGTTGTTACAGATTTGTATATTATTTTACAAATTCCGCTAAAAAAATCGAAGTAGATGCTAAAGAACAATAAAGAAGATAAACATTTGTGTGAAGACGGCTCACCCACCCAGCACCTGTTCCAACAGCCGCCGGGCAGCGTCCCGGAGGGTGTCGCGGCAGCGCAGGCGCAGCTGCTCCGGGGGAAGGGGAGCGGGGAGCGTGGGGATCACATAGCGCAGCCCGGCCGCCTGCACGGCGGGCAGGACATCGGGTTCCAGAGTGCCCACCAGGGCGGCGGCGGGCACGCCCAGGGCCGCAGCCCTCCGAGCCACGCCGATGACCGCCTTGCCCCGAAGGCTCTGGCTGTCCAGCCGCCCCTCGCCGGTGATGACCAAGAAGGCGTCCGCCGCCAGATGGTCGAAGTCCACCAGCTCCAGCACCGTGTCGATACCCGGCTGCAGTCTGGCCCCCAGCAGGGCGCAGGCCCCGGCCCCGAAGCCACCGGCAGCGCCGCCGCCGGGCAGCGCCAGCACCTCCCGCCCCAGCTGCGTCCGGAGGCAGGCGGCCAGGTGCCGCAGTCCCGCGTCCAGCCGCTCCACCGCCGCCGGGTCGGCTCCCTTCTGGGGGCCGAACACCGCTGCCGCGCCCTGGGGGCCACAGAGGGGGTTGTCAATGTCGCACATGGCCGTCAGGGGCAGGGCGGCAAAGGCGGCATCCAGCCCAGATGCGTCGATGCGGGCGATATTGCGCAGGGTGCCGCCCACCGGGACGAATTTATGTCCTGTGCGGTCAAAAAAGCGCACGCCCAGGGCCGCCGCCGCGCCGCAGCCGCCGTCGTTGGTAGCGCTGCCGCCCAGGCCCAGCACCAGCCGCCGGGCCCCATGGTGTGCCGCATGACGAAGCAGCTGGCCCACACCGAAGGTGGAGGCGGCCTCCGGCTCCCGGCGCGCCCCGGCCAGGGGCAGGCCCGCAGCCGCCGCCATCTCGATGACCGCCGTGCCGTCGGGCAGGAGGCCGTAGAAGCCCGGAACCGTTTCGCCATAGGGGCCCTGGCAGGGACAATCCACCCGCCGGCCGCCCAGGGCGGACAGGAAGGCATCCACGGTGCCCTCGCCGCCGTCGGCCACGGGTACCATGTGGATCGCTGCGTCCGGCTCCCGCTGCCGGATGACCTCCGCCGTCAGTTGGCAGACCTCCCGGGCGCTGAGGGTGCCCTTGAAGGAGTCAGGGATGAGCAGATACTTGTGCATAGAGCCTCCTGTGCCGATACAATCCGTAATAAT
Organism: uncultured Oscillospiraceae bacterium; assembly: GCA_964624925.1. Lineage (GTDB taxonomy): Bacteria > Bacillota > Clostridia > Oscillospirales > Oscillospiraceae > Vescimonas. Next base: position 6,208 of record CAZUYE010000037.1, on the reverse strand, counting down.
CAGGTCACATAATACGATTTGGAAACAAAGGCAGCGTGACGCGGGGCCACGCTGCCGGGGATGACACTTTTTTGGGGATGGGACGGCGCTTACTCCTCCACCGTCAGGGGCAGGATGACCCGCAGGGAGCCCACGGTGAGGCCCTTGCTGTCGGTAAAGGCCACGCTCTGGCTGCCGCGCTCATAGCACTGGCCCAGCACCAGCAAGGAACCCTGGGGCAGCTCCGCCGTCGTGCCGTCGGGGTTCAGGCAGGGTGTCTCCGCCCCGGCGGCCAGGACGGCGGCCTCATACTCCTCGGCGTGGTAGGTCAGGGCGTAGTACTGGGGCTGGCCGACCTTCTGGCCGTTCCAGAGGTCGGAGTCGTCCATGGCCCGGAGGGTCTTCAGGAAATCCTGGAGGGACAGCATCTTGGCGATGGTGCCGGAGTCCATGGGCAGGGGCCGGAACTGATCCTGGGCCGAGACATGGAAGCCGTCGCCCTCCCGGGTGATGCTGACCTGGAAGTCGGCCCAGCTGTTCAGGGCGTAGGTCTGCTCCTGGAGCACCCAGAGGCGCAGCTCCATGGAGCTGAGGCTGCCGGTATCGGAATAGCGGGCCCGCACCGTCCGCAGGGCGATGCGGTTGTCGATGGCGTTCACCGCCTTGCAGATCTGGCCCAGCAGCTGCTCATAGTCCGTGGGCCGCTGCTCCCGGGGGATGGTGATGCGTTGGCAGTCGGACAGATCCAGGGCGATGCGGTAGCACTTCTCCGTGTCGGTGAGCAGGGGACAGTACACCGCCTCCTCATCCATCCAGCCGATGCACAGGCCGCTGAGGCCCGGCTCGCTGAGGCTCTCCCGTTTTTCCGGATCCTTCAGGTCGACGGACACCAGGCTGCCCCCGTGGACATAGTACAGGTGGCCGGACTGGATAGCCAGGGGCTGGGGATAGCTGCCCATCTCCGCGATGAGCTCCTCTGTGCCGTCGGCGTGACGATAGCCGACGGAGTAGGTAACGCCGTCGTCGGTGAGGAAATAGTTCTCCACGCTCCACTCCTCCCGTTGGGCGCAGCCGCACAGCAGCAGGGCCAGCAGGGATATCATGCAAATCAGTCGTTTCATGTCAGTCCACCTTTCCCCGGGCGTGGAGCACGTCCTCCGCCGTGATGCACATCAGATCCTCCCGGGTAACGGTCTCCATGGCGGCCAGGCGGTTGTTCTGGGCCACCAGAATGTGCTCAAAGAGGTTCCGCACGCCCCGGGCGTTGCCGAAGCTGTCGTCGGCGGACTCCTCGGCGATGTAGTCCCGCACCAGGGGATCCGCCTCCTCTGTCAGCTGATAGCAGCCCTTCTGGCACTGCATCCGGAAGATGCCCACCATCTCGTCGGCGCTGTAGTCGTCAAAGTGCAGGAAGCGGTTGAAGCGGGATTCCAGGCCGGGGTTGGAGTGGATGAAGCGATCCATCAGCTCGGTGTAGCCCGCCACGATGACCACCAGGTCGTCCCGGTGATCCTCCATGGCTTTCAGGATGGTGTCGATGGCCTCCTGACCGAAGTCGTTCTCGCTCTTGCCGTTGAGGGCGTAGGCCTCGTCGATGAACAGCACGCCGCCCATGGCCTTTTCGATGACCTTCTGGGTCTTGAGGGCCGTCTGGCCCACATAGCCGGCCACCAGGCCGCTGCGGTCCACCTCCACCAGCTGGCCCCGGGAGAGGATGTCCAGGCTCCGGTAGATCCGGGCCATCATCCGGGCCATCATGGTCTTGCCGGTGCCGGGGTTGCCGGTGAACACCATGTGCAGGGCCATGTCCGTGGTGGGCAGGCCGTGCTGCTGACGCAGCTTATACACGGAGGCCATGTTGATGAGGTTGTGTACCTCCTCCTTCACCGTGGCCAGGCCGATGTAGCCGTCCAGCTCAGCCAGAAGATCCTTCATATCCTCCTTGGGCAGGGGCTCCGGCTGGGGATCCTGTTTCTCCGCCGGGGCAGCCTTCTCCGGGGCCTTGTCCGGGGTCTTCTCCGGGGCGGGGGGCGTCTTTTTCTCCGGCGCACCCCAGAAATCGCCGCCCATGCTGCGCAGGTTCCGCTCGGTCATGGAGCGGATGACCTCCAGCTGCTGGAGGATGATCTCGTCTTTTTTATCCATGCTTGCCACTCCTTTTGGCTCAAAGTCTGATCTTTTCCGTGGCCCGCAGCAGCAGGGCCGTAACAAAGCCGGTCAGCGTGCCCGTCAGCAGGGACACGCCCAGCAGCACCGGCAGATAGCCCAGTACGGCGCCGTTGCCGAGGGTGATGAGGGCCGCCGCCATCTGACCCAGGTTGTGGCCCGCCGCGCCGCCGATGGACACGCCATAGACCGACAGGCCCCGCAGGCGAGACAGAAGCCACATCAGCCCCAGCGCCGTCACGCCGCCCAGCAGGGAGAACAGCAGCGCCGAGGCGTTTCCGGCAAAGAGGCTGCCCAGCAGGCAGCGGGAAATCAGCACGCCGAAGGCCGGGCCCGGGCCCAGGCGATACAGCACGAACACCGTGACGATGTTGGCCAGGCCCAGCTTCACCCCCGGCAAGGGGATCAGCAGCGTGATGGGAAAGAGGTTCTCCAGGGTGCTCAGCCCCAGGGCCAGGGCCGTCAGCACAGCGCACAGGGCCAGCTGCTTTGTGGTGATCTTCATCTGCGCGCCCCCCCTATCCCAGCACGGCGTCCGGACCGCCGGAGCCGCCGGTCAGCAGCACCGTCACCTTTTCGGGCAGACAGACGATACTCTGGCCCGCCTGGCTGATACGGCCGGTGTGCAGGCAGTCCTGCCCGGGGCAGGTGCTGCTCTCCACCCATACGCCCTCCGGGCTCAGCCGCAGGGTCAGCCGCCAGTCGCCCTCCAGCTCCAAGGTACGTTCCTCCGTCAGCCCGGAGAGGACGATCCGCTCTACCTCCTGGCCCCGGTGGGTTATAACGGCGGTCAGGGGACCGGCGGAGGAGAGGTTCCCATAGTACCAGACGGCGCTGAGCACCGCCAGGGCGGCCACCGCCCCGAAGACCAGGGCATCCCAGCCGGTGGGCCGGGTCTTAGGCCGGGACGCAGGCATAGACATAGCCACTGTCCTTCACCTCCGTCAGGATATCCGCCAGACCGGGGGTATAGAGCAGCCGCCCGTCCGTGGTGATGAGCACCATGTCAAAGCCGCCCTCCTGCCGCCAGAAGGCCTGGGCGGCCTCCGCGCCCATGACGTACAGGGCGGTGGAATAGGCATCGGCCAGGGTGCCGCTGTCTGCCACGATGGTCACGGACAGCAGATCCCCCTGTACCGGCCAGCCGGTCTTGGGGTCGAGAATGTGCTGATACACCGTGCCGTCGGGGCCGGTGAAATAGCGCTGGTAGCCGCCGGAGGTGACGGCGAAGGCGTCCGTCAGGGTCAGGGCCGCGGCGTAGCCGCCGGTTTCCGGGTGCTGGATGGCCACGGTCCAGGCCTGGCCGCCGGGCTTGGTGCCCCGAGCATACACGTTGCCGCCCAGGCTCACCAAGGCGCTGTCCACGCCGTATTCGGCAAAAATCTCCGCTATACGGTCGGAGGCGTAGCCCTTGGCGATGCCGCCCAGGTCGATGGCGCAGCCGGTGTCCAGAGTGACGGTGTCGCCGCCCAGCCGGACGTGCTCCGCCCCCACCAGGGGCAGCAGCGCGTCGATCTCCGCCTGTCGGGGCAGATACGGCTCGTCCCCGGTGATGTTCCACAGGCTCACCAGCGGGGCAATGGTCATGTCGAAGGCGCCGCCGGTGAGCTCGCTGTAGGTCAGGGCCGCCTGCAGCAGCTCCATGGTCTCGTCGGAGACCCGGGCACTGCCGCCGTGGTTCAGCTGACTGACCGGGGAGTCCTCCCGGGTGCGGGAGAGCTGCTGTTCCAGGCGGTTCAGCTCCTGCCCGCAGGCGCTCAGGGCCTCTTGGGCCTTGTCACCATAGGCGGCCAGGGTCATGTAGGTGTCCATGGCGAACAGGCTCAGCTGCTCCGGCTGCTCCGCCGCGCCGCAGCCGCTCAGACACAGCAATGCGGCGGCCAGCAGGGCACAGATCAGGCGCTTCACAGCTCCCGCCTCCCCTCCAGGGCACGCATCAGCGTGGCATCGTCGGCAAATTCCAGGTGCCCGCCCACGGGGATGCCATAGGCCAGCCGCGTCACCTTCACGCCGAAGGGCTTCAGCAGGCGGGCGATATACATGGCCGTGGTCTCCCCCTCGGTGTCGGGGTTGGTGGCCATGATGACCTCCTGCACGCCGCCTTGGGCTACACGGTCCACCAGGGACTTGATCTGTAGGTCGTCGGGCCCCACATGGTTCATGGGAGACAGAACGCCGTGGAGCACATGGTAGCGGCCATGGTACTCCCGGCTGCGCTCGATGGCCACCACGTCCCGGGGGTCGGCCACCACGCAGATGGTGCCGTCGTCCCGCTTGGGGGCGGCGCAGATGGGGCAGGGGCCCCCGGCGGTGAGGTTCCGGCACACGGGGCACAGCGTCACACTGCGTTTGGCCTCCACGATGGCATCGGCAAAGGCCTGGGCCTTATCCTGAGGCAGGCTCAGCACGTGGAAGGCCAGACGCTGGGCGGACTTGGAGCCGATGCCCGGCAGCCGGGCGAACTGCTCCACCAGGTTTTCAAGAGGGGCGGGGAAAAATTCCATGGCGCACGCTTCCTTTTATCTCATCTCAGCCCCGCAGCGCCTGAATGCGCCCGGGGATATCGTCGGCCTTGTACACGGCGGAGCCGGCCACCAGCACGTTGGCCCCGCTGGCGATGCAGATCCTGCAGGTATCGGGATCCACGCCGCCGTCCACCTCCAGCTCGCAGCCGGGGTTCAGCGCGTCGATGTAGCCGCGGATCTGCTGCACCTTGGGCATCATGTCGGCCATGAACTTCTGGCCGCCGAAGCCCGGCTCCACTGTCATCACCAGGATCATCTCCACCCGGTCGATGAAGGGCAGCACCGCGCTGGCCGGGGTCTTGGGCTTGAGCACCACGCCGGCCTTTTTGCCCTTGGCGTGGATACGGTCGATGGCGGCCAGGATGTTCTCCTGGGTATCCGCCTCCACGTGGCAGGTGACGATGTCCGCCCCGGCGTCGCAGAACTGCTCCACATAGCGCACGGGACGCTCGATCATCAGATGTACGTCCAGGGGCAGCTCCGTCACCGGACGGATACACTTGACCACCGGGATGCCGATGGAGATGTTGGGCACAAACAGGCCGTCCATCACGTCCACATGGACATAGTCGGCGCTGGAGATGGCCTGGATGTCACGGGCCAGGTGGGCAAAGTCGGCGGACAGGATGGAGGGGGATATTTTGATCATGGAAAACGCTTCCTTTCTGCCGCGTAACGGCGGCGCAGGGGGCGGCATAGGATGGAGCAAGCGGCTGAGGCTGCGGTTTGTCTCCGGCGCAGCCGCGTTCCGCCCCGCCTCCGCAGCCGCCGCTTTTCAGATAGGGGGCCGGTGGGCGACGCCTGCCGGCCCTCAATTGGGTATTCATCACATTATTATAGCAATCCCCGGAACGGATTGCAACACGAGATGCAACAAATCCGGCAAACGGGCCACCAGGCAGAAAGGAGTGGATGCATATGTCCAACATACACATCAGCATACGGGACAAGCTGCCGCAGTATGAACCTGCCACCCTCATCTGCGGCAACAGCGACTACAGAATCGTGTGGGAGCTGGATGAGGAGTGGGCGGCCTATGACACGAAGACCATGCGGGTCTGCCTGGCGGACGGGACGTATCAGGACGTGCTGTTTCAGGGGACGGAGGCGGCGCTGCCGGTGCTGACCGTGCCCGGCTGGATCAGCGTGGGACTCTATGCCGGGGACGTGCACACCAGCCGGGGCGCAGAGCTGCGGGTGCTGCCCTCCATCACCACGGCGGGCGGCGTTCCCGCCGATCCGCCTCCCGATGTGTACAACCAAATCATGGAACTGCTGAACGGCACGCCCGGCGTGGTGACTTATTCCGTGACGTGGGAGCTGACCAACGTCACAAGCTCCAGCGCCGTCACCTCCGTTGCCTCCGGCGCGGCGCTTGTGGCGACGCTGACCCCGGACGAGGAGTACACCCTGGGCGCCGTCACCGTCTCAATGGGCGGCACGGCGCTGACCGGCGTCTGGGACGGGGACACCGCAACACTGACCATTCCCGCCGTTACCGGCAATGTGGTCGTGACCTGCGCCGGTATAAAAATGAC
>CAZUYE010000036.1:15535-18282 GCA_964624925.1 uncultured Oscillospiraceae bacterium | reverse complement strand
ATTATTCATGAGCGTTTACCTGCTAAGTGGCTCACTTTTATATTAGCGTTTACAGCCGCACCACAAAGAGGTCGATTGGCGGTAAATTTGGGGTAGCAATATAACACAACAAAAAATGCCGGAGCAGTCACTCCGGCATTTTTTGTTTATCCGATTGTTTCCGCTGCGGGCGCAAGGAGCCTCCGCGCATTGTCCTCCAGACGCTTCAATGCCTCGTCTCCCGCATGGCGGCGGATACATTCCGCCGCCTGCTCCATCTGAGGCGGGCGATACGATGTCCCGTGACAGTCGGAGCCCAGCAGGTCGATCTCCCCATTGCGCAGCATCTTCGCGGCCCGATGCCGGGTGCGCCAGCCAATGAAGAAGGATGCGTTGCACTGGAACAACAGCCCCTTACTCCGCAGCCAGGGCCACAGCTCCCGGGGCTGATCCGCCAAATAGCGTTCTACATGAGCCAGCACGATGCGTGTATCCTTCCGCCGGGACAACTCAACCAATTCCTCCACTATCCCCTCCGACCAGGAGGAAAACGGCATTTCAAGCAGCAGTACGTCACCGTCCTGCAGACACAGCCCACGCAGCTGTTCCATACGGCTGATACCGCGAAAATAGTGGGCCTCAGCTCCCAGCAGGATCCGGGGGCTGTCTTCAGGCAGGCGGGGTTTCAGACGGCCCCATGCTTCCGCCCGCCGCCGCAGAAACTCCTCCGGGGCGTTCTCGCTGGCATAGAAATGCGGCGTGGCAACTATTGTGTCCACGCCCTGGGCCCGGAGCTGCTCCAGCATCTCCAGACTCTCCTCTGTGTCCCGGCTGCCATCGTCCATACCGGGCAGAATATGTGCGTGAAAGTCGATCATTTCTTAGACTTCTTCTTCTTTTTCGGAGCAGCCGGCTTCTCCTCCACCTTTGTGCTGCGTTCTTCCCCATAGCTATAGCCGTTGTCATAGCGGCTGTAGCGGCCGTAACGGCCATAGCGGCCATAGCGGCTGTAGCGTCCATAGCGTCCGCCGGTGCTGGTGCCATGGGTCATAACGAAGCCCAACACCTTGATCTGCAGGTATTCCAACTGTCTCAGCGCCGCCGCCAGATCCTGTCTGGTACTGTAATCCTGTCTTACCACCACGATCATACCCTGGACGAGCCGGGAGATCACCAGGCCGTCAGACACGGCATTGACCGGCGGCAAGTCAAAGACGATGAAGTCGAAATTCTGCGTCAGGTTGTCGATGACGGCGCCCATGCGCTCAGATGCCAGCAGCTCAGACGGATTGGGGGGAATATCGCCAGAGGTGATGACCTTCAGATTCTCCAGCAGTCCCACATCCTGCACCACGTCCTGTTCCCGGCAAAGTCCCGCCAGCAGATTGGACAGGCCAGGTGTGATATCGATCGCCAGGCGGCGAGCCAGATTGGGGCGACGCATATCCGCTTCAATCAAAAGCACCCGCTTGCCGGTTTCTGCAATGGTATAGGCCAGATTGATGGATGTGGTACTCTTGCCTTCACCACGCATTGCGCTGGTGACGCCCACCACCCGGCATTTCTGCTCCTCCGGCAGGGCGAAGGTCAGATTGGTACGCAACAGCTTATACGCCTCGGAGGCAGCGAAGTTCAGCCGATCGCCCAGCATGGCGCGCTGCTCCTTCAGTGTCATGATTTCCTCGTCAGGAAGCTTCTTCTTTTTGAGAATCATCCGCGTTTTTCCTCCTTTTGCGCGACACGGCTGCCATAGCCGTACCCGTAGCCCTCCGTTTGCTGCAGGAGCTCCGGGATCACCGCCAGCACGGGAATTTGAGGATACGCCTGGATCAAATCATCCTCCCGGCGGATCTGGTCGTCAAACAGCTCCCACAGGATCACTGCCACGCACATCACCAGCAGCCCCACAAGCACACCGAGCACGGTATACATGGTCACATTCGGGTCTGCCTGCGAGGTGGGCAACTGGGCATAGTCCACCACCCGCACAGAGCTGCCCTCCACCACGTTGGATATCCGGGAAGGAAGTACCTGTGCGATGGTATTGGCAATACTCTGGGCCTCCCCGGGATCCGTACTGGTAACGGTGATCTGGAAAACCTCGGTGGAGTTCACTGCCTGCGCACTGATCATCTTTTTCAGCTCCCGATCCGAATACGGCACATCGGCAGCCGCGCGAACCTGATCCAATGTAGTGCGGCTGTTGAGGATAACCACATAGGTGTCCACCAGACTCTGGGCTGCAGACAGCTCCGAATTGCTGATGGGCTTGTTGGCATCCTGCGTATTGTTAACGTACATCAGGGCACTGGCCTCATAGGTAGGCGTGATAAAAAAACGCGCCCAGACAAAGCACAGAGACCCCGAAGCCAAGGCTACCAATACGATAAGCCATATCCGGTGGACCAATGCCTGAAGCAGGGTGATAAGCTCTACCTCCCGGCCCACATTGCTTTTATTCATAGATATCTTCCTTCCTGCTACGCCTGTTCTGACTGAATATTCGGATATGAGGGCGGCTTTCCCCCGTCATATACCGCTCGTCGGCCACTTGCCGATCCTGTAAATGCACTCATTCTTAAAGTTCAGAATTGGGAGAAGCCGCACAGGCCGCTTCTCCCAATTCTTATGCCGTGTGATCCCCGGAAGGATCATTTTGATGCGGCAGATCAGGTGTTACCGAACCATATAGGCAATGTTGTTGTTCTTGGCCCACTGCTCGGCATAGCTGCCAGCTGCCACGCTGAGCACCACATTCGGGCACTCCA
>CAZUYE010000036.1:0-15435 GCA_964624925.1 uncultured Oscillospiraceae bacterium | reverse complement strand
TAAAGGCGCTGCTGCTCATGTTCATCATGCCGTCAGGGATGTACACGCTAACGAGCTTGTCCATCACCTGGAAGGCCGCATAGCCAACGGTACGCACCGTGTCGGGGAAGGTAATCTCCGTCAGGCCGCTGCAACGGGCAAACGCATACTTGCCCACGGTTGCCAGCCGGCTACCCTCTTCGAACACGACCTCTGTGGCCGCCGCACAGCCATAGAAGGCAAACGCGCCCAGGGCGGTGGCGTCCTTGCTCACCACGATCTTCGTCACCAGGCTGCGGTATGCATACCAGGGGCTGCCGCTGGCCCGGGCAAAGTCCGCCATGGCGCCGCTGCCGCTGACGGTCAGCGTGCCACCCAGCGTCAGGCTCCAGGTGAAGCCGTTCTCCAGGCTGCCCTCCACCAGCACCTTGTTCTGGTCGGCGGTTCTGACCACATACTGAACAGCGTGATCCTTGGCCCACTGCTCGGCATAGCTGTCGGCCGCCACGCTGAGCACCACATTCGGGCACTCCATAAAGGCGCTGCTGCTCATGTTCATCATGCCGTCAGGGATGTACACGCTAACGAGTTTGTCCATCACCTGGAAGGCCGCATAATCAATAACCTGCACCGTGTCGGGGAGGATGACCTCCGTCAGGCTGCTGCAGCGGGCAAACGCATACTTGCCCACGCGCACCAGCTGGCTGCCCTCTTCGAATACGATCTCCGCCGCGTTGGTCTCGCCATAGAAGGCGAAGGCACCCAGGGTGGTGATGTCCTTACCCACCACGATCTTCTTCACCCAGTTGCGGTAATTGTACCAGGGGCTGCCGTTGTACTTGGCAAAGTCGGGCATGACGCCGCTGCCGCTGACGGTCAGCGTGCCGCCGTAGGTCAGGCTCCAGCTCACGCTGTCACTCAGCACGCCGCTCTCCAGAACCTCATTGGGATCCTTTTCACGGGTCTCATACGGGATGTTGTTATCCCTGGCCCACTGCTCGGCATAGCTGCCGGCCAGCACACTCACCTTTGCATTGGGACAATCCTCAAAGATGGATGGATGGATATAGTTGACGTTGTCCGGCAGGTAGACCATGCTGAGCTTGTCGCAATACCAGAAGGCTCTGGAATTGATGGTGGTGACACTGTCGGGCAGTACCAGGCTCTCCAGCCGCTTCACCGTCTGGAAGGCGCGGTTGTTGATGCTCTTCAGCTGGCTGCCCTCTTCAAAGGTGACAGAGGTGCAGCTGGTAGCCACGCGGAAGGCATATGCACCGATGGTGGTGACACCGGCACCCACATGGATGCTCTTGATCCTGGACTGGAACTTGAACCAGGGCACCGTGCCAAAGGTTTCGGCCTCATACATGGGCCCCGTTCCGGTCAGCAGGAATCTACCGTCCGCATAGAGGATAAACTCGATGTCCACACCGCCCAGGCCGGCGGCCAGAACGCTCGTATTGGCACCCTTCACAAAGACGCCCTTTTCAAAGACGCAGACCTCGCCGCAGACGACGCGCTCGCCCTGGAATGCGTCACCGTTCTTCTCAAAGAAGGTCGGCACCGAGTCGATGTAGACATAACCGATCTGATACTGGCCGGCTATAAAGTACATCTGGCATCCATTCTCGCTGTCAGTTGCCCAGCCGGAGTACATGATCTCCTTTGCATCGCGAACATAGCCGCATTCGGTGCAGCTGAGCTTTCCGGTGCTCCGGTCATAGACCAGGGTATGCTCATCATTTTCGCAGCGGGGCTTTTCCTTGGTGTAGGTATCCATCACCCGGGCGCTGCCATCCGCCTGCACATCATAGGTCGTCACGCTGAAGCGGTCATTGTCCGCAAACACGGACAGATACACCGCATTGAACTCCTGCGTCGCCACAGCAAAGTGGAAGTCGGGATTATTCGTGACGGCATAGCTCTTCTCGCCAGAGGAACCGCAGATGAAGTAGACAATACCGTTCTCCTCATCCACCGCGCCGTCCTTCAGGGGCTCCGTACGCGCATAGGAATGGTCGTGACCGGAGAACACGAAGTCGATGCCCGCCTCGTCCAGTACGCTGGGTACCAGCTCGTTGATCTCCGCATTGCCGCCGGTGATATTGGTGTAGTAAGAGGGCTGATGCATGCACAGCACCTTCCACTCAGCCTGGCTCTGCGCTGCGTCTTCCTTCAGCCAGCTCAGCGCCTCTCTCAGCTGCGTCTTGGTGCCGGTATAGTTGATAACGGCAAAGTATACATTTCCGTAGGTAACAGAGTAGTGGCTGCCGGGGCCGCTGGTGGGCAAATTGTACATCGCCGCAGCTGCCTCGCCCTCGCCGTCGCCGGCGTACTCATGGTTGCCCAGCACGTGCAGAATATCCGTGCCGCCGAACTTATCCGTGCCCAGCAGGCTGGCCACGTCCTGCCAGTAGCTCAGCCGGGAAGCGTCGTCCACCGCGTCGCCGGTCTGGATACCCAGGCTGTAGCTACCCTTGCTGATCTCGTCTGTCAGCGCTGTGACGTTGGTCAGATCCTTGGCCTGGATATCGCCCAGGACAAAGAAGTTCAGCGCATCCGATCCGCCGGGTGTAAAGGTCTTCTCCCCGGACCAGGCACCCTCGTGTCCCACGCGGTACTTGTAGCTCTGGCCCGCCGTCAGGCCGACGATGGTCACGCTGTTGACCACGACCGCCTGGTTGCCGCCGCCGGTAAAGGTACGCAGCTGAGAGTTGGCCGGCAGTGTCATCCAGCTGTCGCTGCCAACCGGAGCATACTGCAGGAGCTGCTGCTCACTGCCGGTTGCACCGGAGAGCCAGCTGATGTTCTTCTGACTCGTGCCATCCCTGGCCACGTTGTTGAGGATATTGAAGGGCAACTCAACCTCGCCTGCGGCATCATAGCTGAAAACCTTATACTGGAAGGAAATATTGCCGCTTGCATCCTTGGCATAGATCTCATAGGTGCCCGCTGCGGCGCTGAACCGTTCCGTCACCAGGCGGCCCTGCTCGTCGGTAGTGCCCAGCAGGCTGTTGTCCGCCAGATACACGGGCACATTGGCCGCAGGCTCACCCTGGCGGGTCTGCACGCAGATGGTTCCGCTCCGGCCCACAATAATGGGCTCCGCCGTGATGATGTAGTAGGCCGCCACGGGCACGGTGATCTCACCGGTGGAGAAGGTGCCCGTGCTCTGATCCGCCAGCACATAGCTGCAGGACTTCACGGTATAGCTGAACGCATCGCTCTGCCGCAGCTCAGCAGGAACCCGGAAACGCACCGTTGCGATCAAATCGCTGGGCTGTGCGCCCGCCTTCAGCTGCGCATCGACAGTCACCACGCCGGTGAAGCTCTTATACTGGTAGCTGCCCTCATAGCTGTCGGCAAATTCCACCGTGTAATCCGGGAAGAGCTTGTTCAGCTTCAGGGCGGTCGTAATGCTGCTGACCTGGCTGCCGCGGATCTCCAGTGCGATCTCCTGGCCCAGAACCGCCGCCTCCGAATTGGGTGCTACCGTCACCGCCACAGCCGCATTGTCAGCGGCATCCACGGTGAAGTAAATGGTCTCGGAGGTCTCGTTGCCGGCCTTGTCGCGCACCGTCGTGGTCAGGGAGTGCGTACCGTTGGCCAGGTACACGTTGCTGAGGTAGGCCTCCTCGCAGGTGGCAATGCTCTGGAAGTCATAGGCCTCGTTGTCATAGGTATTGATGCCGTCGATGTACATACGAACCGTGTCCAGCCCGCTGGTGTAGCTGTTGTATACATCGTACTGCTGCGTCTCAAAGTTCAGCACGCTGCTGGTCAGCACCGCGCCATTGGTCAGCGGCTCCTTGTTCACGGTGACGCTGCCGATGACCGGGTTGTCCACGTCATCCACATTGGCGCCGTACACAAACTGCATATTGTCGAAGTAGAGACTGCCCGCCTCCTTGGTACCCATCATTTTGGTACCGTAAACATACATCAGGCGGAAGGTCATACCGGACTTGATGGTGAATGGCCCGGTATATCTGGTCAGGTCTGCCTCCAGATAGCGCCAACCTTCCCACCACACGCCGGGATACTTATCGGGCCAGGTGCTCTCGTCCGAACCGAATGCCTTGGGCTCGAAGGTGAAGTCATACGCCTGATTGCCGCCGTTGCCGTCGGCCACATAGCCTCTGAGCCACAGGCCGGCGGTGGTACCGTCACCTTCCCACTTGACGCCAACACCCTCCGGGGCATAGACCCACACGCCGATGGCCGTGGGCATACCGGGGATCGCGATCTGGTCGCTGGTACCCACGCAGGCACCTTCCGTCACATTGGTGCAGGCACTGAAGTCGAAGTTCAGCTTCAGGGCATGGCTGCCGAAGCGCACAGGCTCCTCATCGTCGATGCTGACGATCTCCGCCGACTGCACGCCGCCTTTACCATAATTACTGGTATAGAAGTAGGTGCCGTCGCTTGCGCTGTTACCAATCGTATAGTAGTCCTTGGCCGGAATGACCTCGCCGGTCTCCGGATTCGTGTAGTCCTCAAAGTCGAAAACCAGCGTGGGCAGCTTACCCACGATCAGACTGATGGTGGCGGTGAGGCTGCTGTCAAAGGCAGAGGTCACCGTCACCGTACCGTTGAGGCTCTCGCCCTCGGAGGAGGTAAAGATGTTGCCGTCAAAGGTACCCAGATTCTCGTCGGACAGTGTCCACAGCAGGTCGCCCACCTTGTAGGTCACGTCGCGGCCCTTGCTCTTGACCTCCACGCCGAAGTCCGTGCTGTCGTTAAAGCCCAGGCTGATCTCCTCAGTGTTAAAGTAGATATCATCGGGCTTGGCCAGCTCGATGCTGGTGCTGCCCACCACGGCGCCGTTCTGAACAGCCTGCACCGTCACGATGCCCTCGGCATCCGCCGCAGCCCGGAACAGGCCAGTGGCCGCGTCGATGGTACCCAGAGCGGCGCTGTCCCCGCTGAGAGCGAAGGTGACATCCTCAGGAAGCGCCACATTGTATCCGCCGCTGTCCACGCCGGTAGCAGTGAACTGGATCTCGGTGCCGGGCGTGTAGATCTCGTTGCTGGGCAGCATTGCCGCATGGTCAAACTCTCCGCTGGGCTTGGCAGTGGAGATCAACAACAGGCCCGTCAGGGTGGGACGTTCCGTGCCGTCGGAGGGTACATTCTTGATGGTAGCCACGCCGCTGCCCTCGCGCTTGGTGATGAAGGTGGAAGAACCACCGCCATCGCAGTTGAGCACATTGGTGCAGCCCAGGCTGATCATCATGGTGGCCAGCTCGTTCATGCTCATACCGGCAGAGACCGGCTGCTGACGGCCATCATTGACCATCATCACCAGTGTGCCGTCGGGCTTCAGGCCCATCACCGTGCGGGGCGAGCGGCTGCCGGTGGCATGATCCTCAGCGGGGTACAGGCTCACACCGTCCTTGACGATATAGCTCCATGCCGAAACGGCGTGTACCTCGGAGCCATCCAGAGGCTGATTACCCGGACGGATGGATGCCTTTCCATCCTTGTCGATCACCAGGTAGTTATTGCCGTAACTGGTATCCTCGTGATATACCTTGCCGTTGATGACCAGCATACCAGGAGGATTGGTGGATGCCCAGGAAAGGTTGACATTGGTGGCGCCCACGACGTTATAGCCCAGGGCCTCCGCCGCCGCTACCTGCTTGCTCATCACCTGATCGCCCCAATCGGACTCCGCTATGGGCATATCCCAGGTGTCCAGCTTCATATCCTTGTAGCTGGGCATTACAGAAACATATGGGTTGCTGAGATCCGCCTCCAGCACGTGGCAAACGTTTTGATCCGTTCCCGTGCTGTTGTTGAGAATGATCTCCTTTTCCGTGATACCGGGAGAGACCTTATAGGTCTTTTGCGAAACCACAGAATAGTATGCGTTGCTTTGCGTTGCAGCCGTGGTCTCGGACTCAGTCTCGTTGCCGATGGCAAACGCCGACACTGGCAGTAGCGACAACAGCATACACAGTGCCAACGCAGTCGACAGGACACGAGTCCACGGCTCGTTAGTTTTCAGCATGTTTTCTCACCTTTCTTTTTAATTTTATTTCATCCGGGTCACAGCCCCCCGGAAAAAATACTTGCATCCATGAATCCCCGCTCAAGGGTTCATGCGATTCTTTTTCAGCTTCCCGCCAAGCAGACTCCGAAGCCGGAGCGCCATGTTCTTCATCTGCACAGGATAGGCCAGCAGCCCTGCCACCAGCAGCACCGCCGCCGAAATGCCCGCCACGCAGAACCCATGCACAACCCAGCCGGCATAGCCGGCGACAACGCCGTCTCCGAAGGCCAGGTATGAAAGCCCCGCAATGGCTGCCGCCGACAGCAGACTGAAGATCAGTCCCCGTATGTAACTGCCCAACACACCACCAAGGATCGTCCGGTTCACATACAGTACATACTGTGTCGTGCGGAAGGCAAGGGAGATGATGGTTCCTGCCAGCACACCCACCAGGCCCAGGACCTGAACCAGCAGCACGGACACGACTATGTTGATCGACGCCTCCACGATGGCCCCGTTCCTCGTCTCCCTGAAGCGCCCCGCCGTCTCCACAATGGTCTGGTATGGCAGCCGGATACACGCCAGAAATTGCGCCACACACATCAGAACGCCGAAAAAGGGCCGCCAATAGTTGACATCCTCCACGCCCGCCGTGTAGACCTTCAAAAAAGGCGAAATCAGCACACCGGTGCATGAAAACAGCGCAGTGGAGATGAAAAAAACGAAAAATTCAAACTGCGAAAAGCTGCGCCGCAGCGTCTCCGTCTCGTTTTTGGCAATCATATCGCCAAAGGCCGCCTCCATACCGTTGGCAGCGGAGACCACCAGGTTCTTGATGGGACTGACCACCATATTGTGTACGCTGTAGACTGAAACCGTTTTGATGTCGCTGAATATCGTCAGCACAATGACATCTGTATTGGTGGTCACAAAGGCGGCCACCTGATGGGCGAACGCGTCCCAGCGCTGGGCAATTATGCCATCCTCCCCATCCACCGGTTTCTCCAGTCGGTAGTGGCGTCTCACATACCAGTAGATAAACAGCGGCTGGACGGAGAATACCAGCGCACTCCCCAGCTTGACCTCGTAGATCGAGCAATCCAGGCTGATGAGCAGCGCCGCAATGGACGTGTTGAGGATCAGCGCACAGATGCGGGCCGCCGCAATGACATAGCGCTTCTGGTCAGCCTGCAGCAGAAACTGATAGGCAATCCCAAAGTAGCATTCGAATATGGTGCTGATGCCCAAAATCAGCACCAGGCCAAAGGAAAACAGCCATTCAAACTGATCCAGAACGATGAAGGGATAGATAAATGCAAAGGCGATCAGCAGTCCAAAAAAGATGTAGGACACCTTTTTCATGAAGCCCCGGGCGGCGAATACCACCCGGCTTATCTCCCGCTGGTCTCCCTCCGCCAATGGCTTATACAACGCCGCTCTCGTCACGCCGCCCAGGCCGGCCCGCAAAAGCGTCACACAGCTGAGGAACTGCGTAATGGATGCCACGATCCCGTTATAGGCCGAGCCGAAATGCTGCAAGATCAGTCGCGGCAAAATCAGGCCGCACACAATACCCACCAGCTCCTGGAGCAGGGACATCGCGGTATTTATGTAGGTTTTTTTGCGTCTTGATTTCAATGTTTGTTACCTGTCTGCACCATGCAGCGCCCGAATCGCCTCATAGGTCCTTTCGCAATTCTTTTCATCTCTGTGTGTGAAGAAGGAATCCACACGCTCCAGATATTCCTGCTCCGGCACGCAGTTTCGCATATACTTCTCCAATTGTCTGAGCAGCTCATCCTCGCTGCGGCATACCGGGCCAAAGGCATCGTTCTCATAGCTGAAATAGCCCTCGCCATAATGGAAGCTTCTATGGCGTTCCACATCGAACTGGAAGAAAATCTCCGGCTTTTTCAAATAGGCGAAGTCGAAAAACACACTGGAATAATCGGTTACGAGCAAGCCGCTCGTAAGCAAAAGCTCCTGCACGTTATAGGATGACCTTCCCGCGATAATCACGTTTTTCGACCCGCAGGGGGAAAAAGATGCAATAAATGGTTGCAGCCGGTAGTGTGGATAAAACACCAGCTTATATCCGTATCGCTCCAGCATATCCAAAAGCACAGGATCCTTTAACAGTGTGCTGTATTTTGTGAAAAACTCACTGCTCTCGAATTGAGCCGTTTCACGCTCTCCCACTGTTTCCTTTTCCATATTGCTGAGCCATGTTCTCCAGGTTGGCATGAGCAATACTGTTTTTTCGTACGGCTGCTTTTTCAGCCTGTCAAATCTGCAAAAGCCGATATTGGCGACTTTCTCAGGTGGATATGAATAGTATTGAATAAAGAAATCTCTTTCCGCTTCGGCGGCCGTAACGATCAAATCATGCACGCCGCTGCTGTAAAACAGAGAACCTGCGTTAACGGCCCGGTAGGTAATCCCATGCTGCAGGAATATACACTTTTGCCCTGGATTTTTCAAGCGCCTTATGATCTTCATATACTTGCTGTTGACTTCGTATGGATACGCTCCCGACATCTGCGAGCTGATGCTGTTTTCAGCGGCAAGATAATACCACAGGTGTTTAAGTGAATTACGGTATATAACATTACCCAGAGGCTTGACAGATTCCAAGTCTACCCCTGTTTTTTCTATAACATAAAAGCAGTTGATTTCTGGATGCGTCTCTCTGACCCAACGAAAAAAAACCGATCCGTTGTCTCTGGCCTCCGAAGGTTTTTCCGCAACAAGCCATATTTCTCTTCGATAAATGCCCCGAAACACGGTTTTTTGCAGCAATGACATCAACGCAAGAACCGTTGTAAGGGGTATCCAATATCTAACTGCCTTCCATATTTTCCTGCATATGCGCGTTTTCACATGTTCCTCCTATCAACACCGAACCACTGGCATAATCATTATTATAAACCATGTAGGCAACCATCAGATAAAATGGAAGTTCATAAGCCTTGAGTCCGCACAGCATGAAGAACTGCGCCGCCATCGTTCCAAAGCCGAGATAATTCAGTATATTTCTTTTAAACCGACAGGCATTTGTGCGCACAATAATCAGTAAAACTGCGAAAAACAAGATCGTTCCTATGAGTCCGAGGTAATATACCGTTTCAATATACATATTGTGCGCAGCTCTGCGAACATACGGGGCATTGGCGCCATACCCCAGCAGAAGTGTCGTCCAGCTCTCTTCAATGGCCGTGATATAATACCCCCATATATGGGTACGTCCTGTTGTCAGATCTGTTGATTCAAAACGGGCGAGTATCCCATCAAGCAGGCCAAAAGGATTAAATGCCAGCAAGACAAGTAATACGGCGATCACCACAATGAGCTTCAATGGCTTTTTTTCAGACTTTGCGAAAAATGCATACATCAGGACAATGGCAAAGTACACCAGGAAAAACGACTTGCTGATTGTCGCGAAGCCAAGCATGGATATCATGCCAAATACGAGCAGCCACCGCCCTTTGCCTGTCGAACTGCCGCACATCAGGACGGACAAAAGCACCACCACGCACAATGTCACCGGAATCGCAAAGTAATTGGGATCATTAAATATTCCGCTGAAACGAATGGTATATTCTCCGTTGATCCACTCATAATTCAAGTCATCATACATTTGCAGAAGTCTTGGTATCCGCTCTTTAAATGCCCCGACAGCGGATGACACGATGAGTCCGGCAATAAAATAAGATGAATATTTGTGGACATCTTCGCAATTATAGTCCACCGCAAAAAAGTAAAACAGGGACAGCTCCAGCAAAATTTTAATGACATCTATGCAGATCCACGAACTGATAAGCATCTCCGCTGTCAATAACAGGATCGATGCCAAAAAAGGAATCTGGAACTTTCTTTTGCCAATGACAAGCTTCATAAAAGCGACGAGTTCCACCAATGTGAAGAACGACATGCTTTCACCCGACACTTTGAATGCTACCGCAAAGGAAAACGTAAACAGCAAAAAGCGGAACATTCTGCTGTTGTCCAGTATAAGAACCGCAGCCACATATATCGCAAAGCACGGATATACAAATACGCCTATAAACAAGCTGGCAATGAAAAAAAACGTTGCCAAAAAGCAAAACAGAATCAGCCACTTCTCTTCGTTTTTTTCACGATTTTGTAAAGCTTGCAATAGATTTCACCCTCATCTTACATTCCAGAATCGCCGTCAAACACATAATGGCATTTTGGCAGCCGACCAATCGCATAAAGAATACAAACAAACGATGCCTCGGTTTTTTTGTATGAGATAATATATCTGCAGATCCCAGCGATTTGGCCGCTTGCCGCTTGCTTTCTCTGCTCAGTCCAGCCAGTTTACCCAAAGAGTAGCAGCACCCAGAGGAGAGGGATTCCCGAATCCGTTCTTTCTGCTCCGCATTTAAGTCATCAAACCCTGTCATGGGAAGATATTTTTTTGTAAAATAAATGACATCTTCTATGTTTTTTATCTGAACATTGGCGGATATCGAACTCGTTACTGCCTTTCTGTAGTAATACCACCGCTTCGTATAGAAACAAAACGCATTCGCATACGCCATCAGTTCAACCGTCCAGGCTACGTCCTCATGAAGCCGGCCTTCCTCGAAGCATATTCCTTTCTCCCTCAAAAAGGACGTCCTGACAATAAACCGAGGTGCGATAGACGCACAATCGCTATGGTGAAACACCCATTCCATGGCTTCGTTCTTTGTCGCTTTGTCGGGCAGCTCAGAAACGAAACGCTCCATTCGTGGATCCCTGTCCAAAACCATTCCGTCCGGAAAGAATTCCGTCACTCTTGTAATGAGAACATCTGCTCCAAAATGGGCCTGCAGGCAACGGGCCAGGTCATCAAGGGCGCCCGGAGCGAGATAGTCGTCACTGTCCAGGAAAACAATATATTCCCCTGTGGCAGCCAAAATCCCCGTGTTTCTTGCGGCGGATAGCCCCCCGTTCTTCCGGTGTACAACCGCGATTCTTTTATCTGATGCGCTGAGAAAATCACACAGCTCAGACGATCCATCGCTTGAGCCGTCATCTACAAGGATAATCTCGATTGGCACGGCTGTCCCCAAAACGCTCTGAACACATTCATTCAAAAAATCTTTTGTATTGTATACCGGTATAATAATTGAAAAAAAGGCCTGCATATTTGTTTGCTTCCTGTTAACCAAGTATCCTCTCCCCCGTTCCCCGCAGCATGGTCCGAAGAGCGGCAGAGAAGCGCATCTCGTTTTTATACGCGCTGTGCCGCCTCAGGCAAAAGCGCAGGCACAGCGGGGCCGCCGCCAGGCCGAAGGCCGCCCGATACAGGACGCCCTGGTCATAGAAATACTTCTCGTCGAACCCGCGAAAGCAAGTGGAGGTATCTTTTGCGCAGCTGCCAAGGCAAAAGCTGCTGGTATATACCCGCAGCCCCCGGCGGAATACATCACGGATAAACAGGGTATCCTCGCCGTGGGCATATTTTGTGCCGCCGCCGAACAACGTTGAAAACCATATATTGGCCCGCCGCTGGCTCTCTCTGCGGATGGAACAGACACAGGTTCCGTAGCGCAGGGCCCGGTACAGCCGCAGGCGGCCATCCCGGTTTTTCACCTGTCGGATCACCTGCCCGTTCCGGGTAATGTCCATGGAGAAGATGATCATATCCGCATCGGGGTGCAGCGCATAGGCCCGGCGTACGCCCTCCTCATATCCGTCGGCATAGCATATGTCATCATCCGCCAGCAGTAAAATGTCGCCAGTCGCGTGCAGCAGGGCGATGTTGCGGTTCACTCCGACGCCGCGGGTATCCGTCGTGATCATTTTCACCGTTTGCCCATTCCGGGATCGCTCGTCCTTCCGGCAGGTATCCGCCTGGTTGCCAAAAACCACGTCCCCCGTGATATGCATCTGTTCCGTTTTGGAAAGATCCTGCTGCCCCATGGTGACGCAGACAACCTCTATTCGCTCCATATTCACCCACCCCCCGCTGTATCACCGGATACTCCGGCTGTATACCTCAATTTTCATGTCTTGCTGCTGCGCAAGATAGTCCGTATAGGGCCGATCCAGATCCACGATGGCACCATGTACCTTGCAGGCCCGCTCCTCCGGCGGCGGCACGCGCCGCCACTGCCCATACAGCGTTGTCAGCAATTCGTCGGCATGGGCCGATACCGGAAATACTCCATCCTCAAATGCCACGGCATCGGTCTCCAGCAGCCATGGCCGCGGATAAATGCTCCGGCTGTACCGGGAGGAGGCCCCCAAAAAAGTATGCATCATGCGCGAGCTCCCTGCCCCACGCGCCTGGACAAACCGGCGCAGCAATCCCGTGGGTGCAAGCCTGCTCAGCTGCATCAGCAGCTTCTTCGCCAGGCTCCCGGTCTCATAGCCCCGCTGATACAGCGCTTTTGCTATCACCAGCTTCGACGCGGCATACTGTGCGCGGCGCAGCAGTGCATGGTTGTACAAATTATCACAGGGGAAAATATCTATGTACACACCCTGATGCATCTCCGGATCTCTGGGATGAAATTTTTCCATACACGTCGTCCCGTTCATCCGCAGTTTCGAAAAGAACATGGGCCAATGGGCAGAAAACTCCTTCTGGACACAATACCTTTCGTCCAGCTCCTTCGGCGCCACACGCAAAAAGCGCTCATATTCCTCCCGGAGCATGAGAATATCGAGATCGTCATCCCATGGGATAAAGCCGCCATGCCTGACCGCACCCAGCGCCGTTCCCGCAAAGAGCATATACCGAATGCGGTGCTTTTTGCAGATCCTATCTGTCTCCCTCAGCATCTCCAGCATGGCCAGCTGGTGCCGTGTCAGGGTTGTCTTCTCCATATGTGCTGTTTTCCCTCTCTGAACTCACACATTTACATCATAAGCCGTCTCTGATGACTGTTTTTCATCCGCCGTGCGGCACTGCGTTCTGAGAAGCTTTGCATAGATCCACTGCTGCAGCCTTCTCGGGCACAACACCATAAACAACTGCCCCGCCACGCAATAGAGAAAATCTCCCAGGCTTGCGTAGCCCATCTTATAGGCCCGCCAGCGGGAATAAACACAGCCCTTCAAAGTATCCATACCCTTGCGCCGCTGTCTGGCCTCCTTGTCCACTCTGGCTTTGACAATCACCATCGGCAGGTTCGCTCCTTTATAGCCGGATGATATCATGCGCGCATACAGATCGAAATCTTCGTTCCTGCGCAGATCACTGTATCCTCCCACGGCCAGCACCACGCTCCGGCGATACATAACCGTCATGTTGTTAAAGGGTTGGCGCCGGCGGCCAAACGCATAGATTTCCCCGCTGCTCTGTGGCACGGTGCGCATATCAAAAGGCCGCTCCGGATCCTGCTCGAACTCCTCGATATAGCCGCCACAAACAGCCAACTCCGGATCCTCCTCAAACATCGCCAGCTGACGCTGACAACGGTCGGGTATCGAAATGTCATCCGCATCCATTTTGGCGATCAGTTCATGTCTGCATGCCTGTACTCCCACATTTGCCGCATAACCGATCCCCATATTCTTTTCCAAGCGAACGGGGTGGATCACGTCCGGCGCCTCTGTCCTGAGTTGTTCCAAAACCTCGTCCAGCTCTTCCGTAAGCGGGCCATCGCACACGATCACAAAGTCATCCGTGGGAACCGTTTGCTCCAGCATACTGCGCGCGGCCATATAAAAGTACTCCGGTTTTTCCTTATGATAAACGGACATCAGAACTGAGTATTCCTGCATTTCCTCACCCTCACCCCTCACTGTTTATGCCATTTTCCTGCTCAATAATTCCGTGCAACCCAGGAAAACCGCTAAAAAATAGCACCTGCATCTGGTCTGCTCTTCCGGGGCGATCCGCCGCCATTCCAATTTGCCGTCCAGAGGCTCACCAATTTTTGTAAATACCCGGTCTTTGTACATTTCCACGATACCGCATTTGCGTCCCTATCGATTATAGCCTGACCATACGAAAAAAGCAAGCGTATTCCCCCCAAAAAATGTAATGCGATTTTCGTTTTTGTAGAATATAACAAGAGAAATGTGTTTTGTATAATACATAATAATTTAACAATGGCGTTTTTTTACCTGTATTCCGCGCCCGGCGTGATGTGCCGGGCATAAGCGTGCCGCAGGCCCAGCTGTGCATCAGCTGGCAGCTGGGTTTCTTTGACAAACGCAAAGAACGCGCGGCTTAACACCAATGATGATGAGATCCTCCTCTGGAAAACTGAACAGAATTGCTTCATCAATTCGGAAATCGCCTTTCGGTCTGTCTGCCAGATGCTCATAGGACATGAGCAGCATTGTATTGCATTTGTGCCAGAAAGCACTGGTATCGAAGGCCATTGACATCGTCCGCAATGGCCGCTTCAACAACGGCTTTCTTTGCGCTACTCAAGCTCCGTTCATAGGACAGTTTACGCAGTTCTTTCGTAATAGTGGCTGCACATTCCTGGAGTTCTTCAGCAAGCTGGAAATAGGTTTTATTTTGCTCGAAGTTATCGCGCCGGGAGTTGGCAATCAAACCATCGTGAAGAATATGTATCTCTCCAATCACCCAAGGCCGTGCTCTGCCACTGCTATGTCCTGCGTTCCAACTATTTGATGGAGAACAAAGGCCACGATCCCGTGATGAATAACACATTGAAAACTTATGTGAGGTATATCGGATAAACAAGTTCATGAGAAATTCAGATTGATTCTCCTCGAATTCAATCGCATCACAGATGAGAGCCGCTCTTTGCAGAGTGTGCTCTCATTTTTTTAGCGCCCGCTCATTCTGGGACTCACCAGAGCGGTCAGGCCACGGTCAGAGCGATCTTTTTTAGGGAATGCCCCTCTCCAAGGGTGCAGCCAGCGGCCTCCTGTGAGTCCCTGGGCATAAATAAAGGCAGACGGTAGCTTTACCGTCTGCCTTTTGGGTGCGTTACTTCCGGTTCGCAATGATTCTTCTTATTGCGTTACGCTTTTCTGTTTACCTGCCGCCCGAGTTTCTCGTCATTTATCGTAAAAGTGTCGCAAAATGAGTGGCCCTGTAGGTGTATTCCGTTGTGCTGCAACTGGTTTTCAGTCCAGCGGCTTCATGGTAGGGAACAGAATCACGTCGCGGACGGAGTCGGCGCCGCAGAGCATCATGGCGCAGCGGTCGATGCCGAAGCCCAGGCCGCCGGTGGGGGGCATACCGTATTCCAGGGCCAGGACAAAGTCCTCGTCCATCATGTCGGCCTCCTCGTCGCCGTTGGCGCGCTTCTCCGCCTGGGCCTTGAAGCGCTGATACTGATCGATGGGGTCATTGAGCTCGGAGAAGGCGTTGCCCATCTCGCAGCCGCAGATGAACATCTCGTAGCGCTCAGTCAGGTGGGGATCCTCGGGGCTGCGCTTGGCCAGGGGGGACACCTCCACCGGGTACATGGTGATGAAGGTGGGCTGGATCAGCGTCTCCTCCACCTTCTGGTCGA
>CAZUYE010000035.1:0-19031 GCA_964624925.1 uncultured Oscillospiraceae bacterium | reverse complement strand
GTACAGGGCAGCGGCAGCCACCTGATCCAGGGTGGGCACGGACAGGCGGCACTGGGCGTACTTCATGGCGTGGGCCATGAGCTCCTTGTTGCGGCTGATCATGCAGCCGATGCGGGCGCCACAGGCGGAGAAGCGCTTGGACACGGTGTCGATGACGATGACGTTCTCGGCAGCGTCGTCGAACTGGCCCATGGACTGCAGGGGCTCACCGGCATAGACGAACTCGCGGTAGGCCTCGTCGCCGATGATGAACAAGTCGTGCTCCTTGGCCACGTCCACCAGCATCCGCATTTCCTCCGGCGTCAGCACCACACCGGTGGGGTTGCCGGGGTTGGTGCACACGATGGCCCGGGTGTGCTCGTTGATCTGGGCCTCGATGCGGGTCCGGTCGGCGTAGCGATAGCCCTCCTCGGGGCTGGTGGGAATGGGGTGGATGGACGCACCGCAGGTGCGGACCATGGTGTTGTAGTTGGGGTAGAAGGGTTCGGGGATGAGGATCTCGTCGCCGTCATCCAGGATGCAGTTGAAGGCGATCTGCAGAGCCTCGGAGCCGCCGTTGGTGATGAGGATATCGCCGGCCTCATAGTGCATATCCAGCTTGTCATAGTACTTCTGGATGGCCTGGATCAGCACGGGCATACCGGGAGAGGGGGCGTACTCCAGCACCGGCAGGGAGAAGTCCCGCACGGCCTCGAAATACGCCTTGGGCGTCTCGATATCGGGCTGGCCGATGTTCAGGTGGTAGATCTTCTTGCCCTTGGCCTCCGCCGCCACGGCGAAGGGATGGAACTTGCGCATGGGGGACAGGCCGCATTTCTGGACCTTGGAAGAGAATTTCATACCGGTGACCTCCTATGTTCTACACAAAAATTGGGTAGCTTTATACTATCCATATTAGACCTTTTTCCAAAAATGTCAACCGTTTTTTCAGCGTGTCAGTCTGATAGCCGTTCCCCGGCGAAAACGCCCTCGGGACGTGCAAGTTTCCCCGGCCCGGCGCATACAGTGCACAGACAGAGAGGAGGCGCGGTATGGAGCGCGGAGGCATTGGGCGGCTGCGGCAAACGGCCCTGGAGCGGCTGGATCTTCCAGAGGATCTTCCGGCCGGTGTGCCCCATCTGGAGCTGGTGGGGGATCGAGAGTTTTTCATGTCCCAACATCGCGGCGTGCTGTCCTACAGCACGGAGCGCATCGAGATTGGCGGCGGCAGGCTGACCATCTGCCTGCTGGGCAGCGGCCTGGAGCTGGTGGCCATGACCGGGGAGGAGCTGCGGATTCGGGGGCAGCTGGCGGCGGTGGAACTGCGGGAGGCGGGAGGTGGCCATGTATAAGCGCCTGGCGAACTTCCTGCGGGGCAGCGTGCTGGTAGAGGTGGAGAGCGGGGAACCGGAACGGCTGCTGAACCGCTGCGCAGCGGAGGATGTCCCCTTCTGGGCCCTGCAGTGGTGCTCGCCGGTGACGATGCGTCTGCGCACCACCCGCCGGGGCCTGCATCGCCTGCGCCACATCGCCCGGCACAGCGGTGCCCTGGTGACGACGCTGCGGGAGCATGGCGCGCCGCGCCTGCTGGGCCGTCTGCGGCGGCGCTATGCCCTGCTGGCGGGACTGCTGCTGGTGGCAGGGCTGCTGGTGGAGGGGAACTTCACCATCTGGGAGTTTCAGGTCAGCGGCAACGAGACCGTGCCCCGGGAGCGCGTCCTGCGAGTGCTGGAGGACTGCGGCGTCACCATCGGCTCCCGGAGCCTGGACATTGACCAGAAGCAGCTGCGCAGCCGGGCGCTGCTGCAACTGCCGGAGCTGGTGTGGCTGGCGGTGAACGTGCGGGGCTGCGTGGCCCAGGTGCAGGTGGTGGAGCGTGTGACCGGCGATACGCCGGTGCAGGAGAAGGTCATCGGCAACGTGGTGGCCCGGCGGGCGGGGCTGGTAACCCGGGTGGAGGCCCTGAGCGGCCAGGCTATGGTGGAACCAGGCAGCACCGTGACAGAGGGACAACTGCTGATCTCCGGCGCGGTGGAGTTGCCCGGCGGCGGACAGCGCTGGCAGCACGGCATGGGCCGCGTCTGGGCCCGCACCTGGTATGAGCTGACGGTCTCCGTGCCCCTGGCGGCGGCGGAGACCGGGGCGAAAACCGCCTCCCACACCCGCTGGGCCCTGGATGTCGGCAAAAACCGCATAAAATTCTATGGAAAGGGGTGCACAAGCGGGGCAGACTGTGATAAAATAGTGCAGTATAAGGCCCTGACCCTGCCCTGGGGCTTCCGCCTACCTCTGACTCTGGTCAGGGAAACCATCACCGGGTATGAGCTGCGCAGGGTGCAGCGCCCTGTGGAGGAGGCCCGGGCGGAGGGAGAGTCCCTGCTGCGCTGGCAGCTGGCGCAGCTGCTGGGGGAGAAGGGTACGCTGACCTCCAGCCGGACGGAGGCCGTGGAGGCCGGGGATCGGCTGCTGGTGACGCTGCGGGCAGAGTGCCTGGAGCAGATCGGCCGGGAGCAACCCCTGCCGGACTGATATGTACACGAGATGGGGAGGAATGTCCTATGGAGCAGCGCATCGGTATCGAGCGCATGGAGGAGACCATCAACCTGTTTGGCTCCTTCGATGAAAACATCCGCCTGCTGGAGGCGGAGTTTCAGGTCACGGTGGTGAACCGGGGCGGGGAGATCGTCGTATCCGGCGAGCCAGAGAACGTAATGCTGGCGGAGAAGGCGGTGCAGGCGCTGCTGACCCTATCCGCCAAGGGGGAGAGTATCAGCGAGCAGCACGTCCGCTATGTGGTGGGCCTGTGCCGCAGCGGCCAGTCCGAGCGCATCGGGGAGCTGACCCAGGACGTGATCTGCATCACCTCCAAGGGCCGCCCTGTCAAGCCCAAGACCATCGGCCAAAAGCAGTACGTAGACGCCATCGCCAGGCAGACCGTCACCATCGGCGTGGGCCCCGCTGGCACCGGCAAGACCTATCTAGCGGTGGCGGCGGCGGTGGCCGCCTTCCGGGACAAGCAGGTCAACCGCATCATCCTCACCCGTCCCGCCGTGGAGGCCGGGGAGCGGCTGGGCTTTTTGCCCGGCGATTTGCAGAGCAAGGTGGATCCCTACCTGCGGCCGCTGTACGACGCGCTGTTCGATATGCTGGGGGCGGAGACGTATCAGAAGTATCTGGAGCGGGGCAACATCGAGGTGGCGCCCCTGGCCTATATGCGGGGCCGAACGCTGGACGACAGCTTCATCATCCTGGACGAGGCCCAGAACACCAGCCGGGAGCAGATGAAGATGTTCCTGACCCGCATGGGCTTCGGCTCCAAGGTGGTCATCACCGGCGACATCACCCAGATCGACCTACCCGGCGACAAGCCCAGTGGTCTGAAGGAGGCCATGAAGGTGCTCAAGGGCGTGGAGGGCGTGGCCATCTGCCAGCTGGGCAAGGCCGATGTGGTGCGCCATGTGATGGTGCAGCGGATCATCGAGGCATACGCCCGCTTTGAGGAGAAAAAGAAATGAGAAAAACACACTATATTCCCGTCACGGCGGACATCCCCGGCGCCGACAGCGACAAGACCTGCGCCCTGATCCGCCGGGCCATCCGCACGGCGCTGGAGGCGGAGGGCATGAAGCTCCCCTGCGAGGTGGACGTACTGCTGACGGACGACGACGGCATCCACCGCATCAACCTGGAAATGCGCGGCGTGGATCGGGCCACGGACGTGCTGAGTTTCCCGGAATTCGAGCTGGCCCCGGGGGAGCTGCCCGACTCCGAGGACGCCGACCCCGGTACGGGGCTGCTGCCCCTGGGTGACATGGTGCTGTCCATGGATCGCGTGGCGGCCCAGGCCCGGGACTTTGGCCACAGCCGTCAGCGGGAGCTGGCGTATCTTGTGACCCATTCGGTGCTGCACCTGCTGGGCTATGACCATCTGGACGAGGGGCCCATGAAGGCCCAAATGCGTGCCCGGGAGGAGGCCATCATGGCCCTGCTGGGCCTGGAGCGATAAGGAGGAACACCATGGAACTAGCCACTTTTGATGATTTTATGAAGCTGGACATCCGGGTGGGCACCATTTTGGAGGCCCATCCCTTCCCCAAGGCCCGCAAGCCCGCTTATCAGCTGCTGCTGGACTTTGGCCCGGACCTTGGGCAAAAGCGCTCCAGTGCCCAGATCACCCAGCAGTACAGCCCGGAGGATCTGGTGGGCAAACAGGTGCTGGCGGTGGTGAATTTCCCGCCCCGGCAGATCGCCAATTTCTTCTCCGAGGTACTGGTGCTGGGCACCTATTCCCAGGACGGCGTGGTGCTCATCGCGCCGGACAAGCCCGTGCAAAACGGCGACCGGCTGGGCTGAGCCCTGCCGTGACCATAAAAATAGCTCAAAAGAAAGTTGAGGATCACCTATGAACATCACCAAAACCGCCATGATCACCATCTGTGGCCGCCCCAACGTGGGCAAATCCAGTCTCACCAACGCCCTGGTGGGGGAGAAGATCGCCATCGTCTCCAACAAACCCCAGACCACCCGCAACCGGATCTACGGCGTGCTGAACCGGGAGGACACCCAGTACATCCTGCTGGACACCCCGGGTCTGCACAAGCCCCGCTCCCGCCTGGGTGACTATATGGTCAAGGTGGTACGGGAGAGCCTGGAACAGGTGGAGGCAGCCCTGCTGCTGGTGGAGCCCATCGCCCATGTGGGCGAGCCGGAGCGCATCCTGCTCCAGCGCATCCAGGAGGAGGGCCTGCCCTGCGTGCTGTGCATCAACAAGATCGACACCGTGGAGAAAAAGGACGCGCTGCTGGAGGTCATCGCCGCCTACAGCCAGGCCTATGACCACTTCGATGCCATCATCCCCCTCTCCGCCAAGACCGGCGACGGCCTGGACGAGCTGATGGCTCAGCTCCAGGGCTACGCCGTGGAGGGGCCCCAGCTATTCCCCGACGGTATGACCACCGACCAGCCCGATGCCCAGGTCTGCGCCGAGATCCTGCGGGAGAAGATGCTGCTGTGCCTGGACAAGGAGATCCCCCATGGCACGGCGGTGGAGGTCACCCGCTTCACCGAGCGGGAGGACAGCGGCATCATCGACCTGGACGTGACCATCTACTGCGAAAAGGCCAGCCACAAGGGCATCATCATCGGCAAGCACGGGGATATGCTCAAGCGCATCAGCTCCCTGGCCCGCCGGGATATCGAGAAATTCATGGGCACCAAGGTCTATATGGAGACCTGGGTGAAGGTAAAGGAAAACTGGCGTGACAATGTGAGTTTCATCCGCGCCCAGGGCTACGACGAGCAGTAAAAATTGCCACCCATAATCCCGCCCTCCGCAGCCAAGCTATAGGCGGAGGTGGCGGCGTGATGACGGATTATTGGAACCTGTTCATGCAGACCGGTGCGCCGGAGCTGTACCTGCTGTATGCGGAAGGGAGGCGGGCCCATGGGGCCGCAGCGATATGTGACCCGGGGCCTGGTGCTGCGGGAGACGAATACCCGGGACGCGGACAAGATCCTCACCGTCCTGACGGCGGATCGGGGCAAGCTGTCGGTGATCGCCCGGGGTGCCCGGCGCAAGGGCAGCCGGGTGGCGGCGGCCTGCCAGCTGCTGGCCTATTCGGAGCTGACCCTGTATGAAAAGGGCCAGTGGATGATGCTGGACGAAGCCAATACCCTGGAGCTGTTCGGCGGCCTGCGGCAAGATCTGGAGGCCCTGAGCCTGGCGGCCTACTTTGCCGAGCTGACGGAGGCCGTGTCGGAGGGCTTCGGCGGCGAGGCGCTGTCCCTGCTGCTCAACGCACTCTATGCCCTCTCCCAGCTCCACAAGTCCACCCAGCTGGTCAAGCCTGCCTTTCAGCTGCGGCTGATGGCCCTGGCCGGTTATGAGCCCCTGGCCGAAAGTTGCGCCCGCTGCGGTGCGCCGGAGCCGGAGAAGCCCATGCTGGACGTGCTGCACGGCGTTGTTCACTGCGCTGCCTGCCGAGAGAAGGGAGGGCTGTCCCTGCCCCTGGATGCCGCCGCCCTGGCCGCCCTGCGCTATGCCCTCTATGCCCCGGCCAAACGGCTGTATAGCTTCACCCTGCCCCCGGCCTCCCTGGCCGCTCTCGACCACGCGGCGGATGCCTTCGTCTCCGCCCAGCTGGAGCGCAGCTTCCGCACCTTAGACTACTATAAGAGCATCTTACCCCAAGAGGATATATGATATGACAGACTTATTTGAAAAATCCATCCGCACCCTGGAGCTCCCGGCGGTGCTGGAGATGCTGGCCGCCAAGGCCGTCAGTCCGGCGGCCAAGGAGCGCTGCCTGCGCCTGAGTCCCTCCGACCAGACGGAGGACGTATCCCGCCTGCTGGACGAGACCGACGCTGCCAAGGAGCGCCTAGGCCTCCATGGCAGCCCCTCCTTCTCCGGTGTGAAGGACGTGTCTGCCGCCCTAACCCGGGCCGACCACGGTGGTATGCTGAATACCCGGGAGCTGCTGGACATCGCCGGCGTGCTGACGGCCAGCCGCCGGGTGCAGGACTACGATGCCCAGCGCCAGGGGGATGAGACGGTGCTGGATCGCCTGTTCTCCGGCCTCCACACCAACAAGTACTTAGAGGAGCAGATCCACTCCGCCATTCTGGACGAGGAGACCATCGCCGACACCGCCAGCTCCGAGCTGGCCGACATCCGGCGGAAAATGCGCTTGGCCGCCTCCAAGGGCCGCCAGATCCTCCAGCGGATCATCTCCTCCCCCTCCTATGCCAAGGTGCTGCAGGAGGCCCTCATCACCCAGCGGGACGGCCGCTTCGTGGTGCCGGTGAAGGCCGAGTGCAAGGGGAGCCTCCCCGGCCTGGTGCACGACATCTCCTCCTCCGGCGCCACACTGTTCGTGGAACCCATGGGCGTGGTACAGGCCAACAACGAGCTCAAGGAACTGGAGGCCCGTGAGCAGAAGGAGATCGACCGCATCTTGCGGCAGCTCTCCGCCTCCTGTGCCGCCCAAATGGACAACATATTGTGGGATTACGACATTTTAGTACACCTTGATGTGATTTTCGCCCGTGCCCAGCTGAGTTACCAACTCAATGCCAGCCGCCCAGAGCTGCGCCGCCGGGGCGGCATCAGTCTGCGCCGTGCCCGGCATCCGCTGCTGGATCAGGCCAAGGCGGTGCCCGTCACCGTGGAGCTGGGCGGCGCCTTTGACACCCTGGTCATCACCGGCCCCAACACCGGCGGCAAAACCGTCACCCTGAAGACCATCGGGCTGCTGTGCCTGATGGCCCAGTGTGGCCTGCACATCCCCGCCGACAGTGGCAGCGCCCTGCGGGTGTTCCGCCGTGTCCTGGCCGACGTGGGCGATGAGCAGAGCATCGAGCAGAGCCTCTCCACCTTCTCCGCCCATATGTCCAACACCGTGCAGATCCTCCGGGAGGCGGACGAGGACAGCCTGCTGCTGTTTGACGAACTGGGGGCCGGCACGGATCCCGTGGAGGGCGCGGCCCTGGCCATCGCCATCATCCAGGACGCCCGCAGCAAGGGCGCCCTGACGGCGGCCACCACCCACTATGCCGAGCTGAAGACCTTCGCCATGACCACCGCCGGGGTGGAGAACGCCAGCTGCGAGTTCGACGTGCAGACCCTGCGCCCCACTTATCGTCTGCTCATCGGCATCCCCGGCAAGTCCAACGCCTTCGCCATCTCCCGGCGCCTGGGGCTGGACGAGTCGGTGATCCAGGCAGCCCAGCAGCAGATGGACAGCGATTCCGTCCGCTTTGAGGACGTGCTGACCCAACTGGAGGAAAAGCGCCAGCGCCTGGAAAAGGCCCAGGCGGAGGCGGAGCGCCTGTGGTGGCAGCGGGAGGAGGACGCACGGAAGGCCCGGGCCTTCCGTGAGCAGATGGAGAAGGCCAAGGACAACGCTCGGGGTAAGGGTGAGGCGGAGGCCAAGCGCATCGTCCGCCAGGCCCAGGCCCAAGCGGAGGAGATCTTCGCCCAGCTGGACGAGCTGCGCCGCCAGCAGCAGAAGCAGCTGGACTTCCAGGCCATGAACGACGCCAAGGCCGCCGTGCGGCACCGCCTGAAAACGGCGGAGGAAGCCCTGCATCTGCGCCAGGAGCCCCAGGAGCCCGCCTATGCCCCCAGCCGCCCCATCGAGGTGGGTGACTATGTGGAGCTGCCAGGCGTGAAGATGGCCGCCTCCGTCCTGGCCGTCAACGGCGACGGCACCCTGCTGCTGCAGGCTGGAAAGATGAAGATGACCGTCAAGGCCCAGCAGGTGCGCCTGTCCGAGGGCCAGGGCCGGAAGAAGACCACCTCCCCCCCGTCCTCGGGTGGCAGCCCCCGGCTGAACCTCAGCCCCCGGGCCGCCTCCGAGCTGGACATCCGGGGCTATGAGACCCTGGAGGCCGAGAGCGTGGTGGAGAACTATCTGGACAGCGCCGTCATGGCCAAGCTTGGCACCGTCACCATCATTCACGGCAAGGGCACCGGCGCCCTGCGCAAGGCTGTCCACGAGATGCTGCGCCGCAACAAAGCCGTTAAGAGCTTCCGCCTGGGGCGCTACGGCGAGGGCGAGGCCGGCGTCACCGTGGTGGAGCTGAAATAACGATTGCGCTTTGTGAAAAGCGCCGAAAGCGGCGAATAATTTAACAAACAGCGTCGAGAGAATTTGTAGCTTTGAATATTGCATTCTTTCCCGTTTCCGGTATAATATAATAGAGTGTGAGCCGTTAATATCCCCGTTTTTCCCCTGAATGCTTCATAAAAGGAGTGCAATCGCATGTTTACACAGGAAGTCACCGTGAACAATGAGGTGGGTCTGCACGCCCGCCCCGCCACCTACTTTATCCAGAAGGCCAACGAGTACAAGAGCGGCATCTGGGTGGAGAAGGAAGAGCGCCGGGTCAATGCCAAGAGCCTGCTGGGCGTCCTGTCCCTGGGTATCGTAAAGGGCACCGCCATCACCCTGATCGCAGACGGCCCCGACGCACAGGAGGCTGTCACCGCCCTGGCCGAGCTCATCACCAGCCAGTTTGGCGAGTAAGCCCCAACGCACGAAAAAATGACCGCTTCCCGTTCCGGGAGGCGGCCTTTTTTGTCTCCAGGCGATAAAAAGTCCTCGCAGCGATAATTCTTCTCTCAAAAGGTTACAAATTTTTACCGCTTTGTAACCGCTTTGTAACCATTTTTAACCGTTTTGAGATGATTTCGCCGCTCCCGCCCTGTATACTGGAGGTACCATAAGATGTAAGTGTATTTGCGGGAAAGGAGCCGACATGAAAAAGACCCTCACTAAAAAGACGGTATGCCTGTTGATCGCGTGCCTGTTGTTGGGCCTGAGCGCCTGCGGACTGCACAGCCAGACGCCTGTCGGCGGCGCCGCCGCGGAAGTGGTGCGCTTTTCCGCCCCGGCGGCCCGGCAGGAGACCGCCTCTGCGCCGGAGGCCGCTCAGTTGCCCGAGGGGGCTACGCTGCTGACGGAGCAGGAGCTGCGCTGGTTCGGCGGCAGTCTCTTCAACGTCCTGCCCCAGCAGGGCCCCAACCTGTTCCTGTCCGTCTCCTTCCAAGACAGCGCCCGTTTCCCTGTGGCCGCGCTGTTTGCCGCTGGTGCGGGCCATCCCGCCACGGAGCAGGCGCTGCGCCAGCTGAACACCGACAGTGCCCTCTGCCTGACGGTTTCGGAACTGGAGGATCTTCTGCTGCGCTGCACCGGCCTGGGCCTGGCCCAGCTGGAGTCCGCCGCCTTTGACGGCGTGACCTACCTGGCCGATTTCGATGCCTACTACGTCCTCGGCGGCGGCCAGCCCGCCTATGTCCGCTTCCTCTATGGATACCGCGACGCCCAGGGCCTCGTGACCCTGCGCTATGCCGACGGTGCCGTGACCCTGCGCCCAGAGGGCGGGCGCTGGCTCCTGTGCGCCAACAGCCTGGATGCCGAGGCACTGCGCTGAACCACTCCCCTGTCCATGCTCTTTTCACCTCACCCATATTGACTCTCTTCTCTTGTCTTCGTCGCAGGGCGGGCCTATCTGGGCCCGTCCTGCGGCATTTCAGGTACAACCGATTGGCTTTTTCTGCCCCCTGATATACCCGGCGCAGCAAGCCAGCATTTTCCCCGCTTGACAGCCGGGGGCAGGGCGGGTATAATGAGTGTATATATAAATAGCGCGACGATCGGAAAGAGTACGCCGCGCGGCTCCGGCAAGAGAGGGACGGTCACCGGCTGAAAGCCGTCCTGCGGGCTGCGGCCGAAAGTGCGTCCGGGAGCGCGCGGGATGTGGAAGCCCGCCGCCAGGCCCGCGTCAGGGGCCAAAAGCGATAAACGAGAGTGGAACCGCGAAGTCTATTCGCCTCTCATGCCTGCGGGCATGGGAGGCTTTTTTATTCCAACCAGAAGGAGACAGCCACCATGTATCTGTACAATTCCGCCACCCACAAGAAAGAGGAGCTCCAGACCCACACCCCCGGCCATGTGGAGATGTATACCTGCGGCCCCACGGTGTACCATTTCGCCCACATCGGCAACCTCCGCAGCTATATCATGGAGGACGTTCTGGAGAAGTATCTGCGCTTTGCCGGCTATGATGTCAACCGCGTCATGAACATCACCGACGTGGGCCACCTGACCTCCGATGCCGACGAGGGCGAGGACAAGATGCTCAAGGGCGCCCGCCGGGAGCACAAGACCGTCATGGAGATCGCCCAGTACTACACCGACGCCTTCTTTGAGGACTGCCGCCGCCTGAACATCAAGCGGCCCGACGTGGTGCAGCCCGCCACCGGCCTCATCGACGACTATATCCAGATCATCACCCGACTGCTGGACAAGGGCTATGCCTACCTCTCCGGCGGCAACGTGTATTTCGACACCAGCAAGCTCCAGCGCTACTATATCTTCAACGAGCACAACGAGGAGGATCTGGCCGTGGGCGTCCGGGAGGGCGTGGAGGAGGACACCAACAAGCGCAACAAGAACGACTTCGTCCTCTGGTTCACCAAGTCCAAGTTCGAGGATCAGGCCCTGAAGTGGGACTCCCCCTGGGGCGTGGGCTATCCCGGCTGGCACATCGAGTGCTCCGGCATCTCCATGAAGTTCAACGGTGAGTATCTGGATCTGCACTGCGGCGGCGTGGACAACGCCTTCCCCCACCACACCAACGAGATCGCCCAGTCTGAGAGCTACCTGGGCCATGCCTGGTGCCCCCACTGGTGCCATGTGGCCCACCTGAATACCGAGGGCGGCAAGATGTCCAAGTCCAAGGGTGAGTTCCTCACCGTGTCCCTGCTGGTGGAGAAGGGCTATGACCCTCTGGCCTACCGCTTCTTCTGCCTCCAGAGCCACTACCGCAAGAGCCTGGTGTTCAGCTGGGAGAATCTGGATAACGCTGTGGTATCCTATAACAAGCTCATCAGCCGCATCGCCGCCCTGCAGCCCGGCGAGGGCGAGGTGGACGCCGCCGCCTATGAGGAGCTGCGTGCAAAGTTTGCCAAGGCCATGGACAACGATCTGAACACCTCCATGGGCGTGACGGTGCTGTATGACGTGCTGAAGGCCAAGACCAGCGACGCCACCAAGCTGGCGGCCTTGGGCAGCTTTGACCAAGTGTTGGGTCTGGAGCTGCTGGACAAGGCGGCGGCCCAGCGCAAGGCCAAGCCCACCGCCCCGGCCCAGAGTGGCTTCACCGTCATCAGCGAGAACGGCACGGAGGATCCGGCGGTGGAGGCCCTGATTCGGGCCCGTGCCGAGGCCAAGAAGGCGAAAAACTTCGCCGAGGCCGACCGCATCCGGGACGAGCTGAAGGCCCAGGGCGTGGAGCTCACCGACATCCCCGGCGGCGCCAAGTGGAAGAGAGTGTAAACAAAGCGTATAAATGCAGCCCGGACATCTCCGTGTCCGGGCTGCTCGTCATCCATATTGCTATCTTATCTGCACGCCGCGCCCTGGGGCAGGCCCAGGCCGTCCAGCGTATTGGCCACCACCAGCTGCTTGTCGAAGCGCTGCTCCACCAGGCGGCGGCCCGCCTGGCCCCGCTCTGTCTGACGAGCAAAGGGCTCCGCGGCAAAGCGCCGCATGGCCTCCAGCAGCGCCTGGGTATCCTGGGCCGGGCAGAGGAAGCCGCTGACACCGTCCTCCACCACCTCACGGCAGCCGGGTATATCGCTGGTGATCAGGCAGCGGCCCGTGGCCGCCCCTTCCAGCAGCACGTTAGACAGCCCCTCGTGATAGGAGGGCAGCACCACGCAGTCCGCCGCCGCATAGTAGGGGTGCACCTCGCTCTGGAAGCCGTGGAAGGTGATCACGCCTTCTGCCGCCAGCTGCTCCACCGTGTCCTTGTAGCCGTCCTCATAAAATCCCACCAGGTCGAAGGCCACGCCGTCACCCCGCTCCGCCTTCAGCGCCCGGGCGGCGGCAAAGAACTCGTCCATGCCCTTCTCCCGCATGATGCGCCCCAGATAGAGGAAGCGGCACACGCCATCGTCCCGGCGCGGCACGAAAGGATAGGCGCTGAGATTGATACCCGCGCCGGGCAGCACGCGGGTCTGCTCCGGCCGGACGAGCTTCTTGTCCAGAAACAGCTGGCGATTCTCCTGATTTTCAAAGAACACCGTCCGGGCCCGGCGCAGCGCCGTGCGGTACAGCACCGAGGCCACGGCGGACAGCAGCGGCCGCTCAAAGGCAGTGCCCAGGCCCTGCACGTTGGCCACATAGGGGATGCCCGCCCGGGCACAGCACAGGCCCAGATAGACATTGGGCTTGATGGAATAGGTGATGACCAGCTCCGGCTCCACCTGCCTCAGCAGCGCCCGATAGGCCCGCAGCAGCCTCAAATCCTTGCGGGGGTCGATGCTGCGCCGATCCATGGGCGTCTCGATGCACGTCAGGCCCATGGCCTTCAGATCCTCCTGGTGGCCCACAAAGGGGGTGCTGAGCACCACCTTGTGCCCCGCCTGCAGCAGCGCCTCCACCAGCTCCCGGCGGAAGCGATAGAACATATAGGAATGGTTGGTGGCGATCAGGATCTTCATGTGTCCCTCCCCGTTTCATGCAGCTGGCCGGTGCCTCCCTCCACCACGCCGTCGCCCCGCAGGGCGGACAGCGCCGTGCCGAAGAAGCAGCGGCAGTCGAAGCCAAAGCTCAGCCGCCGGACATATTCCCCGTCCAGCCGGGCCTTGTCCCCGATCTCCAGCTCGTCCCGGCCACAGATCTGTGCCCAGCCGGAGAGACCCGGCTTCACGTCGTTGGCGCCGTACTTGTCCCGCTCGGCCAGCAGGTCATACTGGTTCCACAGGGCGGGCCGGGGCCCGATGACGCTCATGTCCCCCCGCAGGATGTTCCACAACTGGGGGATCTCGTCCAGGGAGCTCCTGCGCAGCAGCCGCCCCACCCGGGTGATGTACTGTTCCGGGTCGGACAGCAGGTGCGTGGGCACATCATGGGGCGTGGACATCTTCATGCTGCGGAATTTATAGAGGCGAAAATGCCTTCCGCCCTGTCCCACCCGCTTCTGGCTGAAGAACACCGGGCCGGGATCGTCGATCTCGATGGCCAGCATGATCAGCAGAAACAGCCACGAGGCCAGCAGCAGCCCCGCCAGGGAGAGCACGATATCCAGCAGTCGCTTGATACAGCGCTGATACATAGTCTCACTTCCATCCTCCGGGCCCAAACCGGCCCGGCTATTACACTCAATTATATATTGTAGCACATTTTCGATGGAAAGACAAGCGCCGTCTGCTCCAAAGGTAAAAATACGTTCACTCCGTCCGCAGGGCGATGGCGGGGTTCTTCCGGGCGCACGGCGGGCGGACAGAGTCGTCCGCCCCTACAAAAGGGGTGCGTAAACGCAAAGCAGGAGGGGCTGCTGCCCTTCCCGCTTTGCTATGTTCTCTTTTTGTTCCGTACGTATCTATCGGGTTCAGCGGGCCTTTTTGGCAGCCCCGCCGCCGGTTCCGAACAGGAAGCCCCCGCAGTCCAGCATCAGCAGCACGGGCATAATGAAGTTCACCGCGGCAAAGGCGGTCTTACCCGCGTAATTGGACACGAAAAAGCCGTCTATGATGCCATAGACAGAGGTGAAGGTCATCATAATGATGGACGGCAGCGTGTAACGCAGCAGCCGTCCCATGGTGAAATGATCCGATAACTGAATGTGCTTGCTCATACTTCCTCCCCGCTCTCCGGCCGGTTTCCGCCGAATATTCCAGGGAATCATAATACGAATCCGGGCCAATGTCAAGATTTGGGCCGAACCTGCCCCGCCCCACTTGTAAACAAATTATAAACGGCGACAAATATTCCTTGCTTTTTTACCGGATGGATGATATAATCCCGCTGTGACTGGCCATTCGACAGCCGGACGGAAAACGACCAACACATGATAGCAACATCGAAAAGGAGTATTTCTCATGAAAAAGTTTATTTCCCTGATGCTGGCCCTGGTGCTGGCCCTGTCCCTGGTGGCCTGCGGTAACGGCGATAACGGCGGCAACAACGCCTCCGACACCCCCGCCAGTGCCCTGGAGCTGATGAACACCGCCTGGAACGCCTATGCCGGCGAGAAGTTCGCCGCCGCCGGCGGCAGCGCCGAGAATTCCGTCTACGCCGCCCCCGGTAGCTTCCCCGTGGATGACGGCGACAACCTGGACTTCACCCTGGGCTTCCCCGCTGACCAGGCCGCCCAGATCGACGAGGCCGCTTCCTTGATGCACATGATGAACAACAACACCTTCACCTGCGGCGCGTATCACCTGGTCTCCGGCGCTGACGCCGCTGCGCTGGCTACCGCCCTGCAGAACAACATCCAAGGCCGTCAGTGGATGTGCGGCTTCCCCGACAAGCTGGTGGTCATCACCCTGGGCGACTATGTGGTGGCGATGTTCGGCGGCGAGGAGCAGGTCAACAACTTCCGCGATGCCATCACCGGCAGCTATGCCTCCGCTCAGATCGCCTGCGAGGAGCCCATCCTGTAAGAGATGCTGTTTTCCAGTCAGCCCTTTCTCTTTTACTTTCTGCCCTGTGCGCTGGGGCTGTACTTCCTGGTCCCGTCCCGGGCGAAGAATGCCGCGCTGCTGCTGAGCAGCCTGGTGTTCTACGCCTGGGGCGAGCCCAGGTTTGTGCTGTTTATGGTGATCTCCATTCTGCAGGGCTATGCCTTTGCCCGGCTGATGGAGCGCTTCCCCCTGCGACGCAGACTGTTCATGGCCCTGTCTGCCGTACTGAGCCTGGGCCTGTTGGGCTATTGTAAGTACGCTGATTTTCTCATCTCCGGCTTCAACGCCGTGACGGGCCTGTCGGTGCCGCTGCTGCGCATCGCCCTGCCCATCGGCATCAGCTTCTATACCTTCCAGATCCTCAGCTACGTCATCGACGTGTACCGGGGCCAGGTGCCTGCCCAGCGCAGCCTCATCGACCTGGCCGCCTATATCGCCATGTTCCCCCAGTTGGTGGCGGGCCCCATCGTCCGCTATGCGGATGTGGCACCCCAGCTCAAGAGCCGGGTGCACACCCGGGAGGACGCGGCCCTGGGCGCACGGCGCTTCGTGCTGGGCCTGGGAAAGAAGGTGCTGCTGGCCAACGTGCTCTATGAGCTGGTGACGGTGTATAAGGACTGCGGCGAAAAAACGGTGCTGCTGACCTGGATCTACGCCGCGGCCTATATGATGCACGTTTACTTCGACTTCTCCGGCTACAGCGACATGGCCATCGGCCTGGGCCGCATCATGGGCTTTCGCTTTGCCGAGAACTTCCGCTACCCCTTCATCTCCGGCAGCCTGACGGAATTCTGGCGGCGCTGGCACATCAGCCTAGGCTCCTGGTTCCGGGACTATGTGTATATTCCCCTGGGCGGCAGCCGGGTGAATTGGTGGCGGCGGCTGCTGAACCTGCTGATTGTGTGGGGTCTGACGGGCCTGTGGCATGGGGCCGCCTGGACCTTCGTGGCATGGGGCCTGTATTTTGCGGTGTTCCTGATGCTGGAGAAGCTGTTTTTGGGTCGGGTGCTGGAGAAGCTCCCGGTGCTGCGGCACATCTATGTGCTGGTAGCGGCCCTGTTCAGCTTTGTGCTGTTCGATGCCAGCTCCCTGCCTGCGGCCCTGTCCGCCGCCGGGGATATGCTGGGCCTGGGCAACCTGCCCCTGAGCAGCAGCGGCACCCTATACTACCTGCGCAGCTATGGCCCGGTGCTGCTGCTGGCCATGGTAGGCTCCACGCCGCTGCCCGGCCGCCTGGTGAACCGCTGGGCCCTCAGCCGGGGCGGCAAGCTGCTGGATGTGCTGGAGCCGGTGGTGCTTCTGGCGCTGCTGGTGCTGTGCACGGCGTATCTGGTCAGCGGCTCCGCCAATCCCTTTTTGTATTTCCGCTTCTGAGGAGGGTACAACATGAAATGGAAACATACCATCACGCTGTGCCTCCTGGGGGGCTTCCTGCTGGTCTTCGGTCTGTGGTCGGTGCTCCGTCCGGCGGACACCATCTCCGAGACGGAGCGGCGGCCCCTGGCCCAGGCGCCCCAGTGGAGTCTGGAGAACGCCCTGTCCGGAAAGCTGGCCAATCAGGTGGACAGCTTCTCCGCCGACCAGTTTCCCCTGCGGGAGGAGTTCCGCACCCTGCACTTCCTGGCCAGCTATGACCTGTTCCGGCAGCGGGACGTGGAGGGCGTATACCTCTGGGAGGGCTACGCCGCCAAGCTGGACTTCCCCCTGCGGGCGGAGTCGGTGAGCCACGCGACTCAGCGCTTCCAATATGTCTATGACAGCTATCTGAAGGACACGGACTGCAAGCTCTATCTCTCCGTGGTGCCTGACAAGGGCTACTTCATGGCCCAGAGCAGCGGCCGGCCCGCCATGGACTATGCCGCCCTGGTGGAGCAGATCCGGCAGGAGACTCCCTATCTGAGCTATATCGACATCTTCGGCACCCTGTCCCTGGAGGACTATTACCGCAGCGATGCCCACTGGCGGCAGGAGTGCCTGACGGACACGGCCAACGTCCTGGCCGCCGGGCTGGGCGTGGACGTCCGGGCCGACTACCGGGAGCAGATCCTGGACAAGGACTACTACGGCGTGTACTGCGGCTATGCTTCCCTGCCCATGGAGCCGGAGCGGGTGCACTACCTGACAAGCGACACCTTGGAGGGCTGCGTGGTCACGAACTTCGAGAACGGCACCCAGGGTGCGGTGTACGACATGGACAAGGGGCTGGGCAGCGACCCC
This sequence comes from uncultured Oscillospiraceae bacterium, assembly GCA_964624925.1. GTDB lineage: Bacteria > Bacillota > Clostridia > Oscillospirales > Oscillospiraceae > Vescimonas. The sequence continues at coordinate 1,858 of CAZUYE010000035.1, read as the reverse complement.
TATGAGCTGTTCCTGTCCGGTTCCGTGTCCTTGTTGACGGTGGAGAATCCCGCCGCTCAGACGGATCGGGAGCTGGTGATCTTCCGGGATTCCTTTGCCAGCAGCCTGGCTCCCCTGCTGCTGGAGGGCTACAGCAAGGTCACGCTGGTGGATATCCGCTACCTCTCCCCGGCCCAGCTGGGGAACTTCCTGGAATTTGGCAATCAGGACGTGCTGTTTCTCTACAGCACCTCGGTGCTCAACAACAGCGAAACGCTGAAATAATCGCCTTGCAATCCGGCGGTGGGTGCTGTATGATAGCAGCATCCGCCGCCTGTAATTATTCATTAAAACTCTGTTCAGGAGGTATTCATATGTCTCATTCCATCAACAGCGCGCTGCGCCGCAGCGTCATCTATGAACTCTATGTCCGCAGCCACACGCCGGAGGGCACCTTCCGGGCCGTGGAGGGCGATCTGGACCGCATCCGCACCCTGGGTGTGGACATCATCTGGTTCATGCCCATCCACCCCATCGGTCAGCTAAACCGCAAGGGCTCCATGGGCTGCCCCTACGCCAACCGGGACTACCGCACGGTGAACCCAGAGTACGGCAGCATGGAGGACTTCCTCCATCTGGTGGAGGAGATCCACCGCCGGGGCATGAAGTGCCTCATCGACGTGGTGTACAATCACACCTCCCCGGATGCCACGCTGGTAGCGGAGCACCCGGCGTACTTCTATCAGAAGCCCGGCGGCGGCCGGGGCAACAAGGTGGGCGACTGGACGGACGTGGTGGATCTGGACTACGACGTCCCCGGCCTCTGGGACTATCAGATAGAAAGCTTATGCTTCTGGGCGCAGTATGTGGACGGCTTCCGCTGCGACGTGGCCAGCACCGTTCCCGCCGCTTTCTGGGAGAAGGCCCGGGCCGCCGTGGAGCAGGTGCGCCCCGGCACCATCTGGCTGGGCGAGAGCGTCCACCTGAGCCACATCCTAGCCTTCCGCCAGCAGGGCTTTTACGCCGCCACGGACAACGAACTGTGGGACGCCTTCGACGTACTCTATCCCTACGATATCTGGCCCCTGTTCGAAGGGGCCAGCAGCGGTCAACTGCCCCTGAGCCACTATTTTGAGCTGCTGAACCTGCAGGAGCTCAGCTTTCCCGCGGGCTACAACAAGCTCGCCTGCCTGGAGAACCACGACCAGCGCCGGGCGGCGGATCGCTTCCCCCGGCGGGAACAGCTGCTGGCTTGGACGGCCCTGAGTTACTTCCAGAAGGGCACCACGCTGCTCTATGACGGCCAGGAGGTCTGCGCCACCCACCAGCCCTCCCTGTTCGAGCGGGAGACCGTCGACTGGCAGACTGGAGAGGACATCAGTCCTCTGCTGGGGCGGCTGGCGCAGATCAAGAAGCGACTGCCCACCGATGCCTGCCTCCAGTTCCATGCCGATAACGACAGCGGCATCGTGGTGGGCAGCTATCAAGGCCCCGGCCAGCGGGCAGTGGGCATCTTCCCCTTGCTGGGTCAGCCCGGCACGGCCCGGGACGTGCCGCTGCCCGACGGCGACTATACCGACGCCATCACCGGCCAGTCCGTCCGCGTGGAGCGGGGCTGCTGCCCAGTCAGCGAGGCCGTCATCCTCCTGTGATACAAAAATTTTTCAAAAAAATGAGAAATAGGTCTTGCCAAATCGAGAAAACTATGGTATAGTAATCAAGCTGACTTGAGTGCAGGTCAGCTATCCGGGTGTGGCGAAGTTTGGTATCGCGCTTGAATGGGGTTCAAGAGGCCTCGAGTTCGAATCTCGACACTCGGACCATGTCGGAGCAAGTTCATGCTTGCTCCGACTTTTTTTATTACTTCGTATCGGAGGGA